>CANJXI010000001.1 GCA_947478785.1 Caulobacteraceae bacterium
CCGCTACATGACCCTGGAAACCCTCGCCCCCTTGAGCGATGATCCCCTCGTCAGCCTGTCTATCCCGGCAAGCTGAACGATCCCGGCCCCGCCGGAGATCGCGGTGATCACGACGCCGCAGTTACACCACGCGATGGGACACGACCATCGGCGACCTCGTCGGCGACATCGATCAGGCGTCCGGGCTCTCCCGCAACGACACCCTGGTTCTCGAGGTCATGGGTGTGCCGGGGGCGCTTGATCTGCTGAAGGATTTCGCGCGGATGCCGGCGAGCCTTCGGACGCGCGTCCGCGATCTCGTGCGCGAAATCGCGCTGATCGGCTAACCGGCCCGCCTGATGCATCCGGCGGGCATCCGGCGCCCGTCGGTCAGTCGAGCAGGTCGGGCTCCTCGGCGGTGATCCACTGCCAGTAGCCCTCGAACCCGGCCCGCATCACCCGCTCGGTCCCGGTCTGGCTCTGGGTGAGTGTCGCGACTTCGGGCGGCATGGCGATGGGCGCGCCGGCGGCCATGGCGAGCAACTGGGTCTGGCACGCGTTGTCCATCGCCAGATAGCGCCAGACCGCGCTTTCCACACTCTCCCCGACCGTCAGCAGGCCATGGTTCTGCAGGATGAGCGCATGCTTGTCGCCCAGGGTCTCGGCGATCTTGTCGCCTTCCGACAGGTCGAAGACGACGCCGGTGAAGCGCGGCAGCAGGGCGTGATCCTGGTAGAAGGCCGCCGCGTCCTGGGTGATCGGCTCGAGCAGCCGCCCGAGCGTCGAGAACGCCTTGCCGTGGAGCGAGTGGGAGTGGGCGGCGGCGTTGACGTCCGGCCTGGCGGCGTGCAGGCGCGAGTGGATGGCGAAGGCCGCCCCGTTGAGGCGCGCCGCCGCGCGGGCTGGGGGCTGAACGATTTCCCCCGCGTGGTTGACCAGCATCAGGTCCGACGTGCGGATCTGGCTGAAGTGCACCCCCGCCGGATTGACCCAGAAGCAGTCCGTGTGTTCGGGGTCGCGCACCGTGATGTGGCCCGCCCCGCCCATGTCGAACTTGAACCGCGAGAACAGCCGGTATCCGGCGGCCAGGCGTTGTTTGCGAGATAGACGCTCGACGTCGTGGGGAAGGGCGCTGGACGGGGGCGTTTCGCCCGTCGGCGCGGCCGGCGTCTTGGACCGGGACGCCAGTGTGTCTGCGCTCATGTCTTCCTCCGCATCGTCGGCCTGAGCCCTGTGGCCGGCTCATTTCGATCATCCAGCGAAGACCCGGCCAGGTAAACCGCGCAAGTCGATTTCTTTGGGCGGACGGCGGTGATCGGGATGTTAGGCTCAGCCACCGTGGAGGGGAGGATTTCCGCATGCCGAAGATTGGCGTGGCGACAGTCGACGAGGCGCTCTTGGCGCCGCCGCCGGCCGGGATATCGGGGGGAAAGACCCGCGCGCTGTTCGGGGGACCCGATCATTCCATCCAGGTTCACCTGCACGAACTTGACGATGGGGAGGCAATGCGGTTCACGCCATCGGCGACCGATCGCCTGCTCTACGTGTGGTCCGGCTCGGTGGAAGCCGGTGGCCGGCGTCTTGGCCCGGCCTCGAGCCTGATCGTCGAGCGCCACGCGGGACTCGAGCTCCATGGCGCGGATGTGGCGACGCAACTGCTGAGCTTCGGGGCCACGCGGCCGAAGGCGCAGGCTCGTTCCGGCGGCCACGTTCATCTGCTGCCCGCCGAGCGTGTGCCGCGCACCGATTCCATGGCCACGGGCGGCGTGCCCGGCGCGCTGTACGCGGACGCCGCCTGCCCGACGTGCGAGGTCTGGCTGCACGAAAACACCATCCCGCCCATGGATGACGCCGCCGCGGCGGCGCGTGGCAAGTCCATCGTTCATGCCCACGCCGAAGACGAGGTGATCTTCGTTACCCGCGGCGCCCTTCGGCTGGGAACACGGCTGCTAGCCGCCGGCGCCGCGCTGAGCATAGAGGCCGAGACATTCTACGGTTTCGGCCCGGGGCCGGACGGCCTCGAGTTCCTGAACTTCCGCGCCGAGCGCCCGGCCGGCATCAGGTTCAAGGACGGTACGGTGATCGATGAGGTGGGCCTGTGGCGGGACTGCGCCGACGGGCTGTCCTACCTGGAGCCGCTTTCGGCCTGACACGCGGTGAAGTACAGAATTCGACGCCACGGCGGCGATCCTTGCGGCGGTTTCCTAGGAGTTCCTGATCCATGCAATCCAGTTCCGAGGCCGCTTCGCCAGTCCGGCCGGCGCACGTTCCCGACGCGCTTGTCCGTCCCTATCCCTTCGCTGGACTTGAGCGGACGACGACGGCCGATCCGCGAAGCTTCCTGCCGGAAGTGCACAAGGGGCCTGCGGTCTTCTGGGCTGACGGCGCCCATCACCTGGCGGCCGGTGCATGGATTCCCCGGCGCTTCGAGGACCTGCAGAAGATCAACATGGATTCCGAGCATTTCAGCCCGCGCGGGATGTCGCCCTACGGCGCGCTCCTTGGGGAGTCCTGGTTTCTGCTGCCCGTGGAAGCCGACCCGCCGGTGCATGCGCTCTATCGGCTCGCGCTCAGTCCATTGCTGGCCGCCTCGCGCATAGCCGTGCTGGACGACAAGATCCGCAGTTATGCGCGAACCCGGATGGAGGCGCTGAAGCCCGCCGGCGGCTGCGAGTTCGTCACCGACTTCGCCTTCGAGTTTCCGATCCGCGTGTTCCTGGACTTGATGGGGCTTCCCCAGGAGGGCATGTCCCAGTTCCTCGCGTGGGAACACATGATCCTGCGCTCCTCCAATCGCGAGGAGATGACGGAGGCCACCCGGAGCATCACGGAATATCTTGAGGCGGAATGCGAATCCCGCAGGGTCAATCCGAAGAATGACCTGCTTACGCTGTGCGTCGAAGCGGAGATCGAGGGACGGAAACTGACCCGGGACGAACTCACCGGATTTTGCTTCAATCTGTTCGTCGGTGGCCTGGACACCGTCTCGACGAACATGTCCTCACATTTCCGGTATCTGGCGGAGAGGCCGGACCAGCAACGCCTGCTCAGGGCCCATCCGGAAAAGATCCCCGACGCGGTCGAAGAACTCATGCGCGCCTATGCGGGTGTGACCACGTCGCGCCGCTGTATCGTCGAAACCCAGATCGGCGACGTGACGGTCATGCCGGGCGATTTCGTGATGCTGCCGACGATGCTGGGGTCGAACGATCCCGAGGTCTTCGAAAATCCCGAGCTTATCGACTTTGACCGCAAGCCCAGGCACGTGAGTTTCGGCTACGGCCCGCATATCTGCATCGGGATACACTTGGCGCGGCGCGAGCTGAGGATCGCGATGGAACAGGCCCTCGCCGTGCTTCCCGAGTTCAGCCTCGAACCTGGCGCCGAGATCACGTCCTATCTCGCCGGCATCGTCGGCCCGCGCGAACTGCCCCTGGTCTGGGCCAGGTGATCCGCGCCCCGGGATCATAAGCCAGGTCTTCGACGCTCAGCCGCCGCCGATCTTGGGGAACAGGAAGACCTCGCTGTCAGGCTCGATCGGCGAGAACCAGGCGTCCTGGTGAATCTCGCCGTCGATGGCCATGGCCATTCTGCGGTCGACGAAGTCCCCCAGGCCGGGGAAGCGCGCGTCGAGGCCGCGGATCAGGTCGCGCACCGTCGCCGCCTCGACGTTGAACTCCGACGCCCCGCCGGTGAGCGGCCAGCAGTCGCTGCAGGCGACGACCCGCGCCATGGGTCAGGCCTGCTTGGCCTCCAGCGCGGCGAGGATCCGCGGCGGCGACAGGGGCAGGTCCGGGACGCGCACGCCGATGGCGCGGCGCAGGGCGTTGGCCACCGCCGCCAGCGGCGGCACGATGGGCACCTCGCCCACGCCTTTGACGCCAAAGGGATGCAGCGGGTTGGGCGTGGTCTCCACCAGTATGGTGTCGATCATCGGCAGGTCGGACGCCACCGGCATCCGATAGTCGAGGAATCCGGCGTTTTCCATCCGTCCCCCCGCGTCGAAGATATACTCCTCGTTCAGCGCCCAGCCGATGCCCTGGACGGCGCCGCCCTGCAACTGACCTTCCACGTAGGATGGGTGGATGGCGCGGCCGACGTCCTGCGCGGCGGTGTAGCGGATCACCCGCGCGACCCCGGTCTCGGGATCGACTTCCAGGTCGCAGAGGTGAACGCCGAAGCCCGGTGAAGCGCCCTGGGCGTTGAGCGAGACCTGGGCGGATATGGGGCCGCCCGTGCGGCTTGCCCGCTCGGCGAGCGTCGCCAGAGACAGGGGCTTGAGGTCCGCTTTCTCGGGGTCCGTGCAGACCGCCTCGCCCGCGCGCCAGGCCACCTTGTCGGCGTCCACTTCCCAGAGCATCGCCGCGCGCTGGCGAAGCTGCTCGATAACCTGCTCGGCGGCGCGCACCACGGCCAGGCCCGTCGCGAACGTCGTGCGGCTGCCCCCGGTCACCATGGCGAAGCCGATGGAGTCGGTGTCGCCGACGACGGGACGCACGCGTTCGAGCGGAACGCCCAGGGTCTCGGCGGCCATCATGGCCATCGCGGCGCGCGATCCGCCGATGTCGGGGTTGCTGGAGACCACCACGATCCCGCCGTCGTCGGCGACGTGGACGGCCCCGCTGCTTTCCCCGCCATGGTTGAACCAGAAGCCGGCGGCGACGCCGCGTCCCTGGTTCGGTCCAAGCGGCGCCTTGTAGTGTTCGCTGTCGCGGATGGCCGCCAGGGTGTCGACATAGGCGATGTTCTGGTAGGTCGGCCCATAGGGCGCCTTCGAGCCATCCTTCACCGCGTTGATCTCACGCAGCGTCAGCGGGTCGAGACCCAGCGTCAGGGCCAGTTCGTCGACCGCGCTCTCGACGCCGAAGGCGCCGAGCGGGGCGCCCGGCGCCCTGTAAGCGGCGACCTTCGGCGTATTGGTGACCACGTCCCAGCCGACGATTTCGAAGTTGTCGACCTCATAGCAGGCCAGGCACGTCATCGCCGCCGCCGCCACCGGCGACCCCGGGAACGCGCCGGCCTGGAACATCATCTCCACGCGCGCCGCGACGATCTTGCCGTCGTTCGAGGCGCCGAGCTTGACGTCGATGACGCCGCCGGATGTCGGACCCGTGGCGCGGAACACCTCGTCGCGGCTCATCACCATTTTCACCGGATGGCCGCTGGCCCGCGACAGCGCGAGCGCGACGGGCTCCAGGTAGACGGTCGTTTTGCCGCCGAACCCGCCGCCGATCTCGGCCGGCGTCACATGAACGTTGGAAATGGGAACACCGAGGACACGGGCGCAGTAGGTCCGCACCATGAACTGGCCCTGGGACGAGCCCCAGACCTCGCACTGGCCGTCGCTCCCCCATGCCGCGACGCAGGCGTGCGGCTCGATGTAGCCCTGGTGCACGGCGCGGGTGGTGTAGCGCCCTTCCATGCGGACATCGGCGGCGGCATAGGCCGCCTCGAAGTCGCCGCGCATGAAACGCGTGCGGTTGGAGATGTTCGACGGCTGCTCGGGGCGCGCCTCCAGGCCCTGGGTGAACAGCGTCGCATGCAGCACGGGCGCGTCGGGCCGCATCGCCTCGAGCACCTCGATCACATGCGGCAGCGTCTCGTAGGCGACCTCGATCCGGCGTAGCGCCTCTTCGGCGATCTCGGCGGAGATCGCCGCGACCGCCGCCACCGCGTGACCGTCATAGAGCACCTTGTCGCGCGCCATCACATTGGCGGCCATGTCCGCCAGGTTGGTCACCGCTTCGCCGCCCGCGAGCACCTCCGCGCCCAGGTCGGGGAAGTCCGCCCCGGTGATGACCGCCTTCACGCCCGGCAAGGCGGCGGCTTTGCTCGTGTCGATCGACAGGATGCGCGCGTGCGGGTGGGGACTGCGCAGGATGCGGCCCACCAATTGGCCCGACATGCTGAGGTCGGCGCCGAAGGCGGCCCGGCCCGTCACCTTGTCGGCCCCGTCGGGACGGATCGGGCGGGTGCCCACCACGTTCAGGGTCTGGCGCGCGCCCGGGCGCTTCAGGGTCTCGCTCATGCGGGTATCCTCGCTTGCCGAAGCTCGGCGGCGGTGTCCATCACCGCCCGAACGATCTTGTCGTAACCGGTGCACCGGCAGAGGTTTCCGGCCAGCCAGTAGCGCACCTCGGTCTCGGACGGGTCCGGATTGGCGTCGAGAAGCGCCTTGGCGGCCACCAGGAAGCCGGGTGTGCAGAAGCCGCACTGGAGCGCGGCGTGCTTCAGGAATTGCTCTTGCAGCGGATGCAGCCGAACGCCGTCGGACAGGCCCTCCACCGTCTCGATCCGGCGGCCCTCCGCCTCGGGCGCGAGCACCAGGCAGGAGCAGACCAGCCGGCCGTCCAGGATGACGCTGCAGGCGCCGCAGTCGCCCGACCCGCAGCCTTCCTTGGTGCCGGTGAGATTCAGCTGATCGCGAAGCACATCGAGGAGCGTCGCTCCCGAGGAGGTCAGAAACTCCACGGGGTCGCCGTTCACGGTGGCGCTGATGTGATGCTTGCTCAAATGACTCCCCTTGCCCGCTGATAGGCGATCGTCGCGGCCCGCTGCGCCAAGACGCCAGCGATCCTTGTGCGATATTCCACCGTGCCGCGCTTGTCGTCGATAGGACGGCAGGCGGCGCGCACCACGGCCTGCATGGCCTCCACGGCCGGGGCTTCCAGCCGGCTGCCGACAAGGGCGGCGCCGGCTTCCCGCAGCCACAGCGCCGTCGGCGCCACCGCGCCGATCACGACGTGGGCCTCGGTCACCGTTCCGGCGTCATCCAGCGTCAGGTTCACCGCGGCTCCGGCCACCGCGATGTCCATTTCCGTGCGCGGGATCAGCCGCAGGTAGGCGTCGGCGGCGCGCTTCGGCCGCGGCGGCAGGCGAAACTCCAGGATGAATTCGCCTGGGGCGAGTGATGTCCGACCCGGACCCAGGACGATGCTTTCGACGGCTGCCTCGCGCCGGCCGCCTGGACCGACGATCACGCAGGTGGCGCGGCCGGCGATCATGGCGGGCACGCTGTCGGCCGCCGGGGAGGCGTTGCAGAGATTGCCCGCCAGGGTGGCCCGGGCCTGGATCTGGGTCGAGCCGATCAGGCTGGCCCCTTCGACGACGCCAGGCCAGGCGCGCGACAGAGCGGCATGCTCCGACAGCAGGATGCCGGGCGTGCAGGCGCCGATCACGAAGCCTCCACCCTCTTCACGCACGCCGATGGCGCCGGCGATGCGCTTGAGATCGACGATGACGCTCGGGCGCGCCCGGCCGGCGCGTAGCTGCACCAGCAGATCGGTGCCGCCCGACAGGGCGCGCGCGCCCTGTGCCCCGAGCGCCTTTGCGGCGTCCTCGGGCGTAAGGGGCGCTAAGAAGGCGAGTTGGGACAAATTCAGAAGCTCCCTGGCGTCGGATCATTATTCCGTTCGACGTGGCCTGGCGGCCGGCGGCAATTGATCCTCGGCGACCGTGCGTTCGAGACCGCTCACAGTCAAGCGTTGTGCTGACGGCAGGCGCCGCGCGCGCGAAGGCGGGGGACATGTGAGCGTCGAGAGAACGACGCGTCGGACGATGGGAAGTGTTTGTCGCATGATGACAAAACCGCCGGCGCCGCGACCGCGCTTCCGGGTCGCGTTGGCGGTACAACTCACGTTCGCGAAGGCAGTCTGATCCCGGTGACGGGGCAATGGGAGGATAGATGATGGCCGAAGACGGTGTCGCCGGACTCACGCCCGCCGCGCCCAGGCCGGCGCATGTGCCCCAGTCGCTGGTCTATGACTTCGACATGCTGCTGGACCCTGGCTTCCGCCGGGATCCGCACGACCGTTACCAGCAGGTGCTGGCTCAGGCCCCCCCGATCTTCTGGACCCCGCGGGGCGGCGGTCACTGGATGCTCAATCGGCATGACGTCATCTTCGACGCCGCCCGCGACTGGGAAGCGTTCTCCAGCGAATTGTTCCCGCCGGACGAGGTCAGCGCGATGCTCGAGAAGATGGTGCCCGGCGCTCGCATGCCGCAGCCCATTCCGATCATTCTCGATCCGCCGCTGCATGGCGCGTTCCGGATGCCGCTCAATGCCGCCTTCTCGCCCAAGGCGATGGCCGGCCTCACCGAGGGCATCCGAAGCCTCGCAAGTCAGTTGATCGACCACGTCGTTCCCAACGGGCGCTGCGAATTCATGAGCGAGATCGGCGAGCCGCTGCCGGTGCAGGTCTTCCTCAAGTTCATGGGCCTGCCGCTCGAACACCAGGCCGAATATCGCGCGCTGGTCAGGAGGCAGCTGTCCACCCCGAACGGGGATCTGGCGCAAACAGCACAGTTCTTCCAGGAGATGGTGGCCTGCATGCGCGAGACCATCATCGATCGCCGTGAAAATCCTCAGGACGACCTGATCAGCCGCCTCTGGAGCGCGGACATCGACGGTCGGCCGCTCACGCTGGAAGACATGGAGAACTACTGCGTCCTGCTGTTCATCGCCGGGCTGGATACGGTGATGAACGGCCTGGGCGTCGGTGTGCGCCACCTCGCGAGCGATCAGGGGATGCAGGCGCGCCTGCGCGCGGATCCGTCGCTGATCCCGGAGGCCGTGGAGGAACTGCTACGCCGCTACACCTTCGTGATCACGACGCGGCGGGTCACGAAGACCTTCGTCTTCCATGGCGTCGAACTGCGGAAGGGCGATCGTGTGTTCCTCAGCCTGCCCGCGGCCGACCTGGATCCGGGACGCTGGCCGGGGGCCGATCAGGTCGACCTTGATCGGCGGGACAAGGCGCATATCGCCTTCAGCGCGGGTCCTCACCGGTGCGTCGGGTCGCACCTGGCGCGCCTGGAGCTTCGCATACTGTACGCGGAACTATTGGCTCGGACGCCGGCCTTTCGGCTCGACCCGGATCGGCCGCCCTCGCTCCATGGCGGAAGCGTCCTTGGCTTGGACTCACTGGACCTTATCTGGGACGGGTGAGCGCTGCGCGCTGCCCCGGTTCAGCCGTGGGCCTCGAGCCGCCGGACGAGGGCGGGAACCTCGGCCAGGGCGCGCATGGCGTCGTTCAGGTGCGTGCAGCCGGCGGGACCGGGTAGTTCGGCCAGCACCGCCTCGCGCAGCGCCTGCAACGGCGATCCGATCAGCCGCGCCAGATTGCCGACCGCCGACGGACATTCCCTGAACGGCAGGACACGCGGCTCGGCGGCGATCGCCAGCACCCGCATGGATTGCCGGTCCGCCGTGACCTTGATCCCATATTCGTGAAGCGCCGCCCGCCCGCCGCCAGGCTGGGACGCGCTGTCCTGGAAAGCGGCGTCGATGTGGATCTCGGTGTCCAGCACCACGTCGATCCGCCGCGCCCGGCGAAAGCCGACGTCGTCCTGGACGGTGAAGGCATGCCACCCGTCGGGGTCGTCGGAGCGGCGCAGGTCGGGCGCGGGCGTGCTGCCGGTCGGGTCCCGCCGGTCCAGGGCGAAGGCGCTCGAGCCGGGCAGATGGCCGATGCACACGTTCTCGCGGCTCTTCATGAACGCGCGGAGCTGCGGCTCCTGCATGGCCTCGCGCATGGAGGCCAGCCAGTCGGGCTTCCACTGCGACCAGGCCCAGCCGGCGATCAGGCTCGTGCCGGAAATGTCGTCGAGGATCAGATAGAGCGGCGTGGCGCCGTCCCGCTCCTCGGGCATCACTTCGGCCAGCACGCCCCGTAGCCGCCCGCCGCCGCGCTCGCCCACCAGGCGGCCGATGGCGGACCGCGCGGGACCGGCCTCGATCGCCAGGATCGTCCGGTCCGGCCTGATCTGGGCCTCGAAAGCATCCTCGGCGCTGACGATCGCGGGGTCACCGGACCGCGGCGTGATGTAGTCCCGCGCGCGTCCGACGGCGCGCATGTCGCCCCCATGGCCGTCCGGCCAGGACACGTCGATGCTGGAGGTTCGGCGAACCGAGCCGAGGGCGCGCGGCGGTGCGGCTCCAGCGGAGCACCGGGGCGGCGTCAGGGGCAGGTCGTTCACAGGCGTGGTCCTCAGCGAAATACCCAGTGGCTCGTCGGTTTCGGCTTCACAGGGGCGAAGGCCCAGAGGCGATGAAGTCCGGCCGACGGTTCCGTCTATTCGTCCACCGTAATGATCCGCTCCGGACAGGCGCGCGCCCCGCGCCTCGCCAGGGCTTCCTGATCGAGCGATGGCGCCACCTCGTCCACGGCGATGTAGCCGTTGTCGTCCAGCGGAAAAATCTCGGGCGCCGTCGCCGCGCACCGCGCGTGGCCGACGCAGCCGGCTCTGTTGATGTGAATTTTCATCGGGGAGTTCTTGCGGGTTCAATATCTGGATAGGCGCGGAGACAGGTCATGGCAATTCAACAGCCCGCCGGCTCGACCACAAGGCCCTGCATCGATCCTTCCGCGCGCCAGGATTCCAGAAGTTCGAGGTAGGAGACGGGGCCCTTCGGATAGGACGCGTTCAGGTCGAAGGCGCTGTCACGGCGTCCCTCCTGGTCGATGTAGCCAGGCGTGCAGCCATCCAGGAACGCCCGCCGGGCGCCGGCGCTCGCCAGGACGGTCTCGACCCAGTCGCTGACGGCCTCCGCCGCCGGTTCGGCGGTCTCGATCCTGGCCTCCAGGCACCGCGAGATCACATAGGCGATGTGCCTGGCCTGCTCGTCGGCGATGTGCATGTAGTTGAACGAGACCCCGGCCTGGATCAGGCTGACGACGAAGAAGTTCGGGAAGCCGTGCGCCTGCATGCCGAACAGCGTGCGAACGCCGCCCGCCCAGCATTCGCTCAGGGCTAGGCCGCCCCGGCCGATCACGTCGAAACCCGCTTCGCGCACATAGTTGTTCATGAAGTCGAACCCGGTCGCGAAGATCAGGCAATCCAGACGATATTCGGCGCCGCCGGCCACGACCCCATGCGGCGTGATCCTCTCCACACCCCGGCCGTCCGTATCGACGAGCGTGACGTTCGGCCGGTTGAACGCCTCCAGATACTCATCGGAGAACCCGGGCCGTTTGCACAGGTAGTGGTAGTAGGGCTTCAGCGCCTCGGCCGTGGCGCGGTCCTTGACGACAGCCTCGACCCGGCGGCGCACCACCTCCATCTTCATGAACTGCGAGCGGTCCAACGCGGCCGGATCCAGCGGCTTGGCCTCGCCATCCGCCGCCCCGGCGCCTGCGCCCAGCAGGTCCGTCCAGCTGTCTTCGACCAGATCCTCGGCCTGCGGCACGCCGGCCGTGACCAGGGTGAAATTCTCGATCCGCCTGCGGTGCCAGCCGGGCGAGAGCGTAGCCGCCCAGGCAGGGTCTGTCGGCCTGTTGTTGCGGGCGTCGATCGAACTCGGGGTGCGTTGGAAGACGTAGAGATGCTTCGACCGTTCGGCGAGACGCGGAACGCATTGGATCCCGGTCGAACCCGTCCCGATGATGCCGACCGCCTTGTCCTCGAGCCCGGCGAGATCCTGGTCGGCCGCCCCGCCGGTGTAGGCGTAGTCCCAGCGGCTGGTGTGGAAGCTCCGCCCCTGGAAGTCCTCGATGCCCGGAATGCCGGGCAGCTTCGGACTGTTGTAGAGCCCCTTGCACGAGACGACGAAGCGCGCGGCGATGCGGTCGCCGCGATCGGTCGACACGATCCAGCGCTTGCCGGTCTCGTCCCAGGCGACGCGCGTCACTTCGGTCTGGAACAGCGCCCCGTCGTACAGGCGGTAATGCCGGCCGATCCGGCGGCAGTGTTCGAATATCTCGCCGCCGCGGGCGTATTTTTCCGACGGGATGTAGCCGGTCTCTTCGAGGAACGGCAGGTAGACATAGGATTCCACGTCGCACGCGACGCCCGGGTACCGGTTCCAGTACCAGGTGCCGCCGAAGTCCGCGGCCTTGTCGATGATCCGCAGGCTCTCGACGCCAGCCTCGCGCAGGCGCCCCCCGGCAAGCAGGCCCCCGAATCCCCCGCCGATGATCGCGACATCGACCGCCTCGACGCAGGGCGCGCGGCTCAACCCGGGGTCGGCATGAGGGTCCTTGGCGAAGTCGGCGAACCTTCCCTTCAACGGCTGGAACTGGCCGGTGGCGTCGGCCCGAAGGCGCTTCGCGCGCTCGTCCCGGTAGCGAAGCCGCAGGGCCTCCAGATCGATTTCGAATTCGTCGTTGCCGCGGCGGGACATGATCGCGGCCCTTATCGGAACCGCGCCCGCCAGTCTTCGGGAAGCGGTGGCGACCCGCCTCCGGCTTGCCGCGCGCCCTCCCTCAGCCAGGGGACGACGCCGTCTATCCCGTCCTGGGTCCAGCGCCCCTCTGACCGGGCCGTTCGCCTCTCATGGGGGTCTTCCCAGCAGCTGATTGTCCTGCCGGCGACGCTGAACACCTGGCCGCTCAAACCCTTCGAGCGGTCCGAGAGCAGGTAGACGGCCATGGGCGCGATATCCTCGGGCTCGGAGTCGAATTGAAGATCCGAGGCCTTGGTCATGCGGCTGTTGGCCATGGGGGAGATCACATTGGCCCGCACGCCATGGGCCTCGCCGGCCAGGGCCGCGCTCTTCGTGAGCGCGACGATGCCGGCTTTCGCCGAGCGATAGGCGGCGCGGTCGGCGTCACCCTGGCTGTAGGCGGAGGAAATGCCGATCAGCGATCCGCCGTTTCCGTTCCCGACCATGGCCGCCAGGGTGGAATGGAACATGGTGAAGTGGCCCTTCAGATGGACCGCCACGACGTCGTCGAAATCGCTCTCCGAGAGCTCCAGGAACGGACCGTGTCTGACAATGCCGGCGCAGCATACGAGGCCGTCGACGCGGCCCCAGGCCTCCAGCGCGGCGCCGACGATCCTGCGCGCGCCGTCCATGGTCGCCACCGTGTCGCCGGCGGCCACCGCTTCGCCGCCGGCGGCGTTGATCTCCGCCGCCGCCGCCTCGGCGACCCGCGCATCCGGGTGCCCGCCCTGCAACCGCCCGCCCTGGTCGCACACGACCACCTTCGCGCCCGCCGCCGCGGCGCCGAGGGCGATCCCGCGGCCGATTCCCCGTCCCGCGCCGGTCACGATCACGACCTTTCCCTCAAGCACAGACATCGACCGACGCTCCCCGACTTCAGCGGCTATTGGACTTCGCCCATTTACCCCCACTTGCCCCCGTCGCATCGTACCGGTCAATCGGCAGCGCCGCCGCCTTGACCCGGGAATGCTGAGCACCCAGGCTGTTGCCAACGGACGGTCGCGGCCACGGGAGGCACGCATGGTGAATGTGGTGGGAGAGAGATCCGGCGTGGCCGCCGTCCGGCCTCCGGGCGGCCGCATCGCGCCCACCGACTTCGCTTTCCTGCCGGACGGCGTGAACACCGAAAATCTCGCGTTTGCGTCCTGCGACGGAGCCCAGTCGCACGGCGTGCTCTACCAGCGGGGCGGGGAGCGCACCGTTGTCTGCCTGACCCACCCGCGCGGTGATTTCACCCGCCACTACCTGGCGCCCGCGCTGCTCGAAGCGGGATACGCCGTGTTCGGCTTCAGGCACCGGCACGGCGGCGCCGACTTCGCCCTCGTGCACGAGGCGTTGCTCCTGGATGTGGCCGGCGCCCTCGAGATGCTGAAGGCGGAGCGCGGCTATGGGGAGGTCGTCCTGCTGGGCAACTGCGGTGGTGGCGGCCCGCTGGGCTTCTATCAGTGGCAGGCGGAGACCAGCCCGCCGGGCCGCTTCACCCACACGCCCGCCGGCGATCCGCTCGACCTGAACGCCGTCGATCTGCCGGCCGCCGACGGACTGATCCTGGTGGCGACACCCTTTGGCGAGAGCTCGGTGATCGAGCGCGGCCTCGATCCCTCCGTGGTCGACGAGACCGACCCGCTGTCCTGCGATCCGGCGCTCGACATGTATGATCCCCGAAACGGCTATCGCGAACCGCCGCATCCCAGCGTCTACAGTCCGGAATTTTCGGCCCGCTATCGCGACGCCCAGCGCGCCAGGCTGTCGCGGATCGACGCTGTCGCCCGCGCGCTCATCGCCGAGCAACGAAGCCAGCAGGACTTGATGGCCGCGCCCTTCTTCGCGTCACTGGACCTGGCCGACCGCTCCCATATCCAGCGCCGCGCGCGAGACACCAAGCCGGTCACCGTCTACCGGACCGACGCCAGCCTCGCCTATTGTGACCTTTCGATCGACCCCTCGAAGCGGACAGTCGGCGGCTTTCTCACCCAGGACACCCTGGGCTTGAACTACGCGCGGGGCGGGCTTGGCCAATTCCGGTCGCCAAGGGCCTGGCTCTCCGCCGCATCTGGCCTGACAGCGCGCGGCTCATTGCGGCTGGCGCTGCCGCACATCCAGGTTCCCACGATCATCATCAACTACACGGCCGATCGAGGCGTCTATCCGTCGGACGCGGTGGAGATGCATGCGATTTCCGCCGCAAAGGACAAGCGCCTGCATCACGTTGATGGCGAGCACTTCGGGTATCCGATCGAGGGCGCCGCGGACCGCAATCCGCGCGAGACGGTGGGGCGCCTCCTGGCGTCCTGGCTGCGCGAACGCTTCGCGGCGCGATAGGGCAAGGGGGCGGCAAGGCCATGCAGAAGCTGATCATCGAAGCGGCCATCAACGAGCAGGCTTCGAAGGCCGATAACCCCAACGTTCCGTATTCCGTGGAGGAAGGCGTGCGCGACGCGATCGCCTGCGCCGACGCCGGCGCCGCGATCATTCACTTCCATGCCCGCGACGACCGCACCGGCGACATGCTGCACCCGGGTACCGAGGTCTACATCGAGGCGATGCGCGCCATCCGTCGCGAACGGCCCGGGCTCATGGTCTATCCGACCTACGGAATGTCGCCCACGGCGGAGGAACGGTTCTCGCACGTCAAGGCGCTGGCGGAAGACCCGGGCGTCAGGTTGAACATGGCCACCATCGATCCGGGCGCGGTGAACTTCGGGGCCTTCGACCCGGCGGAAGGGCGTTTCCGCGAAGACTGGACGCTCAACGTCAGCCACGCCGAGACCGAATACCTGATGGGCCTGGCCCGAGAGTACGGCTTTCCCATCAGCGTCGTCTGCCGCGAGCCCGGTCACGTCCGCCACGCCGTCGCCCACTACCGGATGGGCCAGGTTCCCTCGCCGCTGTTCCTGAAGATTTGCCTCAACGACGAACTGTCGTGGGGCATGCCACCCAATCCACGCGCCATCGAGGCCTATCTCAGCGTCGTTCCCCCAGACGTGCCGGTCATCTGGATGGTCTACATCTATGGCGTGAGCCATTGGGCGATGAACCTTCACGCCATCGCCGCCGGCGGTCACGTGCGGACAGGGCTCGGGGACAACCCCGTCGAACCGGATGGGGTCCGCCTGACAAATGCCGAGAAGGTGGCCCGGGTCGTCGAGATCGCCCGGCAGATCGGACGCGAGACCGCCACGCCGCGAGAGGCGCTGTCGATAATGGCGGGCCAAGCCAATTGAGGCGGCGCCGGCGCATTCGGCCCTGAGCCCTTACAGCGCCACCGGCCGGATTTTACCGCGAGAAGAACACGGGGCCTTGGGCGCGAAACACGTCTGGGCTACGAACACGGCAAGGCGCGTGACGCCGCAGGGGGAAATCGAAAATGCCAGGGACGCAGAGCTTTCGGCGGGCCATCCTCGGGATCTGCCTCGCGTTGGGCGCCGCCGCCGCCGCCCGCGCCGCCGAGACTCCGGACGGGCGGGGCCTCTATCGCCAGAACTGCGCGGCCTGCCATGGCGGCGACCGCAGCGGCGGCGCCGGCCCGCCGCTCTCGGGCATGCTCTTCGACTCGCACTGGGCCGGCAAGCCCGCCGAACTTGGCGCCCAGGCCGCCAAGACGATGCCGCCGGGCGCGGAGGGTTCGCTGAGCACGACCGAATACGCCGCCATCGCCGATTATCTCCTGCATCCGGATGCGGCCCCGGCCGCCGCGCCCGTGCGGGATGCGACCCCGGTCAGCCTGCCCGCGCCGCCGCGACGCCTGTCCGAGCCCACCACCAAGGGTCCGGACGACGCCGAACTTCTTGCCTCCTCCGCCACCGATTGGCTGCGCTATAACGGCGACCTGCGGGGCCAACGCTACTCCGCCCTGTCGCAGATCAGCGCCGAGAACGCCGGCCAGCTCGCGCCCAAGTGCATCTTCCAGACCGGCGAGACGGGCGCCTTCCAGGCTTCGCCCATCGTCCGCGCCGGCAAGCTCTACATCACCACCTCCCGGCGGACCTATGCGCTCGACGCCGCCACCTGCCGGCTCCTGTGGTCGAACGAATATGTCGCCTCCGACCCGGAAACCACGCTCCAGACCAACCGCGGCGTCGCCCTCTACCAGGGCCTGGTGATCCGCGGCACGCTTGACGCCCACCTGATCGCGCTGGACGCCGCCACCGGCAAGCTGGTCTGGGACGTCCGCGTCGCCGACAGCCGCGACGGCTATTTCCTCAGCGCCGCCCCCCTGGTGTTCGATGGCAAGGTCTACATCGGCGAGGCGGGGGCCGACTTCGGCGCAGCCGGTCACCTGAACGCTTTCGACGCGGCCACCGGGCGCTCGCTCTGGCGCTTCAACATCATTCCGGCCGATGGCGAACCGGGCCGCGAGACCTGGCCCAAGACCGGCCGGCGCGGCGGCGGCTCGATGTGGACGACGATCACCGTCGATCCCGAGGCCCGAATCCTCTACGCCTCGACCGGCAACCCGGATTCCGACTTCAACGGCGCGGGCCGCAAGGGGTCCAACCTCTACAGCAACGCCATGATCGCGCTCTCCGCCGACACCGGAAAGCTCATCTGGCACCATCAGCAGAACCCCTTCGACGAACACGACTGGGACACCGCGGCCGCGCCGATGATCTACGAGGCCGGCGGCCGCAAGCTGATGGCCGTCGGCAGCAAGGACGATCGCGTCTATTTCTACGATCGCGGCGCCCGGCGCCTGCTGTACCGCCGCGACCTTTCCCGGCGGGTCAGCGACACCGTCCCGCTGCTGCCCGACCAGCCGGTGCGTGTCTGCCCGGGGATCCTGGGGGGCGTGGAATGGAACGGCCCGGCCTTCGATCCGGCCAACAGCCAGGTCCTGGTCAACTCGGTCGACTGGTGCGCCACCATCACCAAGGAGAAGGAAGGCCTGCCCTATTCGACGGGCGGCGGCTCGATAAAGATCGACCCGCCCGCCTTGGCGAAGGGCGCGCTACGAGCCTTCGATGGCGCCACGGGACAGGAGCGCTGGCGCTTCGATTCCGACAGCCCGATGGTTGCGGGCGTCACCCCGACGGCCGGCGGCGTGATCTTCACCGGCACGTCGGCGGGCGAGTTCATGGCGTTCCGCAGCCGGGACGGGGCGGTGCTCTACCGCTTCTTCACGGGCGGCCCTGTGGCGGGCGGCGTGGTGACCTATTCGGTCGGCGGCAAACAGCTCGTCGCCGTCGCCTCCGGCAACGAGTCCAAGAGCATCTGGCAAACCCGCGGCGCGGCCACCATCGTGGTGTTCGGTCTGCCGTAGCGCGCTTCAGGCCGGCTGCCCCTGACGCATGGGCAGCCGGAAAAGCCTCGCGGCGTTGCCGCCGATGATGTCCGCCTTGTCCTGCTCGCTGATCTCGATCCCGTCGAACAGGTGGGCGACCACCTCGCGTGAGCGCGGAAAGGTGCCCTCGTGGTGAGGGTAGTCGGCGCCCCACATCAGCGGTTTGGCGCTGATCACCGAGCGCGACATGATGCAGGCGCGGTCGAACTGGAACGAGCAGGCCACCTGGCGGGCGATGATCTCGCTGGGCTTCATCGACAGCTTGGGCCGGACGAAGATTTCGTGCGCCGCATAGACCTCGTCCATCCGCTCGGCGAGCGCCGCCAGCCAGCTGGCCCCGGATTCGATGCAGCACACCTTCGCGCCCGGGAAGCGGTCGAGCACGCCGCCGGCGACCATGTGCATGATCGAATGCATGCCGTCACAGGCCTGGATGGCGTAGTTGATCACCGCGCCGCCGGGACCCTTCTGGCTCCTGACGTCTTCCCGCCCCGTGCCCGTGTGCATCACGAACACGACCCCGTGCTCCTGGCCCGCCTCGAACACGGGATGCCAGTCTTCGAAGTTGTAGGCCGGCAGCCCTGAGGCGGGCTCGATCAGGCTGGGCAACATCGCCGCCGTGAACCCCATGCCGGCGAGGCGGCGGATCTCCGCGACGGTGTTCCCGAAATCGCGCACGGGAAGCAGGCCGCAACGGACGAATCTCTCGGGGCGGTCGCGGAGTTTGGCGTCGATCCAGTCGTTGTAGACCCGCACGGTCGCGAGCTCGGCGTCGGGGTCTTCGATCAGGAACGACATGAGGCCCACGGTCGGGAAAATGATTTCCGCGTCGATCCCCTCGGCCTCCATGTCCAGCAGCCGGCCATCGATTTCGCGCGCGCCGCGCCGATCGCTACGGCCGAAGACCTCGTTGTCGGGGCCCATCCGGGGCGGCGGCCTGTGCAGCGCCATCTTGCTGATGACCTTCTCGCCGGCCATCGTCAGCATGTAGCCATCGACCTTTTCCGCGCGCAGGCCATGCTTGCGCAGGCTGGCCGGAAGGCCGTCGACGTAGAGGTCCTGCGGCTCGACGATATGGCCATCGGCGCTGAATACATAGCTCATCGGGAGGTTCCTTTCCCACGGGCGCGCGCGAGCTCGCTCACGACGCGAAAGTCCGGGTGCCGAGGGCATCCAGGGCCGGACGGTTGACCTTGCCGTTGGCGAGCCTGGGGATGGCGTCGACGAATTCGATGCGGCGCGGCTGTTTGAACCTCGCCAGCCGCGCTTCGATCCAGGCGGCCAGGCTCGCCGCGTCGAGGCCCGAGCCGGGACGGGCGACGACCAGCAGGCCCACCGCTTCGCCTTTCCGCGGATCCGCCACGCCCACCGCGCCGCATTCGGCCACGGCGTCGTGTCCGCCGACCACACGCTCCACCTCTTCCAGCGAGACGTTCTCGCCGCCCACCTTCAGCATCAGCTTCAGCCGGGCCACGAACTTGACGTAGCCGTCGTCGTCACGGGTGACGAGATCCTCGGTCCTGAGCCAGCCGTCCTCGGGGATGGCGCGGGCGGTCTGTTCCGGATTGCGCCAGTAGCCGCGCATGATGTTGCCGCGCACCAGCGCTTCGCCCACCTGGCCGTCCGGGACGTCGGCGCCGGTCTCGGGATCGACCACGCGAAGTTCGAAACCTTCCAGCAGGCGGCCGCCCGTTCCACGCTTCTCCGGCGGGTCCTCCGGACTGGTGATCGCCATGCATCCGTAGACCTCCGTGAGGCCATATGCGCTGAAGCTGAAGGTCGCGTTCGGAAACAGCCGGCGGGCCGGCTCATCCATGGCGCTGGCCATCCACACGGTCGGACAGGTCAGGCCCTGCTCGAGGCCGGCGCGGACCATTTCCTCGGCGAGGATCCCGGCCGTCATGGTCACGCCCTCCGCGGCCAGCAGCCTGACGCCGCGCGGCGCGTCGAAGGCCTCGGTGAAGACCAGCGTCCCGCCGTTCGTCAGCATGGTCATCAGGCCGAACAGGCTGCCGCCAGCGTGGAAGAACGGCATCATGCTGAAATAGATGTCGGTCGGACCCGCCCCGATCCTGCGGGCGTGCTGGACGCCCACCTTCACCCATCCGCCCTGTTCCAGCATCGCGCCCTTGGGAAACCCAGTGCTGCCGGAGGTGAACTTGATCATGCCGAGGTCGCTCGGAAGCGTCTCGCGCTCCATGGCGTCGGCCAAGGCGCGGGCCTCAGCCGACTCCCGCCCGATCGCCTCCAGCGCGCCCAGTCCGTGGGCGCCGGGATGTCCGTCCCCCGTCCGGTCGAGCAGGATGATGTTGCGCAGGTCCGGCAAGGCCTCGCTGAAGAGGTGACCCGGCGCCTCCGCGCTGGCGAACTCCGGGCAGATTTGCCCGATCATCTCGGGGAAGTTCAGCGCCCTGAAGCTCTGCTGGGAGATCAGGTGCCGGGCGCCCGAAATCGCCAGGACGCCGCGCACCTCGTCCGGCTTGAAGAAGGTGTTGATCGGCGTGAGCGTCGCGCCCAGGCGCATGATCGCGAAGGCGCAGACGACCCACTCCAGCGAATTGGTCATCCAGAGCGCGACACGGTCGCCGCGCCGCACCCCTAGTTGCGCCAGCCCGGCGGAGAGATGCCGGCCCCGGTCGATCAGCTGGCCGTAGCTCAGACGACGGACCTCGCCGTGATCGTCCATTCCCACAAGTGCGTCGCGCTCGGCGCGGTCGGCGCCCACCTCGGTCAGCATCGTCCACATCGTGTGGTAGCCGTCGGCGGTCCCGCGGCCTGGATCGACGCCGTCCGTTTCGGCGGCGCGCGCGGCGGAAGTCTTCAGGTCCATTTCTACCTCAGGAACCACGCTCTTGGGATGACGGGTTGGCGGTGACGCCGCCCAGGACGAGGTTGCTGATGAACTCCACCAGTTCCTCCATCGTCAGCCGCCCCTTGGGGCTGAACCATCCGACCGACGAGTTGATCATCCGGGTGACGATCTGCGTCGCGACATCGGGGTCGAGGTCGGGGCGGAACGCCTGCTTGGCGATCCCGGCGCGGAAGATCCCCTGCCACTCCAGGCGAATCGCCTCCCACGCCTCGCGGGCATAGGGATGGCGCCCCTCGTCGCGGAACAGCGCGCGGTCGCTGATGAGGATCTGGTGCTGGGCCCGGTAGGTGGTCGCGTGCGCGCACGAGGCGCCGATCAGGGCCCTCAGCACCTGCGCGGGGTCGCCCGGTCCGCGCGCGATCCTGCGGGTCTCACGCAGGATGTCCTCGAGGAACGGCCGCATGATCTCGTGCAGCATCTCCTCCTTGGTCGCGAAGTGGTAGTAGAGGCTGCCGGCCAGGAGCCCGCCTTCTTCGGCGATTTCGCGGATAGTCGCCGAGTCGAAGCCGCGGGCGGCGAAACACCGGGTGGCCGCATCGAGGATGTCGGACCGCTTGATCTCGGTCTTCCGGTGGGCGCCGCGGGATTTCATCGAGGCCGTTTCATCGCGAGCGCCAAAGGTCAGGCGGTGAGGAGAACGGCGCTCAGCGGCAGCGGTCCGGGGCCCCCCGTCGCCAGCGCGACAGAGACATCGGCAAGCTGGTTCGCCGCGGTGCCTCGGATCTGGCGTGCGCCCTCGACCACGTGGGTGATGCCCAGGATGTAGGCCTCGGAGTGATTTCCCCCATGCGTGTTGACGGGAATCGAGCCGCCCTTGAGCCGGATCGAACCCTGCTCGACGAACGGCCCGCCTTCGCCGATCGGACAGAACCCGAAATCCTCGAGTTGCATCACCACCAGCGGTGAGAAGTGGTCGTAGAGCAGGGCGACGTCGACGTCCCTCGGGCCCAGTCCGGCCTTGCCGTAGAGTCGCTCGGCGATCCAGCGGTGGCCCGACGAGGCGAACACCGCGTCGGCCGTGTTGCCCCACATGAAGGCGCGCCCCCACTCGCCCGCCCCGCCGTGCACGGCCGCGGCCACCTGCACGGGCTTCTGCGCAAGGTCGGCGGCCCTCTCCGGCGAGGTCAGAATGATCGCCACCGCGCCGTCGCTTTCCAGGCAGTAGTCCAGTCGGCAGAGGGGGTCGGCCAGCATCCGGGCGGAAAAATAGTCGTCGAGGGTGATGGGCTGGCGCATCACCGCGCTGGGATTTGTCGAGGCGTTCAGCCGCGACGAGATCGCCACTTCGGCGAAGGCTTCCCGCCGCGTGCCGTACTCGTGCATGTGCCGCCGCGCGATCAGCGCCGCGAACTGTCCGGGCGCCGTCAGGCCGGGGGCGCGGAAGAACGAGTTGTCCGGCGAAGGCTGCATGTTGGCGAACGCCGCGCCGAAGCGGGTCTTCGCCTGCTGCAGCGCCTGCACCACCACGACGTACTTGCTGTCGCCATTGACGATCGCCGCCTGCGCCAGTCCCACCGCGCCCGCCGATCCGCCGCCGCCGCCCGTCACGCCGGCCGAGAAGCCGATCTCCTTGATGCCGAGCGATTCCATGACGCGGCCGGTATCGACGCCGTCGGCGCTGTAGGCGCCCGCCGCGAAATAGGCGAAGCCGTCGATCGCCTGGACCGGCAGGCCGGCGTCCTTCGCCGCGAGCACGATGGCCTCGCAAGCCATTTCATGGAGCGTCCGGGGCCAGGACTGTCCCCGGGCATAGTAGGTCGTGGTTCCGATTCCCACGATGGCCGATCGGGCGGTCATCCGACGCTCCCGGCCTGGGCCGACGCGTCGCGCGCCGGCGCCGTCGGACGGAACAGCGGGGCGGTTGAATCACCTGTCGGCCCCATCAGTTCGAGTTCCATTCCGACCTGCAGATCCTCCGGCGAACAGCCGACGATGTTCGCGAACAGGCGGACGCCGCCGGCCTCGAGCGGCGTCACCAGCGCCGGCACATAGACCGGGCTATCGGGATCGCGCGGCGCGATCGGGCTGATTGTGTAGGTGTAGAGACGCGCCCGCCCGGACAGCGGGCGCCAAGACGATTGCGTCGAGGTGCAGTGCGGGCAGTAGGGACTGGGCGGCATCCGGAATTTTCCGCACGACGCGCAGGTCTGCAGGGACAGGACGCCCTGGTTCAGCGCGCTCCAGAACGGCGACGTCAGCTCGTCCGCCGCGATGTCCGCCGGCGGAGAGAACGGCTCCACAGTCTTCGCGCCCAAGTCGCTCCTCCCGATGCCCCAAAGGCCTCGGGGCGGGCCCCGATAGTCGACGATGGCACGCCGCCGATTATTAAGTCAATCAACTGACTTAGGCGCTTGGAGCGAGCCGTTTCCGCCGTTAGGTTGGCCGGCGCGGAGGAAGAAAATCATGATCACCCGTGAAGACAACGACCGCCTCACGCGGGTTGAGGGCGACGCTCCGCTGGGCCGGATGCTGGGCGAGAATTACTGGATTCCGTTCGCCCGCTGCGAGGGCCTGGAGGCCGGAGCCCCGCCTCAACGCATCCGCCTGCTGGGCAAGAGCCTGGTGGCTTTCCGCGGCGAGGACGGGCGGGTCGGCATCGTCGACGAACATTGCCCGCACCGGCGCGTCTCGCTGTCGTTGGCGCGGGTCGAGGGATGTTCCCTGCGCTGCATCTATCATGGCTGGCGCATCGACGCCTCCGGCGCGGTGGTGGAGGTGCCGTCCGAGGGCGAACGCTCCGCTGGGTTCGCGGCCCGGGTCAGGACGAACCGCTATCAGGCGCGCGAGGCCGGCGGCCTGGTCTGGGCCTTCCTCGGCCAGGGCGAGGCGCCCGTGCTGCCGGCCCTGCCGTTCATGAGCGTGCCCGCCGAGAGCCGCTGGTGGAGCCGGATGATCGTCAAGTGCAACTGGCTGCAGGGCTTCGAAGGCGCCCTGGATTCGGTGCACCTCAACTGGCTGCACCAGGGATGGAACGATCCGGACCGCACGAAGGGCCACGAGGCGCTGCGCATCGCCTCGCCGCGCTATGAGATCGATGTGACGGACTACGGGCTGCGGACCGCCGCCATCCGCGACCTCGGCGCCGACGGCGTCCACTTCCGCGTGGCCGAGTTCGTGGCGCCCTTCTACGCCCTGTCCGCCAGCCGCCAGCCGGCCGTTCCCACCGACTGCTCGGTGTTCATCAGTGTGCCGATGGACGACGAGAACCACATGCTGTTCTTCGGCTTCTGGGACGAGGTCGGCCCGCTCCAGGACGTCTCCGCGTTCTTCTCCGAAGACCTGAACCGTGACGACATGTTCTCCGACGCGGACACCACGCTGCCGGGCTGGGGCCAGGACCGCGGCGCCATGTCCCAAGGCCATTTCAGCGGCTTCACCAAAAGCGTCCTCCACGAGGACCTCGGCGTGCAGATGAGCATGGGCCCGATCGTCGACCGCTCGCTCGAGCACGTCTGCGGCACCGACCTGGCGATCGTCCAGACCCGGCGCTACCTGCTCGACATGATCCGGGACTTCGAGGCCGGCCGGCCCGTCGATCGCGGCCTGGACGCCTACCGGGCCAGGCGCGCCGTGCCGTTCAGTTGCGTCGCCACGCCCGGCGTCGACTGGCGGCAGGACGGCATGCGCAAGCCCGTCGCGGCGTGACGGACGCGCCGCCGTCGCGGCAGATCGATCTGCCCGACCGCGGCGGGGCCATGTCGATCCTGGACATGGGCCGCGAGGACCGGCCCGTCGATATTGTGTTCTCGCACGCCACCGGGTTCAACGCCCGGTCATACCGCACCGTGCTGGCGCCGCTGGCGGCCGAATTCCACATCGTCGCGATCGACATCCGCGGCCATGGCGCGTCCACCCTGCCGACCGATCAGGCCGTCTGGCCGGGGTGGGACGGACTGGCCCAGGACCTCGTGGCGTTTCTGGCCCGGGTCGCGGACGGTCCGGTCGTGCTCGCCGGGCACTCGCTGGGCGCGACGACGAGCCTCCTGGCGGCGGGCCTTGCGCCGCAGGCGGTGCGGGGGCTGGCGCTCTTCGAACCCGTGCTGCCCGATGATGTCGGCGCGGCGCACCAGATGAGCGAGTCGGCCGTCAAGGCCGCGCTGCGCCGCCGAAGTACATTCGAGAACCGGTCGGCCGCGCTGGAGGCCTATCGGGGGCGCGGCGTTCTGGCCGCCCTGTCGGAGGCCCAGTTGCAGGACTACGTGGCCGCGGGCTTCCACGATACGGCGGGGGGCGAGGTCACCCTGGCCTGCCCGCCCGAAGTGGAAGCGCTGATCTACGCGCGCCAGGACTACGATCCGTGGGCGGCGCTCGACAAGGTCCGCTGCCCCGTCCAGCTGGTGGCGTCGGAAGAGGGGTCGGGCGTCGGCGGCAGGGCGCGCGCCGAGGCCGGTCGCCTGGGCGTCCGATTGCAGGTCGTGCCGGAGAGTGGTCACATGCTGCCCCTGCAGTGTCCCGAAACCGTGCGGGCCGTTCTGCGCGACCTGGCCCGCGAAACCGCCCACGCCGTGCAAGGCTGATCCCCCTTAGGGTGGGACGGGACGCTCGAAGGTTTCCGCACGGAAATAGGGCGGAGCCCTGGGTGAGCTCCGCCCTTCATCCTCACGGCATTGGCGTCAGTGGTGGATGGCCTCGCCCAGCGAGGCCATGTCGAGGCCTTCGATCTCCTCGTCCTCGCTGACGCGCAGGCCAGTCGTGAACTTGCAGATCATCAGGATGATGAAGCCGCCCACCCCGGACCAGACGATGGTCGCCAGGACGCCGATCGCCTGCTTGCCGATGCTGGCGCCCGCGGCCAGCGGGTTCACCGACGGATCGGCCAGCACGCCGACCAGCAAGGCGCCGAGAATGCCGCCGATGCAGTGGACGCCGAACACGTCCAGGCTGTCGTCGTAGCCGAGCGCCTTCTTGAGGGCCGTCGCGCTGAAGTAGCAGACCAGGCCCGCGGCGATGCCGAGGATGATGGCGCCGGTGGGGTTGATGAAGCCGCAGGCCGGGGTGATGGCGACGAGGCCGGCGATGGCGCCCGAGGCCAGGCCCAGCAGGCTCGGCTTCTTGCGCTGGACCCATTCGACCGCCATCCACGCCACGGCCGCGGTGCCGGTGGCGATCTGGGTGTTGGCCATCGCCAGGCCCGCCATGTTGCCGGCGCCCAGCGCCGATCCGGCGTTGAACCCGAACCAGCCAACCCACAGCAGGGCCGCGCCGATGGAGGTGTAGAGCACGTTGTGCGGGGCCATGTTGTCATGGCCGAACCCGATGCGCTTGCCGAGCACCAGGGCGCAGACGATGCCGGAGATCCCCGCGTTGATGTGCACGACGGTGCCGCCGGCGAAGTCGAGGACCCCCAGGCCGCCGAGGATGCCGCCGCCCCAGACCATGTGGGCGATCGGCGCGTAGATGAACAGCAGCCAGAGGCTCATGTAGAGCAGAATGGCGGAGAATTTCATCCGCTCGGCGAACGCCCCGATGATCAGCGCTGGCGTGATGATGGCGAAGGTCATCTGGAAGGACATGAACACATATTCGGGGATCGTGCCGGCCAGGCTGCTGGGCGCATCCACCTTGACGGCGTGCAGCATGACGTTGCTGAACCCGCCTATGAACTTATTCAGGGTCACGTCCGGATTGGTCGAGAAGGCTATGGTGTAGCCGGCGATGGTCCAGAGCAGGGTGACGATGCCGGTGATCGCGAAGACCTGGCCCATCACGGTGATCACGTTCTTGCTGCGCACCATGCCGCCGTAGAAGAGGCCCAGGCCCGGCACCATCATCATCAGCACCAGCGCCATGGAGGTCAGCATCCAGGCCGTGTCGCCGGTGTCGGGCTTCCACGGCGCGGCCGCGGCCGGGGCGGGCGCGGGCGCGGCGGCCTCGGCGGCCGGCGGGGCTGCCGGCGCGGCCGTCGTTTCCGTGGCCGGAGCGGCGGCCGCGGGCGCCGCGGCGGGCGCGGTGTCCTGGGCCAAGGCCGGGGTCATCGAGGACCCCACGATCATCACCGCGAGTGCAAGGCCCGCGATCGGTTTCCAATCTGACTTAAACATTCTGCTGTTCCCCTGGATGACGCCGTCAGAGCGCCGCTGCGCCGGTCTCGCCGGTGCGGATTCGCACGGCGGTCTCGACGTTCATGACGAAAATCTTCCCGTCGCCGATCTTGCCTGTGGAGGCGGCCGCGGTGATGGCCGCGATCGCGCCGGCGACGGCGGTGTCGTCGACGACCGCCTCCAGCTGCACCTTCGGAACGAAGTTCACCTGGTACTCCGATCCCCGGTAGATCTCGGTCTGTCCCTTCTGACGGCCGAACCCTTTGACTTCCGAAACCGTCAATCCTTCGACGTTCGCCGCGACGAGGGCTTCGCGCACCTCGTCCAGCTTGAAGGGTTTGACGATCGCAATGATCATCTTCATCTGCTGCGCTTCGACGCCCTTCGGACGCCGCCCCTGGTTGCGGTTCTCCGCGCGGACGCGGTGGGCGCCGCCCCAAACCCGGTCGCGCCCCACACGAACCTTAATGAACAGGGGGGCGGGCAAACCCTGTTCTGTATCTTGAGAGGAAAGTTTATTGACTGAGCCGCTTTGGCGGTCGGCTGGGCGGCAAAGCGCCTAGTTATCGTTCAACTCGCGCGATCGGCCTGGAGCGACAGCCCATATTCCGCGGCGGCGACCTCCAGCCAGTGGGCGAAGGCGGCCGTGAAACTGCGCGGAATCGCCAGTTCGAATTCGGCGGCGTCGATCCGCGCGAGGGTGACGGAGACCTGCGCCAGCATGGTGCTGGCCGCCGCGCCCGTCGGGAACACGCTTGGGTGCAGGTCCACAAAGCATCCCTTGGCGAGCAGGTCGGCGGCGCGCGGGCCGCCGAGGCGCGCGATGGCGCGGCCGCCCGACTGGTCGACGACGCTCGCCACCCCGGCCAGCGCGGCGTCCAGGCGCGCCGGCCATGCGGCGTCGATGTCATGGGGCGCGACCGCCAGCAATGCGCCGGGCCCGACGCCTGTGAAGGCGATATCCGCGCCGGCCACGCGCCGTGGACCGGCCGGCGCCGCCAGGCCGCACAGGGCGCGGATGCGCTCGGTCACGGCGGGGCCGGCGTCCTTGCGGGCCAGCACGCTGGTCGCCGAGGCGGTGGGCATGGGCCGCAACCAGACGCCGCCCGCGCCGGGGTCCCCGCCCTCGATCAGGCCGTGAAACGCCGAGCGCGGGACGAGGCTAGACATGCAGCCGGACCCCTTCCGGATCGAGGAAGACCGGATGGCGGACCTCCACCTCGACGTCGCCGCCGCGAATGGGGTCGTAGGCGCGGATGCGCTCGCCGATCCGCTGGTCGCCGCCGACCAGCAGGCCGAGCCCGATCCAGCGTTCCAGGCTGGGCGAGAAGGCGGTCGAGGTCAGATGGCCTTCGTCGTTCGCGGCGCTGGCTTCGGCGCCGAGGCGGAGGAAATGGGCGCCGCCGCGCAGCCGTTGCGTCGCATCCAGCGGCGTCACGCCGACGAGGATGGGCCGCTGGGGATCGGCCAGCCCCGGCCGGCCGGCCATCGCCTTGCCGATGCAGGCCTTCTTGCGCGACATCATGCGGCCGAGGCCCAGGTCCCGCGCGGTGGTCTGGCCGTTCAACTCGCCACCGCCGACATGGCCCTTCTCGATGCGCATGACGCCCAGCGCCTCGGTTCCATAGGGCTGAACGCCGAAGTCCGCGCCGGCCGCCATCAGGGCGCGGATCAGGCTGTCGCCGAACGAGGCCGGCACGGCGATCTCGAAGGCCAGTTCGCCGGAGAACGAGAGGCGAAAAAGCCGCGCGGCGACGCCGTCCAGCCTGAACGCGACGGCGCCCATGTAGGGGAAGGCCTCGGCGGACAGGTCGGCCGCCCCGCCGACCAGGGCCTGCAGCAGCGCGCGGGATTTCGGCCCGGCGACGGCGAACTGCGCCCACTGTTCGGTGACCGAGACCATCTGCAGGTCGAGGTCGGGCCACAGCGCCTGATGGCAGTACTCGAGGTGCTGCATCACCCGGCCGGCGTTGACGGTGGTGGTCGACATCACGAAGTGCTCGGCGCCGAGCCGGGCGGTCGTGCCGTCGTCGAGCACCAGGCCATCCTCGCGCAGCATGACCCCATAGCGGGCCTTGCCCACCGGCAGCGTCGAGAAGGTGTTGATGTAGACGCGGTCGAGAAAGGCCCCGGCGTCCGGGCCCTGGATATCGATCTTGCCCAGCGTCGAGACGTCGCAGACGCCGACCCCGGTCCGGACCGCCGTCACCTCGCGCCGCACCGTCTCCAGCCAGTCCGTCTCCCCCGGCCGGCGGAACCACTGGGCGCGCTTCCACTGGCCGGCGTCGACGAGGGACGCCCCCTGCTCGCGCGCCCAGTCGTGACTCGGGGTCGGTCGGGCCGGCCGGAAGTGGACACCGCGGTGGTGGCCGGCGAAGGCGGCGATGGCGACGGGCAGGTGCGGCGGCCGCGCCAGCGTCGTGCCGGCCTCGGGTATTGATCGTCCGGTCAGCTCGGCGATCAGGGCGTGGCCGTTGAGGTTCGAGGTCTTGCCCTGGTCGGTGGCCATGCCGAGCGTCGTGTAGCGCTTCAGATGCTCCACCGTCCGGAAGCCTTCCCGGGCGGCGAGTTCGATGTCCTTGTCGGTGACGTCGTGCTGCAGGTCGACGAAGGCCTTGCCGCGCGAGCCGGCGACGCGCCAGAGCGGCGAGACGCTGGCGGCCTCGTCGTCCGCCTTGAAGACCGGCGGCCGGGCCTTGAAGCCGAGATCGATGACCGCCTCCGCTCCGGCTCGCCCCCCGGCCGCCAGGCAGGCCGCCAGGGTCATCTGGCCGGCCGCCGCGCCCGCGACGCTCATGCCGGGCGGCGGTTCGCCGGGGATGAAGGTGGCGAGCGCCTCCGACCACACCGCCCGCCCACCCAGGTGCGAGCTCAGCGCCACCTGCGGATTCCAGCCGCCGGATATCGCCAGCAGGTCGACGCCGAAGGCGCTGTCGCCCGCGATGACCTGCCGGAGCCTGCCCAGGCCCCGCGTCTCGGTCACCTGCCCGCCAAGCACGATCTGGGCGCCGCCTCGGCGGGCGGCCTCGGCCAACGCGGGCGGGGCGGCGTGGCGCGCCTCGATCACCACCGCGACCTCCACGCCCGCCGCCTGCAGGTCAAGGGCCGTCCGCCAGCCGTCGTCGGTCGTCGTGAAGACCGCCGCGCGCCGGCCTGGCGCGGCGGCGTGGCGGTTCAGATAGGTGCGCACCGAGGCGGCCATCATGACGCCCGGCCGATCGTTGCCGCCGAACACCAGGGGCCGTTCGACCGCGCCGGCGGCCAGGACCACGCGGCGCGCGGCGATCTTCCAGAGGCGCTGGCGGGGCAGTCCGGGCTCGGGCCGGGGCAGGTGGTCGGTCACGCGCTCCACCGCGCCATAGGTCCCGCCGTCGTAGGCGCCGAAGACCTGGGTGCGGCGCAGGATGCGGACCTCGGGCAGGGCGGCGAGCTCGGCCTCGATAGCGCCCACCCAGTCGGGTCCAGGGCGGCCATCGATCTCCTGGCGTTCCGACAGCAGGCGCCCGCCCAGCCGGAAATCGTCCTCGCACAGGATCACCCGCGCCCCCGCCCGCCCGGCCGCCAGGGCCGCGGCCAGCCCGGCCGGTCCAGAGCCGATCACCAGCAGGTCGCAGAAGGCGTGGGACTTGTCGTAGGGGTCCGGGTCGGGCGCGCCGGAGGCGCGGCCAAGGCCGGCCGCGCGCCGGATCACCGGCTCGTAGAGGCGCTCCCACAGGGCCGCGGGCCACATGAAGGTCTTGTAGTAGAAGCCGGCGACGAACAGCGGCGCCAAGAGGCCGTTGACCGCCATCAGGTCGAACTTCAGCGAGGGCCAGCGGTTCTGGCTGGCGACCCGCAGCCCGGCGAAGAGCTCGGCCGTGGTCGCCTTGGTGTTGGGCTCACGCCGCGCGCCGCTGCCGAGTTCGACCAGGCCGCTGGGTTCTTCCGGCCCCGCGGTGAAGAGCCCGCGCGGGCGGTGATATTTGAAGGACCGGCCGACCGTGCGGACCCCGTTGGCGACCAGGGCCGAGGCCAGGGTGTCGCCGGCGAAGCCCCGCAGCGCCCGGCCGTCGAAGGTGAAGTCGAGCGGCGTCGCGCGATCGATCAGGCCGCCGGTCGCCAGGCGATAGGCGGCGCTCACGAGCCTGCCTCCGCGGCGGGCCGCGCCCCGGTGACCGCGTGGGTCCGGGTGTCGCGCTCGACCACCAGCCACAGCCGGCAGCCCTGAGCGTGATACCAATGCTCGCGGGTCGGGCCCGCTGGGTTGTCGCGCAGATAGAGCGCGTCCAGCCCGGCGCTCAATGTGGTGGGGTCGGGTCGGGTCGCGACCTCGCCCCGGCAGACGAATTCCGACAGGTCGCGTTCACCGCAATAGGGACAGGGGATGCGCATGTCAGTGCAGGTTCGGCTGCGCCCCCTGGCCCTTCTCGTCGATGAGATGGCCGGTGGCGAAGCGGTCCAGGCGATAGGCGGCGGCGGTCGGGTGCGGCTCCCCCGTGGCCAGGAGGTGGGCGAAGGCGAGGCCGGAGGCGGGCGTGGCCTTGAACCCGCCGTAGCACCAGCCGGCGTTCAGATAGAGTCCGTCGATCGGGCTGGCGTCGATGATCGGCGAGCCGTCCTGGGTCATGTCCATGATCCCGCCCCAGCTTCGCAGCAGGCGGATGCGGCCGATCATCGGCATCAGCGCCATGCCGCCTTCGCAGACGTCCTCCACCGTCGGCAGGTTTCCGCGCTGGGCGTAGGACTGGTAGCCGTCGATGTCGCCGCCGAACACCAGCCCGCCCTTGTCCGACTGGCTGATGTAGAAATGGCCGGCCCCGAAGGTGATGACGCCGGGGATCAGCGGCTTGATCGCCTCGCTGACGAAGGCCTGCAGCACATGGCTCTCGATCGGCAGGCGCAGGCCCGCCAGGGCCGCGACCCGCGAGCTGGCCCCGGCGACCGCCAGGCCTACCTTGCCCGCGCGGATGGCGCCCCGCGTGGTCTCGACGCCGACGATCCGGCCGCCCTGGCGGATAAAGCCGGTGACCTCGCAGTTCTGCACGATGTCGACGCCGCGCCGATCGGCGGCGCGGGCGAAGCCCCAGACGACGGCGTCATGGCGGGCCGTCCCGCCCCGCTTCTGCAAGAGGCCGCCGATGATCGGGAACCGCGCGTCGTCGAAGTTCAGGAACGGCGCCATGGCGCGCACGCCGGCGGCGTCCAGCAGTTCGGCGTCCACCCCGTTCAGCCGCATGGCGTTGCCGCGCCGGGCGTAGGCGTCGCGCTGGCTGTCGGAGTGGGCGAGGTTCAGCACCCCGCGCTGGCTGACCATGGCGTTGTAGTTGAGGTCCTGCTCCAGGCCCTCCCACAGCTTCATCGACTGTTCGTAGAACGGGATGTTGCCCTGCAGGCCGTAGTTGGAGCGGATGATCGTGGTGTTGCGCCCGGCGTTGCCGCCGCCGATCCACGACTTCTCCAGCACCGCGACCCGTCGCACGCCGTAGGTCTTGGCGAGATAGTGGGCGGTCGCCAGGCCGTGGCCGCCGCCGCCGACGATGATCACGTCATAGTCGGCCTGCGGGGCCGCGTCGCGCCACGCCGGCGTCCATCGGCGGTGGCCGGAAAGGGCGTTGGCCGCCAGGGAGAAGATGGAATAGCGCACGGCCGGCTCGCGCTAGCAGTCCAGCGTCGTGTCCCGCTCCCAGGCCGTCAGGTGGCGGGCGTAGTCCTCCCAGTCCTGATGCTTCAGCTTGGCGTAGGCGGGGACGAAGGCGCCGAACGCGTCGGCCACCACCGGCGAGGCCTCGAAGGCGCGCAGGGCGTCGAGCAGGTTGAGCGGCAGTTTCTTGACGTCGCCGACGGTGTGGCCGTCGGTGTACATGTTGATGTCCAGCCGCTGGCCGGGATCGCGGTTGTTGGCCAAGCCGTCGAGCCCCGCCGCCAGTATGCCTGACTGCAGCAGGTAGGGGTTGGCGGCGCCGTCGGCGAGCCGCAGTTCGAAGCGGCCGGTCTCGGGAATGCGGATCATGTGGGTGCGGTTGTTGCCGGTGTAGGTCACCGAGTTCGGCGACCACGTCGCCCCTGACGTGGTGCGCGGGGCGTTGATCCGCTTGTAGGAATTGACCGTCGGATTGAGCAGGGCGGCGATCGCGTCGGCCGAGTGGATCAGGCCGCCGATGAAGCTGTAGCCCAGCGCCGACAGGCCGAGCGGGCCAGCCTCGTCCTCGAAGGCGTTGGCGCCGTCCTTCCAGAGCGAGACGTGGGCGTGGCAGCCGTTGCCGGTCAGCGTCAGGAACGGCTTGGGCATGAAGGTGGCGCGCAGGCCGTGCTTCTCGGCGATAGACTTGGCCATGAACTTGAAGAAGGCGTGGCGGTCGGCGGTGACCAGCGCGTCGGCATAGGCCCAGTTCATCTCGAACTGGCCGTTGGCGTCCTCGTGGTCGTTTTGATAGGGCTCCCAGCCCAGTTCGATCATGCTGTCGCAGATCTCGGTGATCACCTCATAGCGGCGCATCAGGGCCTGCTGGTCGTAGCAGGGCTTGGCCTGGCGGTCGGCGCCGTCCGAGATCGCCTCGCCGTCCGGGGTGATCAGGAAGAACTCGCACTCCACGCCGGTCTTCATCTGGTAGCCGAGCGCGGCCAGCTTCCCGATCAGGCTCTTGAGCAGGATGCGCGGCGCCTGCTCGACGGGCTTGCCGTCCATCCAGAGGTCCGCGGCCAGCCAGCCGACTTCAGGCTTCCACGGCAGTTGGACCAGGCTTTCCGGGTCGGGCCTGGCGAACAGGTCGGGATCGGCCGGGGTCATGTCCAGCCAGGTCGCGAAGCCCGCGAAGCCCGCGCCATTGGCCTGCATCTCGCCGATCGCGCGGGCCGGCACCAGCTTGGCCCGCTGGGCGCCGAAGAGATCGGTGAAGGAGATCAGGAAATACTTGATGCCGCGATCCTTGGCGGCGCCGGCCAGGTCTGTCGTCATGGTCTCCATTCCTTCCCGGATCGCTGCGGCGTCACGGCGTCAGAAACCCGTCCTGCCGGGTATCCATTCCGTGCCCGCCAGGGGGACGCCGGCCATGGCTGCCGCCTCTATGGTCAGGGCGACGAGATCCTCTGGTTCAAGATTGTGCAGGTGGCTCTTGCCGCAGGCGCGCGCGATGGCCTGGGCCTCCTGGGTCATCACCGACAGGTAGTTGGCCAGCATCCGGCCGGCTCTGACCGGGTCGAGGCGCGCGGCAAGCTCGGGGTCCTGGGTGGTGATGCCGGCCGGGTCGCGACCTTCGTGCCAGTCGTCATAGGCGCCGGCCGTCGAGCCTAGCGCCTGGTATTCGGCCTCGAGCCGAGGGTCCTGGTCGCCGATCGCGATCAGGGCCGCCGAGCCGATGGCCACCGCGTCGGCGCCCAGCGCCAGGGCCTTGGCGACATCGGCGCCGGTGCGGACGCCGCCAGACACGATCAGCTGCACCTTGCGGTGCATGTCCAGGTCCTGCAGCGCCTGAACCGCCGGACGGATCACCGCCAGGGTGGGCAGGCCGACGTTCTCGATGAACACTTCCTGGGTGGCCGCGGTGCCGCCCTGCATCCCGTCGATCACGATGACGTCCGCGCCGGCCTTCACGGCCAGGGCGGTGTCGTAATAGGGCCGGCTGCCGCCGACCTTGACGTAGATCGGCTTCTCCCAGTCGGTGATCTCGCGCAGTTCCCCGATCTTGATCTCGAGATCGTCGGGGCCGGTCCAGTCGGGGTGCCGGCAGGCGGAGCGCTGGTCGATGCCCTCCGGCAGGCAGCGCATGGCCGCCACGCGCGGCGAGATCTTCTGGCCCAGCAGCATGCCGCCGCCGCCCGGCTTGGCGCCCTGGCCGATGACGATCTCGATGGCGTCGGCCTTGCGCAGGTCGTCGGGGTTCATGCCGTAGCGCGAGGGCAGGTACTGGTAGACCAGGGTCTTGGAGTAGTCGCGCTCCTCGGCGGTCATGCCGCCGTCGCCGGTGGTGGTCGAGGTCCCGGCCTGGCCGGCGCCGCGGCCCAGCGCCTCCTTGGCCTGCGGCGACAGGGCGCCGAAGCTCATGCCGGCGATGGTGATCGGGATCTTCAGCACGATCGGCGTCTTGGCGAAGCGCGATCCCAGCACCACGTCGGTGCCGCACCGCTCGCGATAGCCCTCGAGCGGATAGCGGGAGATCGAGGCGCCCAGGAACAGCAGGTCGTCGAAGTGCGGCAGGGCGCGTTTCGCGCCGCCGCCGCGGATATCGTAGATGCCGGTCCGCGCCGCGCGGTGGATCTGTGAGATGGTGTAGGGGTCGAAGGTCGACGAAAAGCGCGGAAGGGTGGTCATCGCCCGGCCTCAGTACGCATCGACGTTGTCGACGTGGAAATGATAGAGCCGCCGCGCCGAGCCATAGAGGCGGAAGCCCTCGGGCGCGGCGTCGACGCCGGCCCTGGCCAGGACGCCTTCCAGCACCTCCCGGTCCTGTTCGGTCATCGGCTTTTCGATGCAGTCGGCGCCCAGGCTGACGACCTCGCCGCGGACGAACAGCCGCGCCTCATAGATGGAATCGCCCAGCGCCTCGCCGGCGTCGCCCAGGACCACCAGGTTGCCGGCCTGCGCCATGAACGCGCTCATCGGGCCGATCGAGCCCTTCACCACGATGTCGATGCCCTTCATCGAGATGCCGCAGCGGGCCGAGGCGTTGCCATCGACGATCAGCATGCCGCCCTGGCCGGTGGCTCCGGCGGACTGGCTGACGTCGCCGCGGACGTGCACCTGGCCCGACATCATGTTCTCGGCGACTCCGACCCCAGCGTTGCCCTGGATCACCACCGTCGCCTGCTGGTTCATGCCCGCGCAATAATAGCCGACGTGCCCCTCGATCATGACCGTGACCGCGGCGTCCAGGCCGACGGCCACGGCGTGCTGGCCCAGGGGATTGAGCACCCGCCAGGCGGTCTCGTTGGACTCGCGCGTCAGCGCGTGCAGCTTGCTGTTCAGCTCGCGCAAGGGCGCTTCGGCGAGGTCGAACACCGGCATCAGGCGCGTTCCCAGGCGTAGACCTTGGCCGGTTCGGGCTCGAACACCCGGGCCGTCTCGATGCCCGGTAGGCCGACGAGGGCGCGGTATTCCGAGCCGAAGGCGACGTAGCGGTCGGTCTCGGCCATCACCGCGGGCTTGCAGGCGATCGGGTCGCGTAGGACCGCGAACCCCGTCTCGGTCCCGACGACGAAGGTGTAGAAGCCGTCGAGGTCGGCGAGGCTGGTTTCCAGCGCCGCGGTTAGGCTCGCCCCCTCGCGCATGCGCCAGGTGAGGTAGCCGGCGGCCACCTCGGAGTCGTTGTCGGTGGCGAAGGCCATGCCCGCGCGCATCAGCCCGCGCCGCACCGAGGCGTGGTTGGAGAGCGAGCCGTTGTGCACCAGGCACTGGTCCGCGCCTGTCGAGAAGGGGTGGGCGCCGCGGGTGGTGACGGCGCTTTCGGTGGCCATGCGGGTGTGGCCGATGCCGTGGGTCCCGCCCATCTGCGCTAGGCCGAAGCGGGCGGCGACGTCGGCGGGTGGGCCGACTTCCTTATAGAGTTCGATGCGCTTTCCCGATCCCACGATATCGATCTGCGGCCAGTGCGCGGCCAGCCACGCGCGGGCGTCGGCCTCCAGGGTCGCGGGCAGGACGACCACCAGGTGGGTGTCGCGCTGATCGGTCTCGACGGCTTGGCTCAGGCCCAGGCTGAGATGTTCTCCGAGACCCTCGAAACTGGCGCCCGGCGGCGCGCGCAGGGTCAGGCGAACGCGGCCTTCGCGTTCCTTGCCATAGACGGCGAAGCCGGCGCTGTCGGGGCCACGGTCGCTCATTACCCCCAGCATGCCGGCCAGCAGGCCACCGAGCGCGGGGTGAAGGTCAGGATCCTTGAGGAACAAGCCCACGATTCCGCACACGGCTGTTTCCCCCCTTTTTGGACGTGGTGACGTCCTCCAACGGGCGCCGCCGCCGGCCAACCAACAAGAACAAAAATTTCCCCTTGAGAAAGATACGCGCGGGCGCCGGCGCCTGTTCATTTCGCGGGCTATGGCGCCGAATCCTTGGGCGTCAGCTGCGCTCGCGGCTGTAGACGATGATCGAAAGATACTTCAGCGGATGGGTCAGCAGCACCTCGGGACCGTGCAGCGCGTTGGCGTCGAACAGGATCGCGTCGCCCGGGTTGAGCTCATAGCTGGCGTCGCCATGCCGATAGAGCAGGCGTCCCTCCAGCATGTAGATGAACTCGGCCCCGGCATGCTGGAACCCCATGTAGGGCGCGGCGTCGGTCTTGAGCACGATCAGGAACGGTTCGACGACCACATCGCCTTCCAGGGCATGGCCAAGCAGTTCGTAGACATGCCCCACCTTGCTGCCCCGCCGCTCGATAACGACCCCCTGTCCAGCCTTGGTGAAAGAGCAGTCCTGGTGCTCTTCGAAGGCTGAGAAAAGCGAGCTGAGCGGGACGCCGAGCGCCGTTGAAATGGCGTGCAGCGTCGAGAGCGAAGGCGATATCTGGCCGTTCTCGATCTTGGAAAGCATCCCGGTGGAGATGCCGGCGACACCCGCCAGGTCGGCCACGGATAGGTCGTGCTGGCGGCGCAGCAGCCGCACCTGTCCGCCCAGGGCGCGCTCAAGGCTGCGAACCTGCTGGTCCGGCGCGCTCGAGCCGGTCTTCAGCGGTCTGGCCGGCTGGGGCGCAGCCGTCGGGTCCTTGGTCGCGGCCATGCGGAGTCTCCTGTCGGCTTCAGCAATCAGCCGGCGAAAATATGAGTCAAGCCGACACCCGGCGCCTGGCGAGACGCATCCCGTCGGAGCGTGAGCGCACCGGCGCCGCCCTGGTCTAGGCTTGCGGCGATGAGGAAGCGATGGCGCCGCCCGGGCTGCGGCGGCCGGCCTCGGCTCAGCGCTTGGAGGTCGCCGACGCGGCCTGCGCGACGGTGGTCGGGTGTTGCCGTTTGCCGGCCATCTTGCTGTTGGCCGCCATCAATCCCTTGAGCACGTCCGAGGTTGCCGACTCCTGCGCGGGCTTGCTCATCAGGCCGGAGATGCCGTTGGCGAGCAGGGCGTTGCCGATAACGATGTCGTTCAGATAGCGGTACCGCTCCAACGATGCGGCAAGGTCGAACGGCGTCTCGCCATAGTTGTTCCTGGTGTCCAGGCGCGCGCCCTTCTCGGCCAGGTACGGCGCGACCCACTCCGACGCCGCGGCCGCGGCGATGTGCATGATCGTCTCGTTCTTGCGCGGCACGTAGCGGATCGCCGCCAAGCCCGGGGTGATCAGGGCGGGATCGGCCAGCTTGTCGGTCGGATCGTAGGACCGCTGCAGATCGGCGCCCTTGGCGACCAGCAGCTGCACCGTCGGCAGGTCGTTGTTCATGACCGCCACGCTGAAGGGCGTGTGGCCGTCGGCCCGCACGCGGTTCGGGTCGCCGCCGTGCTCGGCCAGCAGGCCGACCAGCTGCGGATTGTGGCTCGCCGCGGCGATGTGATACGGCGTCGAGCCCACCGCGAGCGGGTTCGGGACGCTGGCGTACGCGGGTCCCGCCGTGCGCACGCTTATGGCGGCGTTCGGATCGGCCCCGCCTTGCAGCAGGCGCTGGACCAGCGCGATGACCGCGTCGTCGTGCTCGGCGAGCTTTGGCCGCGCCCGCTTGAGGTCGCTCCTCATGGTCGTGGGAAACGTCAGCCGCGCCCCGCGCGCCCGGTCGCCGAGCGTGACGCTGAGCAGCGCGCCGTGCAGCGGCGTGATCCCCGTTTGGTCGGCGACGTTCGCCTTGGCGCCGCGGTCGAGCAGCAGATTGGCGATCTTCAGGTCGGGCGCGAAGTCCAGGACCCCGCCGGTGAAGCCGATGCGGACCAGCTTCTTGGGATCCGAGTTCCAGTGATAGAGCGCCGCGATCAGCGGCGTCGCGCCGTCCGCCGCCGGCTGGTTCACGTCCAGGCCCGCGTCGAGCAGCATCCGCGTGGAGTCGATGTCGTTCTTCAGGACGGCGGACATCAGCGCGTTTTGCCCGCCCGCCTTCAGGCTCACCAACGGAGCGTCCTCCTTGCCGTCGAACACCGCCGCATAGTCGGCGCTGCCGACCGTCCAGGTCTTGGTGACCGCCCGGATGTCGGCGCCCTTGTCCAGCAGGATGCGCACGATCTCCGGATGTCCGGTGGCCCACATCAGCGCGGTCTGTCCGAACCGGCCTTCCTTGGCGTTCACGTCGGCCCCGTGGGCCAGCAGCACCTTGACGGCGTCCGCCGATCCCAGGTGGGCCGCGGTCATCAATGGGGTTTCGCCGTTGTTGCGCGCCGTGTTCGGGTTCGCCCCCTTGTCCAGCAGCATGGCGACGATGTCGCGCCGGTCGCTTCCGACGGCCAGGGCCAGCGGCCCGATGCCGTTGACGTCCGTCAGGTTGGGGTCGGCGCCGGCGTCCAGCAGGACCTTCGCCACCGTGGCGTTATTGTGGAGCACGGCCCAGGCCAGGGGCGTCGAGCCATATTCGTCCCGGGCGTTGAGCTCGCCCGGACGGCGCAGAAGCCCGCCTATATCCGCCTGCGTCTCATCCCGGACCGCCGCCAGCAGCGAGCGTCCGTCGGCGGCGGGCGCGGCCAGGACGGGACCGGCGGCCCAACCCAGCGCCGCCGAGGCGAACAGTGCTGCCAGCAGCGCCCGCGCGCGGTCCTCGGCCATGGTCGTCTCCTACAGGCTGATGGCCCCGGTGCTGTCGCCGAACGTCTCGGTCGGCACGCCCACCTTGTTGAGCAGGGCCACGTGAAGGTTGGTCAGGGGGGTTGGCGACTTGGTCTCCCACTTCGCCGCGAACGGCCAGGGCGGCGGATCGCCCGGCGCCCGGATGAAGCGGCCGCCCTTGAGCGCGCCCGCCGCGCCGCCGGCCACCATGATGGGCAGGTCCCGCTGGCTGTGCATGTCGGGATTGGACAGGTCGCTTCCGTGCAGGATGACGGAGTTGTCGAGCAGGCTGCCGCTCGCCTCCTTCACGGCGTCCAGCTTGTCCAGGTAGTAGGCGAACATCTCGGACTGGAAGACGTTGACCCGGTGCAGGTAGTCGAGCTTCACCGCGTCGTTGTTGTGATGGCTGAAGGCGTGGTGCTGCATGTTGATCCCGATGTTCGGGAACATCTGGTTCGACCCGTCGCGCTGCGTCATGAAGGTCGAGACCCGGGTGATGTCGGCCTGGTAGGCCAGCACCTGCAGGTCGAACATCATCTTCACATATTCGACCCGGTCGACCGGTGCGCCGGACGGACGGTTGGCTTCCGGCAGGGCCGGGGCAGGCGTGGATTCGGCGATCTGGATCCGGCGCTCGAGGTCGCGGATGGAGTCCAGGTACTGGTCGAGCTTGCTGACGTCGGCCGGTCCGAGCTTGCGCTTCAGCCCGCCGATCTGCTCCATCACCGCGTCCAGGGTGCTTCTGTCGCTGGCGTTGCGCAGGGCCGTGGCCTGCGGGTCGATCTTGCTGCCTTCGCCGAACAGGCGCTCGAAGAGCACCCGCGGGTTCTGCTCGAGCGGCAACCGGGTGTCGGCGTCCTTGAAACAGATGTCGCCCACCCGGTAGTCGGACTGCTCGGTGCCGAGTTCCAGGGAGGCGATGCGCGTATCCCGGCCCAGCGTCTTGGCCGCGAGCTGGTCCATGGAGATGCCGTAGCGGAGCTTGCCATCGACACGGACCGGGTCGACCCCGGTCAGCCACGTGGCGGTGGCGCGGTCGTGGAACTCGACCTTGGTGCGGTCGGGCCAGGAGGTAAGCCCCGCGATCACCGTGAGGTTGTCCCTGTGCCGCTCCAAGGGCTTCAGGCCCGGCGTCATCTGCAGCGGCCCGCTGTCGCCGGCCGGCGTCCACTTCTCGTAGAGCACCCCGTGCGGGAAGAAGACGATGCCCAGGCGGCGGACGGGGGCCGCGGCGGTGTTCCGCTCGGCGGCCATCGCCGGGTGCATGGCGTCGAGGAACGGCAGCGCGATCGCCGCGCCGCCGACGCCGCGCAGCAGGGCGCGGCGCGACAGGTGCTTGCCTCGTACGGTCATCGGCTGGTCTCCTTGTATTGGAACGGCGTGCTCTCGATCACGGCGAGCACGATGTCCTTGAAACGGTAGCCGCCCGGCTTGGCCGCGCTGACGATGCTGCGCACCGTCGGCTGGTCGCGTCCGTTCAGTTCCCGGCTCAGCGCATAGGTCATCATGCGCGCGACGGTGGCGTCAACGAAACGATCGGAATGGGCGAGCAGAACCTTGCGGACCCCGGCGGGGCCCGAGAACGCCTCGCCGCCCGGCAACTGCGCGCTGGCGTCGACCTTGCCGGCCCTGTCATTGGTCCGCCAGCGGCCCATCACGTCGAAATTCTCGAGGGCGAAGCCGTAGGGGTCCATCCGGGCGTGGCAGCTCGCGCAGGCGGGGTTGGCGCGATGCCGCTCGATCTGCTCGCGGATGCTCGTCACCTTGCCCGGCGCGGCGCTCTTCGACAGCGGCGGCACGCCGGCCGGCGGCGGCGGCGGCGGCGAGTTCAGCAGGCTGTCCAGCACCCATTTGCCGCGGAGAATCGGCGAGGTGGCGTCGGGGTGCGAGGTGACCATGAGGATCCCGCCCTGGCCGAGGATGCCGCGGCGCGGCGAGTCCTCCGCCAGTTTCACCTTGCGGAACCCGGGCCCTTCGACCCCGTCGATCCCATAGAGCCTGGCCAGGCGGCCGTTCACGAAGGTGTAGTCGGCGTCGATCACGTCGAGGATCGGGCGGTTTTCCCGCATGATGTTGCGCAGGAACAGCTTGGTTTCCGTCAGGTAGGTGTCGTTCAGCCCCGTATCGTATTCGAGATAGATGTCCGGGTCGGCCCTGGCCTCGGCGATGTCGGCCAGGCCCAGCCACTGGCTGGCGAAATTGTCGACCAGCGCATCGGCGCGCGGGTCGGCCAGCATGCGGCGGGTCTGGCGCTCGAGGCCCGGGCGGCTGTGCAATTCACCCCGGCGGGCGGCGTCGAGCAGGTCTTCGTCGGGAATGCTGCTCCACAGGAAGAACGACAGCCGGCTCGCCATCTCGAAATCGTTGACCCGGCGAATCCGGCCCGCCTTGGCGGTCTTCGGATCGAATTCGAGGCGGAAGAGGAAATCCGGCGAGACCAGCACATGGCGGATGGCCGAGGCGACCGCCCCGTCGAAATCGCGGCTGGCCCGTTCGCGCTGATAGGTCGCCAGGATCGGGCGCAGGTCCTCGGGCGTGACCTCGCGGCGGAACGCCCGGCGCGCGATCGGCGTCAGGATCTTCTCGGCGCAGGCCGCCTCATCGGCGGCGGCGCGCGGCCGGCAGATGAAGATTCTGTCCCGGCTGGCCGACGGCGCCGGCGGGCCCGCGGCCTCGGGCCCGGAGATTTCCGCGCGCGCCATGATCGGCGGGCCGCTGAGCCGCGCCTCGAAGGGGGCCGGCCCCTCGATCCCGAAGGTCTTGAGCTTCTTGCCGTCCAGCAGGAACAGCAGGCTCGGCCGCCAGGCCGTGCCCTGCACGTCCAGCGGACCGCCGAGCCCGAAGCCGCCCGGCCCGGACAGGGTCGGGACCGCTCCCTCGCGGTCGGCGTAGTCGTCGGCGAAGGTGGCGACGAACGTGTGCGGGCCCGGCTGGACATGGACCTTGGCGCGGAAGAAGCGCTTGCCCTCCACCGGCGTCAGGCCGACGTCCTCCAGGAAGGCGCGCAGTTCGTAATCGCCTTCGCGGGGGAAGTATTTGCGGACCACGACCCCGCCGCGCGTGCCGAAGGGGGCGCCCCTGATCCACTCGCTCTGGCTGCTCGTGACGGGGTAGACGTCGCTCACCGGCCCGGTGTCGGCGATGCCGACCGCCAGCTCGCTGACCTTGCGGCCGACCTTCAGATAGCTTTCCAGCAACACCGGCGACAGCGACAGCGCGTCGCCCACGGTGTCGAATCCGCCCGCCCGCCCATCGGCCGGCAGCTCGGCGGTGAACGGGAAATCCACCCCCAGCAGGTCGCGCACGGCGTTGGCGTATTCGGTGCGGTTAAGGCGCCGCACGACGGTCGGGCCGGCGTAGGGATTGTTCCGTCCCGCCGCGTCCAGTTCGGCGACCAGCGACGCCGCGAAGAGGTGGGCCGCTTCCGCGTCCGGCCGATGGGCGGCGCGGGCGGGCGGCATCTCGCCGGCGGCCACGCGCTTGACGACCTTTTCCCAGAGGTCGGCCCTGTCGCTGGGCCGGGCGCTCGATTGCCCTTCCAGCACCAGGCCTCCGGCCTTGCCCCGGGCGCTGTGGCACGAGGCGCAGTATTGCGCGGTGAAGGCGTCGCGGCCCTGCGGCGTCCTCAGCGACGCCAGGATCTTGGGGTCGGTCGCGGGCGGGGTCGGGGTCGCGGGCGCCCCCGGCGCAGCGGGCGCGGGAGTCGGCGCCGCGGCCCTCGCCGCGGTGAGAATCACGCCGCCGAGGCTGGTCGCCACGCCGATCGCCAGCGCCAGGCCGCAGATGCCCAGCGAATGACGACGTCGGCCATGCATTGCGGCAGTCATCGAGGCCGTTTTCTCCCAAGCGGCGTCCAGCCAATTATGTACTACTATAAACCCAGATTGTTTCGCCCGCATTGCGGAACGCACGACCGATGGCATTCCTGTGTGTGGGGCCCGCCTTCGCGGTCGCGGGGCTGACAAGGCTTTGCCGGTGGTTCATGGTCCGGGTAACGCCGTCGTTGAAATCGGCGAAGCGGCATCGTCCAGGGAGGGAATTTCATGAAGTTTATCAATCGGTTTTTCGCCACCGTAGCGGGCTCGGCCATATGTCTTTGCGCGCCGGCCTATGCGCAGGCCCCGGCGCCGGCGGCCAAGATGGCCGCGCCCCCGGCGGCCATGGCCCCGGTCGCCGACCTGAGCGGCAAGTGGGTGTTCGGGGCCGAAAACGGCAGGCCGGGGCGCGTGCTGATCCTGAAGCAGAACGGCAACGCCCTCACCGCCGAGATGCCGCTGCCCGGCATGAGCTCGATCCTCTTCGCCGGCGCGGTCGAGGGCTCCCAGATGGACGTCATGGCCCTGGTTCCCGCCGAGGGCGGCGAGCTCATCCATATCCGGGCGGACTACAAGGACGGACGCCTGGTCGGCCGGGTGAACTCGATCCATAGCGCGCCGCACAAGTGGCACTTCGATTCGGACCGGCCGCAGGAGTTTGTGCGAGCCCAGTAGCAACCCTGGTTCGGCCCTCCGGTTCAGATGATCCCATCTGAACCGGAGAAGGGTCTAGCAGATGTGCGCGCCCTTCACGCCGACGGTGACCGAGTAGAGCGACTGGCTGGCGATCATGAACAGCCGGTTTCGCTTCTGGCCGCCGAAGCAGACGTTGGCGCAGATTTCGGGTAGCCGGATCCTGCCGATGGTCTGACCCTCGGGAGTCACCACCAGCACGTCTGTTCCCGCGCCGCACCAGAGGTTGCCATCGCGGTCGCAGCGGATCCCGTCGGCGGCCACCTTGCGATTCGTGCCGGGAACCATCAGCTGGGCGAACAGCCGGGGGTTCTTCGCGCCGCGCCCGTCGACGTCCATCACATGGATGGCCCCGTCCGTGACGGCGACATAGAGCCGCCGATAGTCCGGCGAAAAGCAGATTCCGTTCGGAAGCGGGAAAGCGTCGGTGACCTTGTCGACCGTACCGTTCGGGTCGATCCGGTAGACGGCTGGCTTCAGCTCGGGTTCGGCCTTGAAGCCCTCGTAGTCGCCAAGGATTCCGAAGGGCGGATCGGTGAACCAGACGCCGCCGTCGGGGTGCGCCACGATATCGTTCGGGGAATTGAGCCGGTGTCCCTGATAGCGATCGGCGAGGACCGTCATCGTGCCGTCGTACTCATAGCGCACGACCCTGCGGCCGGCGTGCTCGCACGATAGCTGGCGGCCCTGGAAGTCGAAGGTGTTGCCGTTGCTGTAGCCGGATGGCGAGCGGAAGACGCTGACCGCGCTGTTCTCCTCGGTGAAGCGCATCTGCACATTGTTGGGGATGTCGCTCCACACCAGGTAGCGGCCGACCCCGTTCCAGGCCGGTCCTTCGGCCCAGTTCATCCCGGTGTGGTGCCGCCGGATTGGCGAGTTGAACAGCACGTACTTGTTGAACCGGGGGTCCAGGGCGACGATGTCCGGATCGGGGTATCCCGCGGGCTCGCCCCTGGCCCAGTCGCGACCGGCGAGCGTCGCGCCCTCGGCGGCCGCCGGACCCGCCGCGAGGGAGACCCCGGCGGCCGCGGCCGAGAAGAAGAGCGCACGGCGGTCGAGCCCCGATTGCGACATGAATTACCTCCCATTGATCTTTGCCGTAGCCTACGCTTGCGCCGAACCTTCCGTCCACCGGCGCCATGACAGCCGGTGGACGGAAGCAAGAAAAACGGGACCGAGGGGGCAGGACATGAGCGATGGCGGCGCCACCGCGCTTCGGCGCATCACCCATAATCTGATGCCGATGTTCTGCCTGATGTACCTGGTGGCCTACATCGACCGCCAGAACGTTTCCTACGCCAAGCTGCAGATGGTCGATGCGCTGCACCTCAGCGAAGCCGCCTATGGCCTGGGGGCGTCGCTGTTCTTCGTGGGCTATTTCCTGTTCGAGGCGCCCTCGAACGTGATCCTCGCCCGGGTCGGCGCGCGGGTCTGGTTCGCCCGCATCATGGGCACCTGGGGCTTGGTCACGCTCGCGCTCGGGTTCACCCAGAACGCGCCCATGTTCTTCCTGCTGCGCTTCCTGCTGGGCGTCGCCGAGGCGGGGTTCTTCCCAGGCGTGCTCTACGTGCTGACGCTCTGGTATCCGCAGGCGCATCGGGCGCGCATGATCGGGGTGTTCATGGTCGCCAGCGCCGTGGCCAACGCGGTGGGGTCGCTGATGGGCGGGGCGCTCCTGAGCCTGGGCGGGCTTGGCGGCCTGGCCGGATGGCAGTGGGTGTTCATCGCCACCGGCGTTCCGGCCGTGCTCGTCGCCCCCTATGTGCTGTGGAAGCTCCCCAGCCGCCCGGAGCAGGCGAAATTTCTGAGCCGCGAGGAGAAAGCCTGGCTCGCCGAGACCCTGGCGCGTGAAGCCGGCCCTGAAACGGAAGGCTCGCCCTGGCGCGCGTTGCTGGACGGCCGGGTGCTGGTCCTGGCCGTCCTGTTCATGGGCATGCCGCTGGGCGCGTACGGACTGAGCTACTGGCTGCCGACGATCGTCAGCGGCTTCGGCGCCTCATATCTCCAGAACGGCGCCCTGAACGTCATTCCGTGGGTGTTGGTGGGCCTGGTGCTGTGGCTCTTCCCCCGCCACGCGGCCAGGCATGGCGCGAGCGTCTGGCACATCGCCGGCCCCCTGCTCTGCGCGGCGGTGCTGCTGGTCGCCAGCGTGCTGGCGCCGGGCGCGCCCGCCAAGTTCGGCCTGCTCTGCCTGGCCGCCGGCGCGGTCTTCGCCGGGCAGCCGGTGTTCTGGAGCGTGCCACAGAGGCTGTTGACCGGGGCGCACGCCGCCGCCGGCATCGCCGCCATCAACTCGGTGGGCAACCTCGGCGGCTTCCTGGCGCAGAACGTGGTGCCCGCCATCCACGACGCCACGGGCAGTAACCTGGCGCCGATGCTGTTCCTGGCCGCGGGCCTCGCCCTCTCCGGGGTCGGATGCCTGGTGCTGGTCCCCCGCCTCAGCGGATGGGCCGGGCCGGGGCGCTGAAGTCAGGGATGGGGGCCCAGATCATGGACGGGGTGAGCGTGCGGCCAACGGATTTCCTGCCTGACGACTGGCCGGCCGCCACCCTCGTGGGGCGCGTCCAGTTCGCGGCCGGTCCGACGCCGGTGGTCTGCCGGAACGGGCGGCTGGCGGATGTCTCGCGGGCCGCGGCCACGGTGGCCGGTCTCCTCGACCGCGACGTCGCCGGCGTTCCGGGACGCGACCTCGGTCCGGTCGAGGACTTCGACTTCGCCGCCAGCCCGCTGCTCGCGCCGGTCGATCTCCAATGTATCAAGGCGGCGGGCGTGACCTTCGCGGTCTCGGCCGTGGAGCGGGTGATCGAGGAACAGGCGCGCGGCGATTCCGCCAGGGCGGACGCCATCCGCGCCGACCTGCACGCCCGGGTCGGCGCGGACATCCGTTCGGTCGCGCCTGGGTCGCGGGACGCCGAACGGCTGAAGGACGTCCTGATCGCCGACGGCCTGTGGTCGCAGTACCTGGAAGTCGCCATCGGACCGGACGCGGAGATCTTCACCAAGGCGCCGGTGCTGTCGGCGATCGGCCATGGCGGGCCGATCGGCATCCGATCGGATTCCGCCTGGAACAACTCGGAGCCGGAGATCGTGCTGGTCTGCGACCGGGCCGGCCGGGCCGTGGGCGCGACGCTGGGCAACGACGTCAACCTGCGGGACTTCGAGGGCCGCTCCGCGCTTTTGCTGGGCAAGGCCAAGGACAACAACGCCTCCTGCGCCATCGGCCCGTTCATCCGCATGTTCGACGGCGACTTCACGATCGACGACGTCCGCCAGGCCCGCGTCGACCTGCTGATCCAGGGCGTGGACAACTACCGCCTGGAGGGCGTGAGTTCGATGGACCAGATCAGCCGCGATCCCCTGGAACTGGTCCGCCAGGCCCTCAGCGAACATCAGTACCCGGACGGCTTCGCCCTGTTCCTGGGCACATTGTTCGCGCCTACCCAGGACCGCGACACGGACGGTCTTGGGTTCACCCACAAGGTCGGGGACATCGTCAGGGTCTCTAGTCCGCGGCTGGGACGTCTGGAGAACGCGGTGACGACCTGCGCCGCCGCGGCCCCCTGGAGCTTCGGCCTCGGCGACCTGATGCGAAACCTCGCCGGACGCGGCCTGATCTGACAGGCCCGATGAGCGTTCGAGCCCGTGACGGGTCTTGCTCGCGGGCCCCGCTCAACACCCCGCCGACGTGACGCCCGCCGCCAGGAGCTGGGCCTGGATCGCCTTGGCGATGGCCAGATCGCCGCGCGCGTCGGGATGCTTGTCGCCCCGGATTCGCCAGCTCTGGTCGAGCCGCACGGGCAGGTAGGGAATATGCGCCTCGTCCAGGACGGTTCGGCGGATGGCCGTCTCGGCCGGCGGCTCGGGCAGGAAGACCGGCACCACCAGGATCGGGACGGCGCCCCGCGCCCGCGCGGTCTCGGCCACGGACCGGAGGACAGCCCGGGTGATGTCCAAGCCTCGCCGCAGCTCCCCGGCGGTCCGGTAGGGGACGGCGCGCCGGGCAAGGGTCGCCAGCCGCCATCGCCGGGTTTCAGGCCGCGGGACCAGGCCCGCGTCCAGGTGCGGGCGATCATCGTCGAGGATGCGGCCGAACAGCGAGGGGATGAAGATCGCCACCACGGCCTTGGGACAGCGGAAGCGCGGGAGCTCGTCGCGCAGGCGCGTGTACGCCTGATCGGGTGCGTAGGCTTCCACGGCGATGTCGGCGGCCTGGAGCCCGGTGAGCCGCTCGACTTGGCCCGCGATGGCCTCGTCCCAGCTCAGCCCATAGCCGAAGATGATCGACTCGCCGGTCAGGACGATGCTGGGGCGGTTCGGGTCGATCACGTCGCCGGGCCGAGCCGCCCGGTAGCCGTGGGGGTCGATCGCGTAGAGGATCCTGCGGCCCGCGAGCAGTCGGCCGTGGGCCGAGCGGTCGGTCAGGTACACCCAGCCCAGCCTGGGGTCGCGGCGGCGCAGCGGCTCGCGCGTGGGCTTGGCTTCGTGGGCGGCGCGCCAGGGTGTGCTCCGCAGGATCAGCTCGCTGGCGCAGATCGCCAGGATGACCGCCGCCAGGGTCGGCAGGGCGGACATCGCCAGCTGGCGCAAGGACCTGCGCGCCGCCAGCCTGCCCAGCCAGGGGCGCAGGACCACCAGCACCCAGAGTCCCAGCGCCGCGGTCACCGCGCGGCCGGCCCAAAGGCGCCGCATCTGCCTGGGGCGGATGGAGAACATGTCCGGCAGGAAGTGGCGATCGAACCAGTGGCTGTCTGCGAAAATGGCGCCCGCGAGCAGGGCCAGGCCCAGCATTACGGCGAGGACCTCGGCGACCGTTTGGGCCGCGGGACGTCCGGGTGGGACATCGTCTGGCATTCCGCTCTTCCTTCCGCCCTGGGCCGCTACCACCTGACGAACTCGACCTGGAAGGCCAGGTCGATCTGATCGCCCGCCAGGCCGTGCAGCGTCGCCATGCCGAAGTCGGACCGGCGGATACGGCCGGTTCCGGAAAAGCGCGTCCTCACGGCCGCCCCCGGACTGTCCGGCGTCGCGCCATGGAACGCCATCCCGAGCGTGACCGGCCGTGTGACCCCATGCATGGTCAGGCTGCCGAGCAGCGCCGGGCGCCCGTCCGTGAACCTCACTTCACGAGAGACGAAGGTGATCGACGGGAACCGGTCGGGGTCGAGGATCGCGAGCATCCGTCGTCCGACGATCGAGGTCTGGTCGACCATGGACCGTGGATCGACGGTGATCGTCACCTGGGCGCTGCCCGGGCGCGCGGGGTCGTAGGTGAAACTGCCGTCCAACCGCGTGAAGCGCGTCGAATAGGCATAGGCGCCGAGGATATTCAGGCGGACGGTCAGGTTCGTGTGGCGCTGGTCGAGGACGTAGGCGCCCGGGGCCAGCTCCGACGGCCACGCCGCCTGGGCCATGGCGCACCCGGGACTGACCAGGATCGCGGCCAGCAGGACGGCCCGCAGGCGCCGGCGGATGACGGCGAACGTCACGCGCCTTGCTCCGCGCCCGGCTCGATCCGAGCGCTGGGCGCCGCCTCGCGCCGCCGCCCGACCATGACGAACAGGCCGCCTTCGCGCCCGAGGGATCCCATCCAGCCGAGCTGCGCGAGCCAGGCCTCCAGGCCCCAGTTGTCCTCCGCCGGCGCGAAGAGATCGGTGGCGTCCTCGCCCAGCAGGGTGCTGGGAAAGGCCCGCACATAGTCGACGCCGTTCTCCGCGAACCAGCCCAGCACCTCGGCGTGCGTGTGGCGGTGCTCTTCGGGGTGGCGATACTGGTCGCGCAGCCAGGCCTCATGACGGGCGGGCTCGGCCGCGCGGTCGCGCAACACCGGGTCGAAGGGGATCCAGCGGTAGCCCGACAGCCTGGCGACCGCGCGCCGGAGACGAAGCGGGATGCGGGCGAAGGCGTTGTAGAGGCCCAGCACGATCATGCCGCCCGGCCGGGCCAGTTTCGCCAGGCTGCGGAAGGACGCCCTGGGATCGGGCGTGTGGTGCAGCACGCCGGAACAATAGACCACGTCGAAGGCCCCCGCCCGCAGGCCCGGTGCGCGCAGGTCGGTCTCCACGAAGAGCGCCCGCTCGATCCCGAACCGGCGACGGGCGTCGGCGCCCAGCCGCAGGGAAGCGCGGGTCAGGTCGGCGCCCACCACCACCCGGTCGGCGCGGGCCAGGTAAAGGCTCATCTGGCCGGTGCCGCAGCCGACCTCGACGATCCGCGCGTCGCCCGGGATGGCGGCGTCCAGCCGGCGCGCGAAGGGACTGCGCTCGGCCCGCGTCCGCAGCCAGGTCAGGCTGTCGTTGGGCGGATAACCGGGAAACGGCGCATGGGTGTAGAATTCACGGACCCGCTCGGTGCGGGCGTCGGACGCCGAGCGCAGCCGCACGATCCCATCCGCCTCGTCATGCCGGGCGCCGCAGGCCTCGCAGGTCCAGTCCGCGGCGAGCGCGCCCGCGCAGGCCGGACAGGCGAGCAGCGCGCGAAACATGTTCTAGAAGATCGCGTACACGAAGGGCGCCAGGGCCTCGACCGTCACGGCCAGGATCAGCAACGCGCCGGTGGCGCACAGAAACACCGCCAACGGGGCCAGCCAGCGCTTGCCGGAGTCGCTCCGCCACAGCCCGCGCACCAGTTCCGCGGTGGAGCCGGCCATGCTGGAGAGCACGATCATCTGCCGGTGGATCCGGCCCCGCCTGCGGATCATGCGACCTCCTCGGCTGTCCTGATGCTGGCCTGCGCCAGCGCGCGCTTGACGATGCGGGTGCGGCCGGCGACCAGCACGTCGACGCCCGAGCGGCGGAAGGTGGAATAGCCCTCGACCACCCGGTTGACGATCGGCTCGCCGGCCAGGTTGAACGAGGTGTTGAGCAGCACCGGCGCGCCGCTGCGCCGCCCGTAAGCCGTCAGGAGATCGTGCAGCAAAGGGTCCATCTCGCGATCGAGGGTCTGGACGCGCGCGGTGCCGTCCACGTGGGTGACCGCGGCCAGCCTCTCGCGCCACTCCGGCCGCACCGGAAAGACCCCCGACATGAACCGGGCCAGGCGGGCCGCCCCCGGCGACAGGTCGAAATAGCGCTCGGCGACCTCGATGGGCACGACCGGGGCGAACGGGCGGAACTCCTCGCGATATTTGATGTCGCGGTTGAGCCGGTCGCGCATCGCCACGTCGTGCGGCGCGGCCAGGATGCTGCGGTGGCCAAGCGCGCGGGGCCCCAGCTCGGAGGCGCCCTGCATCCAGCCGACCACGCGGCCGGCCGCCAGGTCATCGGCGGTCCGCTCGATCAGGGCGCGCCCGTCCAGCTCTTCCGTGGCGATCCCGTCTTCCCCCGCCAGGCGGCCCAATTCGCCCTCGTCTATGGCGGGGCCCCAGAAGGGATGATCGGGGACGTCCCGGTCAGGATTGCCGAAGTGGATGCGGTCGGCGTAGAGCGCCGCGCCCAGCGCGCAGCCGGCGTCGCCCGGAGCGGGCGGGACGAACAGCCGCTCGAAGCCGGACTCCGCCAGGATCCGCGCGTTGGCGACCCCGTTCAGGGCCACCCCGCCGCCCAGGCAGAGATCCGGCAGGCCGGTCTCGCGATGCAGCGCCCGGGTCATCTCGACGAGGCGCTCCTCCAGGATCAGCTGCACGCTGGCGGCGATGTCGGCGTAGCGGCGGCCCTCTGGGGATTGCAGGTCGATCGGGTCGTGGCTGTCGCGGGGCGGCCCGAAGAGCTCGACGAACCGCTTCGAATAGGAGCGCGCGACGCTGGCCTGGTACTCGAAATAGTCGAGGTCGAGCGTGAAGGCCCCGTCCGCCGTGGGTCGGATCAGCCGGCGGACCTGATCGGCCATGGCCGGGCGGCCATAGGCGGCCAGGCCCATGACCTTGTACTCGCCCTCGTTGACCGCGAAGCCCAGGTAGGCGGTGAAGGTCGAGTAGAGCATTCCCAGCGAGTGGGGAAAGCGGATCTCCCGGTCCAGGACGATGCTGGTGGCGCCTTGCGGGGACCGCTCGCCCCGGCCGACGGTCAAGGTCGCCCACTCGCCCACCCCATCGGTGGTCAGGATCGCGGCCTGCCGGGTGGGCGCCGTCAGGAAGGCCGCGGCGGCGTGCGACTGGTGATGCTCGGTGAACAGCACCTTCCTGGCCGGCACGCCCAGGTGGGCGGTGATCAGGCCGCGCACCCAGACCTTCTCGCCGAGCGCGTTCTTCATGGCGTGGGCGAAGGCGCCGCGGCCGCGCGGAAAGGCGCGCAGCGCGCTGGTCAGCAGCCGGTCGAATTTCAGCATCGGCCGCTCGTAGAAGACCACGGCGTCGAGGGCCTCGGGCTCCAGTCCCGCCTGGTCCAGGCACCACTCGATGGCGCCGATCGGGAAGGCGGCGTCGTTCTTGCGCCGCGACAGGCGCTCCTCCTGGACGGCGGCCACCGGGAGCCCGTCGACCAACAGGGCCGCGGCGGAGTCGTGATAGTGCGCCGAAATGCCCAGGATCTTCATCAATACTGCCGTCCGAGCGCGCCGTTGCGGTCCGGCGCGATGGCCGTCCAGCCCTGCGGCTCCTTGCGCTGGGCGCGCCTCGCCATCAGGGCGAAGGGCGGCAGGAGGATGAAATACTGCAGCGTCAGGACCACCGCGCCGATGACCCCCGCCAGGACGCTGGCGAAGCGCAGATAGACGCCCCAGAGCCGACGCAGCCGGGCCAGCCAGATCAGCCGGCGGTGGTCGCCGGGCGCGACGCGGACCAGCTGCGCATGGGTGTAGTTCATGTGGAACGACTCATCGTGCAGGACCTTTTCGAACACCTCTCGGGTGGGCGGGTCGCCCTCCAATATGCCGACATAGTTGGCGAAGTCCCGGGCGGCGGCCTTTTCCGAGAGATGCAGGAAAGCCAGCAGGCTGGCGTCGCGCTCCTGCTCCACCCGCACGTCGTCGAGGCCGCGCTCTCCGGGAGCCAGCCAGTCCGCCCGGCCCTCGGCCCCGCCGCCGGCGGGCAGGCCGCGCATCAGATCCAGGCCGCGATTGCGGAACAGCTCGGCGTGGCGTTGTTCGTCGATGGCGTGGATCAGGAACAGGCGCCGTAGCGTCGGATCGCGCGTGACCTCGGCCGCCCGGACCAGGTCGCGGCCACCGTCGGCCTCCACCTCCGCGAACCGCAGCAGCGTGCGCGCGCGTCGGCGGCGATCGTTCCAGAACCGCCGATAAAAGGGCCGCAGCAGGTGTCGCATCGCATGGTCTTCGCATCGCGAAACAGAACGCCGCTCCATGCTAAGCTTAACCCTCACGACGGTCCATGAGTCCCGCGACGCCGCCATCGGCGCCCGCGGGACTCAGATGAAGTTGGCCCCCGACAGATCGAAGATGCTGGCCCCGACCAGGATGATCGAGATGTCCGCGACATGGTCGCCGTTGGAGTCCACGAAGATCGCCACACCCTCGGGGATCTGGGCTGTCGATATGTTGTTGTTCGCATGGCCGCGCAGCCAGGAATTGGACGTGCTGAGCGCCTGGTCGAAGGAGATGGTCGATGCGACGGGCCCGGTCATGGGCGGCGGGGTCGGATCATAGTCGAGGCCATAGCCATACGGATCGCTCACGCCGCCACCGCCGGCGGCGATGATCGACGCGGGGATCTGGTAGTATTCGGCCACGCCGCCCGGACCCGCCACGTCGATCTGGTCGGCGCTCGACCAGTGCATGATGCGGTCCGCGGCGGCTAGGGTGACGTCGGAGGAGCCCGCCGGGGCGGTGAAGGTGTCGGCGCCCCCGCCCCCGTCCATGGTGTCGGCGCCGCCCGAGCCCGAGATCAGTTCGGCGCCGGCGCCGCCTGAAATGGAGTCGTTTCCCAGGTTGCCGTCGAGGACGCCGTTCCCCGCGCCCCCGATCAGCAGATCGTCGCCCTGGCCGCCGAGCAGGATGCTGGGGCCGGAGGCCGCGGCGGTGACGGTGTCGTTGCCGAGATTGCCCTGGCCGAAATTGACGCCGGCTCCAAGGTCGATCCGGTCGTCGCCCTGGCCGCCGTAGATGGTGTTGTTCCCCGGGCCGCCGTTCAGGAGGTCGGCGCCCTGGTTGCCCTGCAGCACGTCATCGCCCTCCGCGCCGCTCAGGGTGTCGTCGCCCTGGCCGCCGTACAGGGCGTCTCCGAAGGCTCCGCCCAGGACCTGGTCGCCCGCCAGGCCACCGATGAACAGCAGCGAGCCGTTGGGGAAGGTGACGCCAGTCTCGTTGTAGATGCCGGAGCCGAAATTCACCGTCTGTCCCCCCAGGGTCACGGCGATCTGTTCGGCCCCGAGGTATCCGACGGTGACCAGGCCCGCGGTCGCGCCGGCGCCCTGGAAACTCAGGCTGTCGGTGGCGGCGGCATACGCGGCGGCTTGGGTGGCGCTGATGGTTTCAAAGACATAGGCGGCCATGATTGTCTCCCCGCGCGCCGATCGAACCTGGGGGTTAGTTCCCGGTGGAGCCCGTATGGTTCAAACCGCCGGTGGGACCGGCGCGCGCCCGCCTGCGCCTGCCGGAATTCGCATCAGAAGGCGTAGCTGGCCGTCACGATTAGGGTGTCGTGCGCTTCCTTGCGTCCGTTGGAGAAGACCACCTGCGGCGAGACGCCCACCCAGGTGAGGCTGAGTTCGCTCCTGCCCAACCGCTTCGCCACGCCGGCGCTGAAATCGTAGCGTTTTCGGCGCGTCGCGGGATTGATCCTGCCCCCGACGGCCGCCAGAACGCCCACGTGCGCGAAGGCGCGCGTGTCCGGCCGGACCTTCGCGGTGGCCGCCAGGTCCGCATAGAGCGTGTGGATCCGGGATTCGTAGTAGTTGGGCGCGTAGTTGAGCCGAAAACTCAGGTGGTCGGTCAGCACGCCCGCGTAGACCTCATCGTAGTCGAAGGTCCGCTTGGGGCCGCGGAAATCCGCCACGCGATAGTTGCTGAACCCCAGATCGAGGGCCGGTCCCAGGCGCGGTTTCACGACATAGCCCGCATAGGTGACGAGGCGCAGGAGCTGGATTCCGTCGTTCGAGGTCTTCGCGGCGGTCGCCGTGGCGCCGAGATAGGCGCCGCTCGCGTGGTCGTAGGCCAGGTTCAGGCCGAGCGCGGGCTTTTCATCGCTGAGCGAACGCCCCCGATACCGGAAGTCGGACTGCAGGGTGACGCTGGCGCCGACCTGCGCCGAGGCGCTCCGCGGGACGAGGAAGAGGGCGACAAGCAACGCCGCCCAAAGCCCATCGCCAGACCTGGAGGGCCTATGGGCGCGCAGCAGGCTCACCGCTCGGCCGGGCGCACGCGCAATCGCAGGAGGGGCGCAGGCGCAGGAGTGTCGCGCAAGCGTCGATCCCGCCGCCCTGCGCGGTGACGAGGCCCATGCCGCCGCGCCCGGACGGGTGTTCTTCGCGGAGCAGGGCGTACAGGCCGCTGACGTGGGCGGCGGCATAGGAGTTCCCGTTGACGAGATCCCAGCGCCCGCCGGGCTGGGTGGTCAGGACATCGTGTCCCGGCGCCAGATAAGCCGGGCCTGACCCCTGTCCGGGTTCCGAGGCGACGGCGATCACGCCGGGGTGGGAAGCCGGGAAGCCCCCCTTGGGCAGGTCCTGGTCATAGGCGCCGACAACCACCATCCCGCGCGCCACGGCCGCGTCGAGTAGTTTCGCCAGAAGCGGCGTGGAGGGTCCGCTGAGGCTGAGGTTGATGACCTCGGCCTTGTGCCTGATCGCGTACACCAGCGCCTTGGCCAGGCTGAAACTGTCGCAGGTCGTTACGGCGGCCTCGCGCGCCGAACGGGCCTCGGCGCAGGCGCGCAGGGCCATCAGGCGCGCATGCGGCGCGACGCCCACGATGCCCTGGCCATTGTCGGCCCTGGCGGCGATCACGCCGGCGACGCCGGTGCCATGGTCCTCCGGCCCGGCCGCGGCCGAGAGCATGAAATTCTCGCTGACCAGAACCTGGCCCAGGAGGTCCGGGTGGTTGGAATCGACCAGGCTGTCGATCACCGCGACGCGGACATTCCGCCCGGTGGCCAACTCATGCAGGTCGGCCAGACGCCAGCTGCGCGCGGCCGGCTGGACGGGAAACAGCGGGTCGTTGTGCGCGACACGCCCCCGGGCCGAATAGAGCTCCACGGGCTCGGCCCAGGCCACGGTCTTGTCCTTGGAGACGGCCTCCGCGGCCTCCCTCGGCGATCGTCCGGGCGGCGCCTCCATGATGAAGCAATGCACCTCGACCAGCGGCATCGGCCAGTCGCTGACCAGCACAAGGCCGTATCGGCGGGCGACTGCCTCCGCCAGCCGGCGGCGCGCGCCCTGGCCGATCTGGTCGCCATAGCTTCCGCTGTAGTCGGGGGCCGCCCGGTAGTGCCTGGGCGGCAGATGGAACATGACCATGATCTGGCGCGCCGTCGCGGTCGCCGCCTGGGCGCTCTGGGGGACTGTCTCGGCGCGGGCCGCGGGCGCCGCCAGGCCCAGGGACAGGGTCAGGCCCAGCAGGATCATGAGGCGCCGGATCATCAGCGCGACCCGGCCGGTCCGAGGGGCTCGGCCATCAGGACGAGGGACTGGCTGCGCAGCGCGGCGAGGGCTTTCTGGCCGCCCGCGGCGGGCGTCTGCAGGACATAGGCGTTGGCGGCGGTGGGGCCGTCGACCACGCGGGCGTCAACCGCGTTCAGCATGTGCCGCAGGTCCTCTTCGCGGCTGTCGGGCCGGAAGGTGACGATGATCCGAGAGGCCGCCGGCGCGCGTGCGGCCAGGGTCCGGTATTCGGCGGGCGCCCGCTGGGCCAGTTGAAGGCCCGCCAGCAAGAGGATCAGCGCGAACTGCGCGGCGATCGCCCATCCGACCCACGGGACCCCCCGCGCCCGCCGGACCGGCGCCGCCGGGGATCGCGCCTCGGACGGGTGCGCTTCCATCCGCGCCCGCAGGCGCGACCAGTCGCGCTCCATACGCGGCTCCATGGCGCCGACGCCGGCCTCCAGCCGCTGTTCGAAACGCAGATCGGCTTGGCAGTCCGCGCAAGCAGTCAAGTGCGCCTCGACCCGGGCCTGGTCGGCGGCGTCGAGCTTGCCGGTCACGTACCAGGGCAGCAGGGCCTGCACATCGTGGTGTTCGCCCCCATGCAAGGGAATGATCCGCGCCATCAGGTCGGCCTCACAACCAGTCCGCGCCGCCGCCGTCCAGACTGGCCTTCAGGCGCCGTCTGGCGTGGAACATACGGGTCTTCACGGTGTCGACAGGGCAATCCATGATCTCGGCGATCTGCCGGTATCCCATGTCCTGATAGTAGGCGAGATCGACCACCGCGCGATGGTCGGTCGAAAGCTCGGCCATGGCGTCGAACAGGACACCCTGGAGCTGGCGCGACGCCAGCAGCTGTTCGGGCCCGGGCTCCGGACTCGGCCGGGCTTCGGCGACCTTGTCCTCCACGGGCTGATCCTGGCGTTTCATGGCTTTCAGAGCCTTCCGGTAGGCGATGGCGAATATCCAGGTCGAAAGCTTGCTGGCCCCGCGGAAGCCGTCGGGACGATCCCAGACGACCATCATCGTGTCATCGAGCACTTCCTCCACCAGGTGCGCGCGCCGGGTCATGATCATCAGAAACCGCGTGAGACGGGGATGATAGGCGCGGTAGAGCGCTTCAAAGGCGCGGATTTCCCGCCGCGCGACGGCGGCAAGCAGGCGCGCCTCATCATCCCGCTCCGTTTCGGCGGCCGACCCGTCGCGTCTGGGGACCATGCTCATGGCGGCGGCATCGGCTTCCCACCCTCTTGAGAGCCTTAGTACCTCTCCCGCGCCCAAAGGTTCAAACCGGCCCTCACCGGCGTCGCGCGGAGCGTCAGGCTACCACCGTTACGCTGCCTCGCCGACGCCCACGACGTCCGTCCAGAACATCGAGGCGTGGGCGTCGCTCAGCGCGTACTTCCGGGCCCGCGTGAGGCGTCCGTCGTCGCCGATGCGATAGAGCATCAGGCTCTGCGGCACATGGCGCGGTTCGCCGCCGTCCCAGGCCGTCACGGGCACATGGTTGGCCACGACCAGGAGTCGCCCGCTCGGATCGAAACCGAACGTCCGCGGCATGACGCCCTCGCTGTCGATCCGTTGCAGCGGCGTGAGCTGGCCGCCCGAGGGATCGATCGCGAAGACAGCGATGTCGTCGCCGCCCAAGGCGAGGTTGCTTCGGCCGTCCTCGGTGATCGCGCCCATCGTCCGGTTGGCGACATAGAGGAAGCGGCCGTTCGGGTGCGCGCGGACCATGCCCGCCATCGGCTTGGCCACGGGCTGGGCGCCGAACAGCGTGGTGGCGCGGCTCAGCGGCAGGGGATCGAAACCGTGCTCGCCGTAGCCGAACGCCTGCACCTCGTTCTGGCGTTCCAGCGCGACATAGGCGACCGGCAGCGTGGGATGGAAGTCCAGGTTCCGAGGCCCGAACCCAAACCCGCCGTTCGGCGCCGTCAGGGGGAGCGCTTCCCGGATGCGGCCGTCCCGATAGGAGAAGGGATGCAGCGCGCCAGGATCCTCTGGCGCCGTGGGCGTGGGATCGTTGCCCCGGGCGCAGACCACCACCAGGTCGTCCGCCGGCGAGACCTTGATCTGGTGGGGATATTTCCGCAGCGCGATCGCGGGTTGCTCGAGGGCGCCCCCGACCGAGCCGTCGTCCGCGATCGGATGAACGGTCAGGTTCGCCGGGTCGTTGTAGGCGACCAGCGCGTGCCGCCCGCGCCGGTCCAGGCACATGTGGACCGGACGGCTCCCGAGCCGGACGGACTCGCCGATCTGGCTGAGCTTGCCCGAGGAATCCGCCTGGAGGGCGGTCAGGAAGTGCTCGTCGCGCGGCGCCGCCGCGAACGGGGTCGCGTTGCTGGACGCGATGTAGAGGCGCGGAAGCCCAGGATGCGCCCAACCCGCCTGGACGGTCGCCGGCAGCGAGACGGCCGATCGCCGGGAAAGCCGCGCCTGGGCGACATCCAGATCGTAATGCACCACAATCGCGCCTTCCGAGGCGTAGACCTTGGCGGGTGTGGAAGGGCGGGGTGACATGCGATTTCCTTGCTCGGCTTCCTTGGGGGGAGAATGACCGGAAAATTCGGCGCCCGCTCGGCCGTGATCGCCGGCGTCCACATGACCCGTCAGGGTGATCTCAGCGATGAGCAGCCGGCAAGCGTCTATTGGGACGTCGTCAAGCGGGCGCTCGCGGACGCCGGCCTTACCCTGGCCGACATCGACGGCCTCATCGGTCCGGCGCCGGAGGGTGTCGGGCTGCGCGCCAGCCTTCCAGGCGGCGTGATGGCCGACCTCCTGGGCAGACCCCTGCGCTTCCATGCGAGCACCGCCGTCGGCGCCGCCAGCATCGCCGCGGGCGTCGGCTTGGCGGTCATGGCGGTCGAACACGGCATGGCCGATGTCGTGATCCTGCCGACGGTCAGCGCCGGCAAGGGATCGGGTTACACGAGCTCCGATCGCGGCGCGGCCATCGTCCACATGGCCAAGCTCGGGACGCCCTACGAATGGCTCTGGGGAACGACCCGCGTGGCCGACCATGCCGTCATCGCCAGGCGTCACATGCACGAGTACGGCACGACGCCCGGGCAGCTCGCCGAGGTCGCGGTGGCGCAACGCCACAGCGCCACCCTGCATCCCAGGTCGGTGATGGGCGCGAAGGGCGAGATCACCATCGACGACGTGCTGGGCTCCAGGGTGATCGCCGAGCCCCTCCACCTCCTCGACAGCTGCCTTGTCAACCAGGGCGCGGGATGCATCGTGGTCGCCGCCGACGATCGGCTGGATCGTGGGCGCCCCCGGGTCCGGCTGCTGGGCTACGGCCAGGCGCACAGCTACCTCGACCCGTGCAGCGCGCCCAGCCTGACGACCTTCTCCGGCGGGCTGGCCGCCGACACGGCCTTCGGCATGGCCGGGGTGACCCGCGACGATATCGACGTGGTCAGCCTGTCCGACCATTTCACCATCAACGTCATCATCGGGCTGGAGGACGCCGGCTTCTGCAAGAAGGGCGAGGGCGGCGCCTTCGTCGAAGGCGGCGCCCTGCGGATCGACGGGCGGCTTCCGACCAACACCTTCGGCGGCTACCTGTCCGGCACCCACGCCGGCCAGTGCGGCGCCTTCGGCCTCATCGAGATGGTCGAGCAGTTGCGCGGGACGGCCGGGGCGCGCCAGGTCAAGGACGCCCGGCTGGGCTACGTCCATGGGGTGGGCGGCGTCATGCAGAACCACTTCGGCGCGATCCTGGCGAGGGATTGAGACCATGAGCGCACTGGACGAGAAGTTCCTTCCGCCGGGCGACCTGCCCGACCTGCACAAGCCGTTCTGGGCGCATCTGCGGGCCCACAGCCTTCGCCTTCAGCAGTGCGAGGACGGCCACCTGCGCTTCATCCCGAGCGAGCAGTGCGGCAAGTGTGGGTCCCAGGCCTGGACCTGGGAGCCGGTCAGCGGTCGCGGCAAGGTCTATACCTTCACCGTGGTGCATCGCGGGCCGACCCCCGCCTACCAGGCGGAGACGCCCTACGTGATCGCCCATGTGGAACTGGAAGAGGGGCCACGGATGATCAGCAACCTGATCGATTGCACCCCCGCCGAGGTGCGCATCGGCATGCCGGTGGAGGTGGTGTTCGACGACGTCAACGCCGACTGGACGCTCTATCGGTTCAAGCCGGCCGGGGAGGGCTGAGGATGTCGGATATCCTTGTCGAGAAGCACGGCCGGGTCACGGTCTTCACCATCAACCGGCCGGCCGCCCACAACTCCCTCACCCGCGCCATGCGCGCCGAGCTGGGCGGGCTCGTGGGGGAATTCAACGCCGATCCGGAGCAATATGTGGGCGTGGTCACCGGGGCCGGCGACAAGGCCTTCTGCTCCGGCGCCGACCTCAAGGAGATGGCCGCCGAGGTCGATCAGGGCGACCGGGTCCCGATCAGCGCCTGGCCGGACATCGGGGGCATCTCCGACAGCGAGAAGCCGATGATCGCGGCGGTGAACGGGCTGGCGGTGGCCGGCGGCTGCGAAATGGCGATCTCGTGCGACATCCGCATTGCGTCGAACCAGGCCTGGTTCGGCCTTTTCGAGGTGAAGCTGGGGGTGATCGCGGGCGTCGGGGTCAGCATCCTGCCCAGGCTGATGCCGATCGGGGCGGCCATGGACATGCTGCTCAGCGGCGACCGCCTGGCCGCCCAGGACGCCTATCGGCTGGGCCTCGTGCAGCAACTCGTGGAGCCCGGCGAGGTCATGGAGGCGGCCTTCCGCAAGGCGGAGACGATCGCCGCCAACTCACAGACCGCGGTGTGGGGGACGAAGAAGATCGTCAAGGCCTGGCGCGACACGATGCTGGCCGAACAGCAGAACCTCTACGAGGCGGTCGCCCACCGGGTGCTGCTCTCCGGCGACATCCACGAGGGTCCGCGCGCCTTCGCTGAGAAGCGGCCGCCGAAGTTCGCCAACCGCTGGCCGAAACCTTGATGGCGTCCTTCGCTATAGGCTGATCCCGATCAACTTGGTGTCGAGGTATTCGAAGATGCCTTCCTGGGCGCCCTCGCGGCCCAGGCCGCTTTCCTTGACACCGCCGAAGGGGGCGGCCGCGGAGGTGGGATTGATGTCGTTGACGCCCACCATGCCGAATTTCAGCGCTTCGCTGACCCGAAGGGCGCGCGACAGATCGCGGGTGTAGATGTAGGCGGCCAGCCCGTAGCGGGTGTCGTTCGCGGCGCGGATCACGTCGGTCTCGTTGTCGAACCGGCAGACGGCCCCGATCGGCCCAAAGGTCTCTTCACGGTAGATGCGCATGTCCGGTGTCACCCCGGTCAGCACCGTCGGGGCGAAGAAGAAGCCGGCTTCGACCGCGGGACCGGCCATGCGCGCGCCTCCGGTCGTGGCCACGGCTCCCTTGTCGATGGCGTCCGAAACCTGGGCGCTCATCTTGTCCATGGCGGCCTGGTTGATGAGAGGCCCGATCGCGACGTCCTTGTCGAATCCGGAGCCGGCCTGCAGCTTGGCCACCCGGTCGGTGAAGGTCTCGACGAAGGCGTCGTGGATCGAGGCGTGGACGTAGAAGCGGTTTGGACTGATGCAGGCTTGGCCTGTGTTCAGGAACTTCAGAAGCGCCGCGCCCTTGGCGGCGTGCACCGGATCAGCGTCCTCGAAAACGATGAAGGGCGCGTGCCCGCCAAGCTCCAGCGAGACGCGCTTCAGCTGGTCGGAGGCGCCCCGGGTCAGGCTCTTGCCGACGCTGGTCGAGCCGGTGAACGTCAGCTTGCCCACAAGCGGGTTTTCGATGAACTCGTCGCCGATCGGCTTGGGATCGCGCGCTGTGACCAGGTTGGCGACACCCGCCGGAAGGCCTGCCGCCTCCAGCGCCTTGAACACCTCGATGGCGCAGAGCGGCGTATCCTCGGCGGGCTTGAGAACGATCGTGCAGCCCGCGGCGAGCGCCGGGGCGACCTTCCGCGTGATCATCGAGATTGGATAGTTCCAAGGGGTCACCGCGCCGACAACACCGATCGGTTGATGGAGCACCAGGAAGCGCTGGTCGGCGCGGGCCGAGGGGATGGTGCGGCCGTAGACGCGCTTGGCCTCCTCGGCGAACCAGATGAGAAAATCGGCGGCGTACTTCACTTCCGTGCGGGCGGCCTTCAGCGGCTTGCCCTGCTCCGTGGTGAGGATGCGCGCGAGCTCTTCCGTCCGATCGGTCAGGATTCGCCAGGCTCTGTAGAGGATTTCGGAGCGTTCGTAGGCGGTGCTCGCCGCCCAGGCCGGGAACGCGCGGGCCGCCGATTCGATCGCCGCGCGCGCGTCTGCGCGGCCGCCGGCGGCCACGGTGGTGATCCGTTGTCCATCGGCCGGGTTGATGACCTCGAACGTCTCCCCCGACGCGGCCGGCCGCCATTGGCCGTCGATATAGATCGAGTTGGCCGTCGTCTCAGTCAAAACGTCCACGCGCGACCCCTTGTTCGTTGGCGCACACAACCTGATCCCGCCCGCCGGCCATCTTCATCCGCCAGCGACTGTACCGCGTTCCAGGACCCCGTGCCCGCCGCCGGTGCCGGTGTTGACGACGTCGTCGGCCTGGCAGGTGATGACGATGACGGCGTCGCGATCGAGAAACCGCCCCTCGTCGTCGAAGAACTCCTGGCCGATCTCCGGAATGGCGAAGATCCGGTAGACCTCCTCGAGGGCCTCTGCGTTGGGAAGTATCCATTCGGTGATGCAGTCGTATTCCCAGGCCACCGGCTTGCGCCCCTGGCTGCGCGAGCCGCGAACCTGGGTGACGTAGTTGCGCTCGTAGCTGATCATCAGGTGGCCAAGGTACTTCTGGCCGAGCTTGACGTGGCTTTTCTCGTAGTGCTCGCGGAACTGCTCGTGCGTGACGCCGGCCTTCCGCTTGAGCAAGAAGATGGCTTTGATCATGGTTCCTCCACACGGGCGGGCGCCGTCCCAGGCGGGCGGGCCGTCTCCACCCGTCCACACGCGAGCACGATGCGTCCGATACAAGACAGCGCTCAAGTCCTTAGATGGGTCGATGGATCGAGGGAGGGCAGCTTGAATGCGCGTGGTTCAGTCGGCTGAAGACCTCCTGTTCCGGCAGGAGGCGCGCGACTGGCTCGCCGCCAATGTCCCCGGCGAACGGCGTCCCCACGAGACCGGCGACGCCCAGCGCGCCTTCGACGTGGACTGGCGGCGGCGCCAGTATGACGGCGGATGGGGCCATATCGCCTGGCCGCGGGCCTATGGCGGCCGGGGTCTGCCGGTGGCGCGCCAGCTGATCTGGTACGAGGAATGCGCCCGCGCCAGGGCGCCGGCCTACACGAACAACTGCTGTTTCGTGGGGCTCTCGCACGCCGGCCCGACGATCATCGCGCGCGGCGACGACGCGCAGAAGGCCTTCCACCTGCCCAGGATCCTCAGTGGTGACGCCGTCTGGTGCCAGGGGTTCTCCGAGCCTGGGGCCGGGTCCGATCTCGCGGGTGTCCGCACGCGGGGCGTGATCGACGGCGACAGCCTGGTGATCAGCGGCCAGAAGATCTGGACCAGCTACGCCATCTACGCCCAGTTCCAGGAACTGCTGATCCGCACCGATCCGGACTCGACGCGCCACGACGGCCTGACCTTCGTGATCTGCGACATGTCCGCCCCGGGTGTCGAGATCCGGCCGATACGCAACATCGCCGGGGGCAGCGACTTCTGCGAAGTGTTCTACGACGAGGTGCGCCTGCCGCTCACGGCCGTGGTCGGCGGCGTCGGCGCCGGCTGGGACGTGGCCATGTCGCTGCTGGCCTTCGAACGCGGCGCGGCCTCCTTCCCGGTGGCCATGGAGATCGCCGCGCGCGTCGAGGAACTGCTCGAATACGTCGAGTCCAAGCGGCCTTCGATAGAGGGCGCCGGCTGGCGGGAGAGCGCCCTCGGCGCGCGGCTCGCCGCTGTGCGTGCGGACGCCGCGGCGCTCAAGTCGATGGTCTACTTGCTGATCGCGCGCGACGCCGGTCCGGCCGAGGGATCCTACGTTCGGCTGTTCCTCTCGGAGCTGGAGCAGCGCGTCTCCGCGCTCGCCATGGACCTCCTGGGCCCGGAAGGCCTGGAGAAGGCCAGTCTGGGCGGCTGGCCCAGACGCTATCTCGACGATTTCAAGACGACCATCGCGGCGGGAACCTCGCAGATTCAGCGGAACATCATTGGCGAGCGCATCCTCGGCCTGCCCAAAGGGGGGGCGCGGCGATGATCGACCTCGGCCTCAGCGACGATCAGCGCCAGATCGTCGACGGCGTGGTGGCCCTGCTCCAGGAGAACTGCCCCGTTTCGCGCCTGCGTCCGAGCGCGGCCCCGAGCGACGTTCACCGCCGGCTGGCGGAATGGGGGTGGTTCGGCGCGGCGCTGCCCGAGCACGACGGCGGCCTGGGCCTGGGCGTCGCCGAGGAGGTTCTGCTCTACTTCGAGGCGGGCCGCTTCCTGCTCTCGCCGTCGGTGCTGGCCACCACCCTGGCGGCCAGGCTGACCGGGGGCGACGAGCGCAAGGCGCTTTGCGCGGGCGATCGGCGCGCCGCCCTCGTCCTTTCGCTCGGCGGGGACGAAGCCTACTGCATCGATGGCGCCGGCGCGCAGGTGCTGATCGCCATACGGACCGATGAGATCGTCATCCTTCCGGCAGAGGCGTTCAGCGGCGAGCCGGTCGTTGGCCTCGACGAAACCGTGGCGCTCGAACGGGGCCGGCTGGACCATGGCCTGCGGCGCGGCGGCGAACGCACCCATGTCGGCGTGCTCCTGGGCGCGGCCATGCTGGCCGGGGTCTCGCGCGCCGTCTGCGACCTGGCGGTGGACTACGCCAAGGTCCGCGAACAGTTCGGCCAGCCGATCGGCGCCTTCCAGGCGATCAAGCATCTCTGCGCCGACATGGGCCTGAACGCCTACGCCGCCGAGGCGCAGGTCAAGGCCGCCGCGGCGGCGGCCGCGTCGACGCCGCGGGACGCGGCCTTCCAGATCGCCGCCGCCGCCGCCACCGCCATGGCCGCGGCCCGCGCCAACGGCTCGATCGCCATCCAGGTGCACGGCGGGATCGGCTTCACGGCCGAAGCCGATGTTCACGTCTATCTCAAGCGCGCGCATCTGCTGTCCGGCGTCCTGGGCGGCCTGGAGGAGCAACACCGCTGGCTCCTGAACTGCCCGCCACCCCAAATGGCTTAGGCGCCGACAATGGAGGACCAGATGACGACCAGCGAAAACGCGCCGGCCGACGCGGCGGCGGCCAAGGCGCTGCACGGGATCGACCTGGCCGGCAAGGCGGTCGTCGTGACCGGCGCCGGCATGGGGCTCGGCGCGGCCGTCGCCAAGGCGGCGGCGGCGTGCGGGGCCTCGGTGGTCGTCAACGACATCGATCGCGACCTGGCCCAGCGCTGCGTCGACGAGATCCGCGCGGCGGGCGGCGAGGCCGTCGCCCATCCGGCCGACATCAGCGTCTGGGCGCAGGCCGAAGGCCTCATCGAGCGCTGCCTGGATGAGTTCGGCGGGATCGACGGCCTGGTCAACAACGCCGGGCTGCACCTGCCGAAACGGTCGTGGGAGATGGACGAGGCCAGCGTGCGCAGGACGATCGACGTCAACGTCGTGGGCACGCTCGCCTGCGCCGGACGGGCGATCAAGGCCATGCGCGCCCAGGGTTCTGGCTCGATCGTCAACACCACCTCGGGCGCCCAGTGCGGGCTGGACTACCGTCCCGACTATGGGGCGAGCAAGGGCGCCGTCTCGTCGTTCACCTTCACCGCGGCGCTGGAACTCGCGGGGTCGGGCGTCCGGGTAAACGCCATGGCGCCGAACGTCTCCACGGCCATGCTCGACGACATGGTCGAGTTCATGAAGGAGAGGGGCCCCTGGACGCGGCCCGACCTCCCGCCGCCCGAGCATAATGTGGGAATCCACCTCTACCTGCTGTCGGATCGCTCGCGTCACATGAGCGGCCAGATCCTGGGCGTTCGCGGCGATGGAGAGCTGTTCATCGGCAGCCATCCCGCCATTCTTGAACCCACCGCGCGGCCCGACGGATACTGGACCGCGACGGCGATCGCCGACGTGATCGAAGCCGGTCGCCTGGCGCCGATGCAACCCTTGGGGCCGACCGTCCACCTCCGCCTCGCCACGCCCGATGCGGCCTGACGGGTCGATCCTTGACGGGCGGGCGCCCGGCAGCCGTGATTTCCTGGGAGCGAACTGATGGCCGAAGCCTATGTCGTCGAAGCGGTCCGCACCGCCGGCGGGCGCCGCAAGGGCCAACTGGCCGGATGGCATCCCGCCGATCTGGCGGGCGAGGTGCTCAACGCGCTGGTCGATCGCACGGGCATCGACCCGGCGGCCATCGACGACGTGATCATGGGCTGCGTGACCCAGGCCGGCGAGCAGGGCTTCGCCTTCGGGCGCAACGCCGTGCTGGCCTCCAGGCTTCCCACCAGCGTCCCGGCCGTGACCATCGACCGGCAGTGCGGCAGCTCCCAGCAGGCGGTGCAGTTCGCCGCGCAGGCCGTGATGTCCGGCACGCAGGACATCGTCATCGCCGCCGGCGGCGAGAGCATGACGCGGGCGCCGATGTTCTCGAATGTCTCGCTGCACGAAGAGAAGGGGATGGGCGGACCGTTCAGCGAGCGCATCCTGGAGCGTTTCGGCGTCAGGACCTTCAGCCAGTTCGTGGGCGCCGAGATGGTGGCGGCCAAATATGGCTTCGACCGCGAGGCCCTGGACCGGTTCGCCCTGTCCAGCCACCGGCGCGCCGCCGCCGCGACCACGGCCGGCGCCTTCGACAGGGAGATCGTCCCCGTGATCGGCGCGAACGGACAACCCCACGTCCACGACGAGGGCGTCCGCCACGACGCCACCCTGGAATCCATCGCCGCGGTGAAGCCGCTGACCGAGGGCGGCGTCATCTCCGCGGCCAACGCCAGCCAGATCTGCGACGGCGCCTCCGCGGCGCTGATCGTCAGCGCGCGGGCGTTGCAGGCGCATGGCCTGACACCCATCGCCCGCATCCATCACCTCACTGTCACCGGCGGCGACCCGGTGATCATGCTGGAGGAGCCGATCCGGGCCACCCGGCGGGCCCTGGAGCGTTCCGGCATGAGGATCGAGGACATCGACCTCTATGAGGTCAACGAGGCCTTCGCCTCGATTCCCCTGGCGTGGCGCCAGGCCATCGGCGCCGATCCGGACAGGCTCAACGTCAACGGCGGGGCCATCGCGCTGGGCCATCCGCTGGGGGCGACGGGGACCAAGCTGCTGGCCACCCTGATCCATGCGCTCAGGGCGCGCGGCAAGCGCTATGGCCTGCAGACCATGTGCGAAGGCGGCGGCATGGCCAACGTCACCATCGTCGAAGCGCTTTAGCGTCCATTGGCAAGCTGATCTCGTGGCGCGGTCCGGGGGCGATGGTAGCGTGGGCTCCCGATTCCCGGAGGAACCGCCATGTCTTCGCCCTTGCGCTTCGAGATCGAGGACCGGGTGGCCATCCTCACCCTGGACCGGCCCGAGCGGGGAAATTCCATCGATCCCCGGATGCTGAAGGCGCTGGAACAGGCCTGGGCGCGGGTGGAGGCCGATCCCGGGATCCGTGTCGCCATCGTCACCGGGGCCGGCGAACGGCACTTCTGCACAGGGGCTGACGTCTCGGGGCTTGAGCAGGGCGTCGGCGGCTTGAACAACCGCCAGTATCGCGACGAGAACCGCTTCTCCCCCCGGATGATGCATGTGACCAAGCCGGTGATCTGCGCCGTCAACGGTCTGGTGAACGGCGCCGGCCTGCACTTCGTGGCCGACAGCGACGTGTCCATCTCGCGCGACGACGTCGACTACATGGACACCCACGTGAGCGTGGGTCAGGTCTCGGCCCTGGAATCCATCGGCGTCGCGCGGCGCGCCGGTCCAGGGGCCGCGTTGCTGATGGGGCTTGCGGGGCGCGGCTACCGGATGCCCGCGACGAGGGCCTATGAACTGGGCCTCGTCGATCTCCTGGAGCCGTCGGCGACGGCGGTGATGGCCCGGGCCCGGGAGCTCGCCCAGGCCATGGTCCGCAACTCGCCCCAGGCCATGGCGCTCACCAAGCGCGCCATCTGGAATTCGGTGGAGAACGTCGAGCCCCAGGCCACCCTCTACGCCTGGGAGCTCCTCAAATCCCACTGGAGCCATCCGGACTTCGAAGAGGGCCCGAAGGCCTTCGCTGAGAAGCGGCCCGCGAACTGGAACCTGGACCCCAACGCCCGGCGATAGGGCGCGTCCCGCCGGTCTTGCGCGCCCGGTGACCTGAGGCGGTCGGTCGGCGGGCTCAGTCGCCCCAGGCCGCCGCCGCCGCGGCGCGCGACTGGACCGTTGCCCCGCCCAACTCGCCGGCGAGCGCCCTGAGCCGATAGGTCCAGAGGTGCAGCGGGAACTCGAGCGTCAGGCCCATGGCGCCGGAGAATTGCTGCAGGTCGTAGGTCAGCTCGGCGATCCGCTGCTGGGCGAAGCCGGCGGCGATGGCGGCGTCGGCCTCGCTGTCGGTCCAGGCGGCGCGGAACGCCAGCCACTTGGTAGCCTCGGTGGTCTCGGCCGCCCTGGCCAGGCGATGCTGGATCGCCTGGAAGGAGCCCAGCGGCCGCCCGAAGGCATGGCGGGTGGTGATGTGCTCGACCACGGCGGCGACGCCGGCCGCCATGCAGCCGGCGGCCTCGACCGCCAGGGCGATGCGCCAGCGCCGGCGCAATGTGGCGGCCTCGCCGACAACCCGCTCGGCCAGGCCCTCCAGTCCGTCGAGCCGGCCATAGGGATAGGCGAACAGGGTTTCCACCGGCGTCACGCGCGCCGGATCGATCTCGATCAGCACGGCCGCCTCGCCGCGCGGATAGAGCAGGGCGCGGGCCATGGGCAGGTGGCGGACGGCCGCGGCGGGATCGGTCGCGAGCGCGATGGGACGCAGGCCGGCCGCGATGTCGAGGGCGGGCGCGACAATCGCCGAGGCGGCGGCCTCCAGCGCGCACGGCAGCCGTGCGAGCCGCTCGACGATGAGGGCCGCGTCAAGCGCCCCGAATCCCGGCTCCCGGGCGATGTCGAGGAAGCCGGCTTCGGCGATCGCCCCGTCCAGGGCCGCGTCGTGGATGAAGGTCACCGGATGCGTCGGCGCCGCCGGCGCCCGGGAGCCCAGAAGTTGGTCGAGGCCGGCCAGGATGCTCGCCTGGTCTTCGGTCAGGCCATGGTTCATCTGGCGCGCGGCTCCCGTGGAAGGTTGAGCCACCGCTGGGCGATCAGATTGAGCTGGATCTCAGCGGGGCCCGCGGCGACGCCCGCGGCGATGGCGCGCTGGTGGTGCGCCTGCTGCATCGGATCCCCGCCGAGCAGGCCGTCCGGCATGAACTCGGTGAGGAACGCGCTGACCCCGTTCTCCGCCTCGACGACCGCCACCCGCGCCAGGCTGCCGAAGGCGTCGTCGGGCAGGTCGCGCGCCTTGCCGTCGACCACCCGGTAACACATCATCCGCGCCGCCTCGCAGAGCATCAGCGCCTGCCCCGCGCGGTCCCGCAGCACCGGATCGTCCCAGCGGCCCTGGCTCTTCAGCCGGGCCACGGCCCGGTCGAGCGTGCGGCGGGCCAACGCGTAGCGCGGGATGCCCACCCGCTCGTGCTGCAGCAGGTAGTTGATGATCTCCCAGGCCTGGCCCTCGGCGCCCAGCCGGTTCTCGGCCGGCACGAAGACGTCGTCGAAGAAGACCTCGTGGATGTCGCCTTGGCCCACCAGGGCGGGGATCGGCTTCACCTGGATCCCGGGAGATTTCATGTCGACCAGCAGGATGACGATCGCCGCCTTGCCGGAGGAAACGCCCTCGGCGGCCGGCACGCGGGCCAGCAGGAAGCAAGTGTCGGCCTGGGCGGCGTAGGAGGTCCAGATCTTGCCGCCGTTGACCCGGTAGCCGCCCTCGACGGGGGTGGCGGCCGTGCGAAGCGCCGCGAGGTCCGAGCCCGCCGAGGGCTCGGAGAAGCCCTGGCACCAGACGGCCTGGCCGGCCAGGATCGGCGGAAGGTATGTCTCCAGCTGGGCCTGCGTGCCGAACTTGAACATCACCGGGCCGACCCAGTTGACGTTCATATATTGCGGGCCGCGCGGCTCCCCGACCGCCCAGAGTTCCTCGGCCATGATGAACTGGCGCCAGATGGACTCGTCCTGGCCGCCGTACGGCTTGGGCCAATGCGGGATCAGCAGGCCTTCCGCGTGCAGGGCGGGGCAGAAGATCTTGGAGAAGGCGGTCTGTTCGTCGCTGCCCGGGCCGTGCCGGGCGATGTCCTCCCAGTCGGGCGGCAGCACCCGGGCGAGGACCGCGCGCACCCGCTCGCGATGCGCCGCTTCCTCCTGGGTCCAGCCGAATTCCATGGCTCAGGTCTCCCGCGACGGGCGTGTGAGTTCGGCCCGGACCAGATGCTTCAGCACCTTGCCCGTGTCGGTCTTCGGCAGGCCGTCCCAGATCGCCAGCTGCTCGGGGATCTTGAAGGTGGCCACGCCCTGGGCCCGCAGGAAAGCCCTGAGCGAGTCCAGGTCCGGGCCGGGCTTTGATTTCGGCACGATCACAGCGCAGGCGCGCTCGCCGGTCCTGGGGTCCGGCAGGCCGACGACGGTCACCTCGGCGATGTCCTCATGATCGATCAGGACGTCCTCGATCTCCTTGGGCGAGATGTTCTCGCCATTGCGGATGATGATGTCCTTGGCCCGGCTGCAGACCACCAGATGGTCGCCGTCGATCCAGCGGCCGATGTCGCCGGTGCGGTAATACCCCTGCGCGTCGAAGGCCGTGGCCTCGTCGTCGGGGTGCAGGTAGCCGCGCAGCATCTGTGGGCCTTTCACATGGATCTCGCCCTCGGAAACGTCCGCCCCGCCGCCGTCGAGCAGGCGGACATGGGCGATGCCCGGGCGCCCGTCGGTTTCGGCGGCGTGATCGATGTCGCGGCGGTCCATCACGCCCACGGTGGTCACCGGCGCCTCGGTGGAGCCGTACACCCGGCTGACCGCCGCGCGCTCGAAATACTCGGCTCCGCTGCGCACCAGCGAGGGCGGCACGGAGGCGCCGCCGCAGATGAACACCTTGAGGCTGGGCAGCCGGCTGCCGGCCCGCCGGGCGGCGTCCAGAAGTCCCTCCAGGAAGGGCGTGGCGCCCGCGGTGTGGGTGCAGCCCTCCGCGTCGATGATCCGCACCGCCTCGTCGGGGTCCCAGCGCTCCACCAGTACCGCCCGCGCGCCCAGCAGGAGCGGCGCCTCGAAGGCGTAGATCGAGCCGCCGATGTGGCTGATCGGCGAGGGGACGAAGAAGGTGTCGCCGGGTTCGACCCGCCACTCGCGCCCGATCTGGCGCAGGAGGGCGTGGATCGAGTTGTGGCTGTGCATCACCCCCTTGGGCGCGCCGGTGGTGCCGGAGGTGTACATCACCATCCGCACCGCATCGGCCTCCAGCGCGGGCGGCTGGCAGGCCGGCCCCTGGTCGTCGTCGAACAGGCGCTCGTAGGCGGTGTGCGGGCCGGCGTCCCCGCGCAGCACGATGACGGCGGGGGGATTGGCGAGCCCGGCCGCCACGCGGGTCAGCATCGCCACGTGGTCGTGGCCGCGGAATCGAGCGGGCGCGAAGATCATCCGGCTGTCGCAGTCCGCCAGCATGAAGGCGAGGTCGCGGTCGCGCAACGACGGCAGCAACGGGTGGGCGATCATGCCGGCCAGCGTCGCGGCCATGTAGATGGTCGCGGCCTCGATCCAGTTGGGCAGCATGAAGGATACGACGGAGCCGACCGGCGCGCGCGCCAGCATGGCCTGGGCGAGGCGCCGCGCCTGTGCGTGCAGGGCGCGGCAATCCAGGCGCTGTCCGCCTTCGACGACAAGGATCCTGTCCGGCGTGTCCGACGCCGCGCGCGCCAGCGCGTCCGCCAGCGTCTCGCGCACCCATGAGCCCGCCGCGTAGGCGGCCTGCGCCTGCGGCGGGTCCCACCGCACGGAACGGCCGCCGATCAGCCGCCGCCCCAGGCTCGCGTCATGGGCGGCGTTGGGGCCGCATGCCGCGCCCGGGGCGTCGAAACTGTCCTTGGATTGCCCTGTCACGCGGCTGAGCGAAGCACAAATTGACGGGCAATAATATCGGTGCGTCCATGCCCCGCCGACGCAAGGATGACCGGGTGAGCCAAGCCGAAACAAGTTCCGCCGTCCAGGTCGCCCTGGTCACCGGCGCCAGCAGCGGTATCGGCTGGGGTTGCGCCGAGAAGTTCGCCGCCATGGGGATGTCCGTGGTCGGCGTCGGGCGCGACGCTGAAAAGCTGGACGCCCTGGGCGCGGTGCTCGACATCGGCGAGCGCTACGCACCGTTGGCCTGCGACGTGATGGGGGACGACGCGCCCCGGCGGATCGTCGAGTTCGCCGTCGGCCGCTACGGCCACATCAACTTCCTGATCAACAACGCCGGCATCGGACGGCCGAAGCCGCTGCACGAGACCGACGACGAGACCCTCGACTACTTCCTGGGCCTGATGCTGCGCGCGCCGTTCCGCCTGTGCCGCGAATCCCTGCCGCACATGCCGCCGGGCTCGGCGATGATCAACGTCACCTCCACCTTCTCGGTGGTGGGGGGCTTGCGCGGTGGGGCCTATTCGGCGGCCAAGGCCGGCCTGCACGGCCTCACCACCCACATCGCCTGCCAATACGGGGCGACCGGCGTGCGCGCCAACTCCGTCGCGCCCGGCGTCACCGACACGCCGATGACGGCTGGCCGGCTGGACGACGAAGGCTTTCGGAAGATCAATGTCGAGATGACCCCGCACACCCGCCTGGGCACCGTCAACGACATCGCCAGCACCATCGCCTTCCTGTGCTCGCCCGGCGGCGAATTCATCAACGGCCAGGAGATCGTCGTCGATGGCGGCTGGTCGACGACCAAGTACCTCTCCGATTTCGGCCGCTCGGCGAAGTGGGTGGCGCGGGAGGAGTGACCGTCCACTCGGTCGCGATCAGGACTTCTCTGGCGGTGGGGGCGTAAGTCCGACCGCCCCCATCAGTTCGGGATCCAGGTTCTCCGTCCCGTGCTGGGCCGCGAACTCGCTGAAGCGGTTGGCCATCGCCGCCCGGATCTGGGGGCTGAGCACGTGGCGGTTTTCCATCACCCATTCCAGCGAGGCCTGGCGGTTCACATTGAGCCCCTGAAAGCGCGGGATCACGTAGCGGGCGAACAGCTCGTAGCTGCGCGCCGTCGCCTCGCTGTCGGCCCAGTCATGGCCCAGGAGGAGGACGCAGCCGAAGCCGCCGGTCTCGTCCTGCAGCTGCTGGATGGCGGCGATGGCGTCGTCCGGCGTGCCGATGATCGCGCCGCCGGTCTCCGCGAAGGCCTGCACCAGGTCGTCGCCCGCCAGGCCCTCCGGCAGGACCGGCAGGTGGGCCACCCGCCGGAAGTAGTCGATCCAGCTGTCGAGGCCGAAACGACAGTCGCGCAGCGCCTGTTCGCGGGTCGACGCCAGGTGAACCTGCAGCACCAGCCGCCACTTCGACCGGTCGACCGCCTGGCCCGACTCGGCGGCGATCTGCTCGGCCACGGCCCAGTTCTTGGCCAGCGACTTCATCGCGGTCCCGCCCAGCGCCTGGAGCGAAAGCAGGCCGATGCCATGGCGCCCGGCGGCCGTCGCCCCGGTGGGCGAGGTGAGCGAGGCCACCGCGAACTCGACGGACGGCTGCGACCAGGGGTTCATCTGTAGGCGGGCCTGGTGGAGATCGAACCACGCGGTCTTCCGCGTCACCGTCTCGCCGCGCAGCAGCGGTATGAGCACTTCCAGCCCCTCGTCCATCCGCGAGCGTTGCTCGGCGATCGGGATGCCCATCATCAGCGCGTCGGAAGCCAGCGCGCCGGGGCCCACGCCGACCATCACCCGGCCGCGGGTGATGTGGTCGAGGTAGTTGATCCGCTCGGCCAGCATCAGCGGGTTGTGGTAGGGCAGCGAGACCACGCCCGTGCCCAGGCGGATCGAGCGGGTGCGCTCGGCCGCGGTGGCGATGAACATCTCCGGGCTGCCGATCATTTCGAAGGCGGCGGAATGATGCTCGCCGATCCAGGCCTCGTCGAAGCCCAGGCGATCCATCAGCGTCACCAGGTCCAGGTCGCGGTGGAGCGCGAGCGAGGGGTTGTCGTGCGGCGCGTGGTAGGGCGCGATGAACCCTCCGAAGCGCAGTCTCTGAGCCATGAATCATCTCCCTGGGCGCCGGCTTCGGGGATTGCCGCCCCGGCCATCGCGCATTTGCCCACATGCCTACGCCACTTGCGACGCCCTCTCCAGCCGTGGCCTGGGCTTCGTCGTCGAGACGGTGCATCGTCGGCCCGGACGCGGCGGCGGAGCCCGGGATCGGGGAGCGGAACGATGGGCTGGGATTGGCTGGACTCGCGCCTTCCGGACCGCGATGCGAGCGTCCTGAAGCACATCCTTTGCGCCCGCGCGGCGGAAATCCCGGACAAGGTTTTCGTGCGCTTTGAGGATGGCGCCGTCTGGACCTACGCGGATGCGCTGGCCAACGCCCGCAAGGCTGCGGCGGGGCTGACGGGCCTGGGGGTTGGCGCGGGTGACGTCGTCTTCGTCCTGCTTCCCAACGGACCGGATTTCCTCAAGGCGTGGTTCGGCGCGAACTTCCTGGGCGCGGTGGTGGCCGCGCCGAATGTCGCGCTGCGCGGCGCGGCCCTGCAGCACCTCGTCACCCTCAGCGGGGCCGCCGTGGGCGTGGTCGCCGAGCGGTATCTGGACCGCCTCGCCGGACTGGACCTCGGCGCGCTGCGCACGATCGTGGTCTCGGGCGACGATACCGTGGGCGCGCCCGCCGGCGTCCAGCTGCACCGGGTGACCGCGTCCTTCGACGGCGCCGATCCGGCGGCGGCGCCCGACGTGGTGGTCGAGCCCTGGCAGACCCAGTTCATTCTCTTCACCTCCGGCACCACCGGCCCGGCGAAGGGGGCCATCGTCACCTATGTGCAGATGCACGACATGGTCATGGCGACCTTCGCCGACCGGGTGACCGGGGACGACGTCTACCTCGCCAGCACGCCGCTGTTCCACGTCGGCGGCTCGCGGGTGGTGCATGGCATGATGATGATGGGCGGCGCGGTCGTCCTGCAGTCCAGCTTCCGCACCGAGACCTTCTGGGACACCATCCGTCGCCACGGGGCCACGATCTGCGTCCTGATCGGCTCCGTCGCGCGTTTCCTGGAGGATGCGCCGCCCAGGCCCGACGACGCCGACAATCCGCTCCGCCTGGTGTCGATGTCGCCGCTCGTCAGCGATCCGGTGGCGTTCAGCCGGCGCTTCGGCGTCGACGTGACCACCTCCTACGGGATGTCGGAGCTGTCGATCCCGATCATGTCGCCGATCAATCCGACGAACACCGAAAGCTGTGGCCGGCTTCGGCCTGGCTACGAGGCGAGGATCGTCGATGACTTCGACCGCGAGGTTCCCGACGGGGATGCGGGCGAGCTGATCCTGCGGGCCGACCGTCCATGGACGATCTCGCCCGGCTACTGGCGCATGCCGGAAGCCTCGGCGGCGGCCTGGCGTAACGGCTGGTTCCACACCGGCGACCGGCTCCGCCGCAACGCCGAGGGCGACTACTTCTACGTCGACCGGCAGAAGGATGCGATCCGGCGGCGCGGCGAGAACATCTCGTCCTTCGAGGTCGAGGCCGAACTGCTGAGCCACCCGCGGGTGGCCGACGCCGCGGCCATCGGGGTTCCGAGCCCCCAGGGCGAGCAGGACGTCATGGCCGTGGTTGTCCTGCGCCCCGGCGCCGAACTCGACCCGGCGGACTTCCTGGCCTACCTGCGGCCGCGGATGGCCCACTACATGGTCCCCCGCTACATCCGCTATGTCGCCGAGCTGCCCAAGACGCCCAGCGCGCGGACGCAGAAGCACCTGCTGCGCGCGGACGGGGTGACGGGCGACACCTGGGATCGCGAGGCCGCGGGCATCGTGGTCAAGCGCGACTCCTGAAGCGCGATCAGGCGCTGTCTTGTCGTTCCGCGGCGCGCAGCCGATCGGCGCCCTCGTGCTTGTTGAGTTTCGCCGTGAACGGACGGAACACCGGCGCCAGCCATCGCCCCTCGTCCAGCTCGGGAAGGGTCGGAAGCACATCTCGCAGGGCGCCCATCCCCGCTTGCTCATCGTGCAGCTCGAAGAGAAGCGCGAGCGGATATTTCCGGCAATTCCCACGGATCTGCTTCTCCGCGAGAGTAAGGAAATCGACCGAGAGCACGCCGGGAAGATCGGCGAGGTTCGTAAGGCCGCCCTGTTTCAGGATGGCGTCTTCGAACGCCTGGCCCCGGCCTTCCAGCGCATTGGCCAGCATCAGGACGCAGGTTCCGCGGTTGGAACTGTCGGACGGGACACGCGCGCCATTTCTCACCTGCGCGCGAATCCACATTGTAGGGGGCTGGATGCCGTCGCGGTCGACAGTATCGCTCCACGGCATCTTGTCCGTGCCCCGGACGATTTCGAGTTGTTCGAGCGCGTAGGTGGGATCGTCGAATTCCCAGATGTTCAGATAGTCATGGACGCCCTGGGGCCACGGCCCGTCGATGCGCCTGAAGCACTGGGCGGCCAGTATGCCGGGGGTGAGAACGCCCCGGGCGGCGTGGAGTTTGCTGTACCACTGGACAAACGCCTCTTCCTTGCCCGCGGCGGGATTCAACAGCGTGAACTGCAGTGAGATCGCCATTTCATCGCCCCTGGAATGGACGTTCAGCGTCGCAGTCCGGTGGGCGGAGAACAATGGCGAATTGCCCGCCGGGCCGGCGTGGTTCCCGAGGGGCGGCGTCCGGTGATCGGCCACTCTGAACTTCGAGTAGCGCTGTCCTGTCAGCGCCCGTCACGCTAGCCTCGACCAAACGATAGGTGGTCGCGCTCCGGTCTCCAGTGGGAGGAAGCAAACGATGGCGGAATCCGAGCCTCAACCGAATGCCGCGAGCGTCGCCGACAAGCTGCGGTGGCTGATGGATCGCGCGGAGATCCAGGATCTCTTGGATTCGTACTCCCGTGGGGTCGATCACGGCGATCTGGAGCTGACCAGGCAGCTCTACCATGACGGCGCCATTGACGATCACGGCATATTCTCGGGCGACGGTGACGAATTTGCTGGCTACGTCATTCCGAGAACCCAGCGCCAGTTCACCGCCATGCAGCATCATCGCACGACGACGTCGATGGATATTCGCGGTGACGATGCCGAGGTGGAATCCTACTGGCTCAGTGTTTGCCGAAACCAGGATGGCGCTCTGCAATTGGCGTCCGGGCGCTTCGCCGACCACTTCGCGCGGCGGAACGGGCGCTGGGGCGTGGTGCATCGCCAGCTGATCAACGACTGGACCCTGTTGCTCGAGGACCCCGCGCCCGGTCCGCAGGACGAACTGTTCTTGAAGGGCCGCATCGATCAGGAGGACGCGGCGAGGTCCTTGCTGCCGCGCCTGGTCAAGGGAGGGTTTTTCGGCAACCGGCCCCGCCGCTGACCGGGCAAGGTTGGTGACTCGTAATTTTCTTGATCGTCATCGCCCGGCTTGCCCGGGCGACCCATGATCTCCGGGGCGCCGGAGCAAACGCGGCGGATAGGCTGCAAACAACACTCTTCCCCCGGCGTTCATGGATCCCCCGGACAAACCGGGGATGACGGTTCACAAATGAGATTGATATCTTGATCGGGTCTTCAGCCTAGTTCGGAACCTGGCCCAGCATGTGCTTGGCGGCCACCCAGCCGAAGACGAACGAGGGCCCCAGGCTGCCGCCCGGACCGGGGTAGTGCGTGCCGGTGACGCCGGCGGTGCACACGCCCGTCGCGTAGAGGCCGGGGATCGGCTGCCCCGCCTCGGTGAGCACCCGGCCGAACTGGTCGGCCACCAGGCCGCCATAGGTGCCGACGTCGCCCGGCCAGATCTCGACGGCGTGGAACGGCGGCTTCTCGATCGCGCCCAGGCTGGGATTGGGTCTGTTGCTCGGGTCGCCGGACCAGATCGACAGGCCGTTGGCACCGCGTCCGAAATCCTCATCGCGTCCGTTCCGGGCGAAGGCGTTGAACCGCTCGACCGTGGCCTTGAGCCCCGAAGCGTCGATGCCGCATTGCCGGGCGAGGTCCTCGATCGTGTCGGCCCGCTTCATGTAGCCGCTTTCCAGCCAGGCCCGGGGTGTCACGCCCGGCGGCGAGCCGGCCCAGAAGTAGCGCTCGCGGCCGCGGCTTTCGATGATGCAGTAGGCGGGGACGGCGCCGGTCCGCAGCTGATCCTGGCCGAACTGCATGTATGAGCCGGCCTCGCTGGTGAACCGTTTGCCGTCGCGCCCGACGGTGATCATGTGCGGCCGCCCCATCCCGGCGTAGTCCATCGAGGGCTGCTCGCGCCCCGGCGGCCAGGAGGAGGCGAGCCAGATGGCCTGGTCGAGATTGTCGGTGTCGGCGCCCAGCCCCACCGCCATGTCGATGACCTCGCCCGTGTCGCCCGGATTGGTGTGCGACAGGTCCCTGTCGGGCAGGATCGGGTGGATCTTGCGTCGGCGCGCCACGTCGTGGGCGAAGCCGCCGGCGTTGAGCAGCACCCCCTCTCGCGCCCGGATGCGGATCCGCGCTCCGCCGCGCTCGGCTATGACGCCGACCACCCGGTCATCCGCCTTGATCAATTCCACCACCGGGGCGTCGGTCTCGATCCGGGCCCCCGCGCGCAGCGCGATTTCCAGCATCCGCCCCTGCACCGCCGCGCCCGACCCCACCAGGTCCGCGCCGGTCAGGCGCATGCGGATGCGGCGCAACAGGTAGAACTGGGCGCGCAGAAACCCCCTGAGGGTCGTCCGGAAGAGCTGCATGTAGTGGCTGTCGTCGCCGGCGATAGGCATGCCGCTCGCGCCCCGCCGCAGCCTGTGCGCCCAGGGCCCCAGGCGGCGGGCGTCGAAGACCTTGGCGGCTAGACCCCGGCCCCGCCTGCAGCCGCCCGGCAGCTCGTCGTTGTAGTCCGACCAGCCGTCGCAGCGGATGAACGCCATCCCCTTGTCGATGAGGAACTGGACCATCTGCGGGCCCTGGCGCAGGTACATGTCGATGCGTTCGGGCGTCGCGCCCTTGCCCTCGTCGGGCCTGTTCAGCAGGGCGGTGAGGTAGGCCTTCCCGGCTTCGTGGCTGTCCTCGACCCCGGCCGCGGCCTGCAGCGGATGGTTGGGAATCCACATCACCCCGCCCGACATCGCCGTGGAGCCGCCGACCTTGTCGGTCTTCTCGAGCACCAGGACGTCCTTGCCGGCGTCGGCCAGGACCAGGCTCGCGCACAGCGCGCCGCCGCCCGAACCCACCAGGACGAGATCGACCGTCTCATCCCATTCTTCCATGAGCATGCTGGACCCCGGCCGCGAGCCTAGAGCCTTTCACGGGATCGATGCCTATTTCAACCGGCATGCTTTCGCATAAGGTCTGTGGCCGACCCCGAGCCGCGACGCGGGAGTGCTCACGATGTCGATCTCAGACACCAAGGACGAAGCCGGCGCGACGCCGCCGAAGCCCGCCTATCCCGAGCACCTGGCCCGCGAGTCGCCCTATCCGCCGGGCGTCCGCCGGGTCCCGGTCGACCGCTACTTCCGGCCGGAATACCACGAGCTTGAAGTGGAGCGGATCTGGAAGCGGTGCTGGCAGTGGGTTTGCCGGGCGGAGGAGATCCCCGAGGTCGGCGACCACATGCTCTATGAGGTGGCGGACCTGTCGTTCATCGTGGTCCGCACCGCGCCCGACGAAATCAAGGCCTATCCCAACGCCTGCCTGCACCGGGGCCGCCGGCTCTGCGACCACCCAGGTAAGCGCGCCGAGGAGTTCCGCTGCATGTTCCACGGCTGGGCCTGGAATATCGATGGGACGATGAAGGACATGGCCTGCGGCTGGGATTTTCCCGGCACCCGCGACGAGGTCAGCCGGCTTCCGGAATGCAAGGTCGGCGTCTGGAGCGGCTTCGTCTTCATCAATCCGGACCCGGACGCCGAGCCCCTGTCCGACTTCCTGGGCGAACTGCCCGACCATTTCGAAGGCGCCGGCCATGATCTCGGCCAGCGGTGGAAACAGGTGCACGTCTGCGCCGAGCTGCCGGTCAACTGGAAGGTGGTCCAGGAGGCCTTCCTCGAGGCCTGGCACACCAACATCACCCACCCCCAGATGGTGCGCTCGCCGGAGCACGCCTATGCGACGGGCACGCGGTGGGACGCGTTCGGCAACTGGATGCGCCTGGCCTCGGCCTTGCCCACCGACAAGCACAGGTCCGCGGGCCCCGGTTGGGGCGTGATCGCCGAGAGCGAACAGCAGGCCCTCAACTACTATTACGACTGGCACGACCAGGAGGCGGCCGCCATCCGCCTCCAGCCGGGCCAGAAGACCGGGGAGATCACCTCCAAGGCGCAGCGCGCGGCCGTCGGTCAGGCGCTCGGCCAGGGCGCGGACGCCTACCACGACGCCCACATGCACTCCGGCGAGATGCTGATGCTGTTCCCCAATTTCCATCCGTGGGGCGGTTTCAGCCGGATCGTCTACCGCTTCCGGCCGCGGGGGAACGACCCCGAGAGGTCGCTCATGGACATCCTCCTGATGGCGCCCTGGCCGAACGACCGTCCGCGCCCGCCGCCGGCGCCCGTGCACTATCTCACCGTCGACCAGCCGATCACCGACGCCGTCGAACTGGGCTACCTGGCGCGGGTGTTCGGTCAGGACCTTGGCAATGTGCGCGCGGTCCAGGATGGACTGAAGATGCTGCGCCGCGGCTACGTGATCTGTTCGTCGGAGAATGAGGCGCCCGTGCGCATGTTCCACGACCTCTACGACAAATGGATGGGCTTCGAGGACGGCGACCACCTCTCTCGCGCGTCCCCGGCGAACGGAGCGGCCGGACGATGACGGGCCGAAACCCGCCGCCCCTGCGCAGCTACCGGCATGGCGCCTTCAAGACCACCTATGCGCAACAGCCCGACGGCACGGTCCTGGTCACCCACGACGATGGCCGCGAGGGCCGGTTCCACGTGGACGGCCGCCATATCGAGGGCGATCTCACCCAGGCCAACCGGCACATGCTGTACTTCGCGGGAGGCCCGGCCCTGCCGGACGCCTGCCGCTATCGGTGGGGCGAGGTTCCGGTGGACCTGGACCGTCCGAGCGGCTGGCCGGAAGAACAGGAGAGGGCGCTTCCGCACCAGCTGGGGTGAGGCTCAGGCGCCCTAACCCACGGTCTCCAGCGGCCTGGTGGCGCGAAACTTCGGAATGACCTGTTCGCCCATCAGCCGGATGGTGCGCATGGATTCCTCGTGGGTGATCTCGTTGAACTGGACCACGCCCATGAACTCGTCGATGCCGATCGCTTCCCACTGGCGGATGATGTTCTCGACGGTGGCGACCCCGCCGACGCAGACGCGCGCTTCCTCGATGGCCAGCTGCACATCGGTCCCCACCACGGACGCTCGGCCTTCCCGGGAGTGCGAAGCCTCGTTGTAACCCGCCCGTTGCGGCACATCGCGGATGTACTTGAGGACCCGCCCGTGGTGCCCGATCGAATTGAGGCCGCCACGCTCGCGCGCCGCCGCGTCGTCGTCGCCCACATACAGCGTGGTGAAGCCCGCGATGTTGTTGTTGACGAAGTCGCCCACGGGTTTCGCGGTCTTCTGGCCTTCGCGGTAGTGCTCGAGCGACTTGGCGAGCTCGGTCGGCGTCGAGATCGTGAAGCTGAGGCAGCCGACGCCCAGTTCGCCGGCGAGGTGGAAGCTGGTGGGACTGCCGCAGGCCATCCACATCGGCGGATGCGGCTTTTGCACCGGCTTGGGTACGACGACGCGGGCCGGCAGGTCCATGTACGCGCCCTTGAAGCCGGGGAACTCGCGCTGGCGCCACATCTGCGGCACCACCCGCATGGCTTCCACCATCATCTGCCGGGCCTGATCGGTAGGCACACCGAACCCGTCGAGCTCCTCGGCGGTCGTCGAACGGCCGCAGCCGAACTCGACGCGCCCGCGCGACACGATGTCGAGCGAGGCCACCCGCTCGGCGATCTTGAACGGGTGACTGTAGGGGGTGGGCATCAGCACCACGCCAAGACCGATGCGGATGCGCTTGGTGTGCTGGGCGATGGCGGCGAGGAATATGTCGGAGGCGGATGACCGCGACAGGTCCTCCAGGAAGTGGTGCTCGACGAGCCAGACGGCGTCGAACCCCATCTCCTCGGCATAGCGGATCTGCTCGACCGCCTCCCAGAAGGCTTCCGATTCGGTCTTGCCGGCCGCTTCCAGCTCCATCGGAAGGGCGATCTCATACAGCAGGGAAAATCTCACTGGCGGGGTCTCCGATCATCCGGGCCGCGGGTCCCGGGCTCATGTCGCGCCATCGGCGCCCAGGCGGCGAAACCGTGAATGCGGGGACCGGCGCGCCGCGGAAACGGTACGGTAGGCGCACGCGGTGTCAAGCGAGCCACGAGCCGTCCGCCACGTTGAGCGGCTCACATTGCAGGCCGGATCGGCATGCCGGCCGTGTCGCCGCGACGGCGGTTCATGCGGCGGCGCGCAAGGCCTTGGCGGCCGGAAGCACATCCGCGGCGAACGCTTCCATCCGGTCGATGAAACGGTCGGGCGAGACCTCCCGGTCCCACGGGAAGGCGAAGCGCAGGACCACCTGGTCCACCCCGGCGGCCGCGTATTCGGTCAGGTCTTCCCGCAGCTGGGCTGCGGTCCCGATGAACCGGTCCCGGCCGTCCGAGGTCCTGGGCTTGGGCGGACTGTAGGCGTAGTCGCGCGGCGGGGCGCCTTCCCAGGGCGTGTCGTCCCGCCTGACCGGCTCGCCCGCTGCGAGGAGGCGGGTGTAGGGGCAGCTGAACGAGAAGGTGAACGGGCGATCGATCTGGTGTCGCCGCCGGACCGCCAGGACGCGTTGGCGAGCCTCGGCGTATTCGTCGGGCGTGGGCCAGAGCGGATGCCAGCCGTCGCCCAGCCGGCCGGCGCGTTCCAGGGCCTTCGGGTGGTTGCCCCCGACGAGCAGCGGGGGCGGGTTCGCGGGCCTCGGGCCGAAGCGGATATTCTCGAAGCGCACCCACTCGCCCTCGAACGACAAGGGCGCGTCGGCCTTGCTCTCGAGCAACAGGCGCAGCACGCGCAGATATTCGTCGGTGACCGCGCCGCGCCGCGCGTACGGCGGACGTCCCAGGGCCTCGAACTCGCCCTCGAGGAAGCCCACGCCCAGGCCGAGCATCAGCCGCCCGCCCGACAGCTCGGAGGCCGTGGCGGCCATCTTCGCCACCAGGATGGGATCGCGGTAGGGCGCGACGAGGACATCCGTGCCGAAACTCAGGCGGCTGGTCATGCCGATCCCGGCGAAGGCGCAGGTCAGCGCCTCGAACCAGTGCGGATCGGTGTAGTCCTTGGCGTATTCGGGGACCACGATGTGGTCTCCGAACCAGGCGGAATCATAGCCCAGGGTCTCCGCGGCCCCGATCAACCCGCGGATCACGTCGGACTGGCCATACTGGTCATAGGTGGGGATCACCACGCCGACCTTCATTCGATCTCCATCTCCCCTGCCGGAGGGGCCTCGATGTTCGGTTGGCGGGTCCCGGGGTCGGGACGACGGACGCGGTCCAGGCCCTTGCCCGGCGCCCTCAGACGACCAGATCGAGCCTGTTGTAGCCGCGGATCGACTGGCGGGCCGCGTCGTCCCAGCGCACCGGCTCGCCGCGCGCCGCGTCCGGCTGGTAGACGAAGGGCGTCTCGCCTGGGAACCGCTGCCGTCGCGCCTCGATCGCATAGCTGATCAGGCGGCTCCGCTCGCGGATGCGCTCGGCGTCGATGATCGAGCGCGTGCCCGTGGCCATGTCCCGGCCGGGGGCGCCCTCCACCGAGCGCCGGCGCTGGAAGCCCATGTTGAAGGTCACCCGCCAGTCGGACGTCGTGTTGGCGAAGGAGGCGTGCACCACCTGCCGGTTGCTGATCGCCACGCCGCCCGGGCCGCAGACGAGCGGCACGGCCTGCGGCAGGCGGTCCGACCCGGCGGCGACGACCATGGCCCGCAGGTCGGCCCGTCCCGTCTTGTGGGTCCCCGGCACGAACCAGACCCCCGTGGCCGGCTTGGATCCGTAGAGCTGGGCCATGAAGTTGAAGCCGTGGCTGCCCTGGTCCCAGTCGGGACTGTCCCAGTGGGTCATGCCGTCCTGGTGCCAGGCGACGATCCCGCCCAGCGGCCGCTTCATGATCAGCGTCTCGTTGAAGGGCGTGAAGTCCTCGCCGTTCACCGCCGCGGCCACCGCCAGGAGGTCGGGATGGCCATACAGCCTGAGCAAGGCGTCCGAATACTGCAGGGAGCCCAGGACGCTGCCCACCTGCCGCTCGGGCAGGCCGGGCGGCCTGGGCGGCTCGAACATCTTGACTTGGTGGCGGCCGTCGCTCTCGTCGGTGCCGCCGAACGGGTCGATGAGGGGCCGGCCCCACAGGACCGACGGGGCGTCGTGATCCGTTCCGAGCGCCGGGCGGCCACGGGCGTCGACCGGCGAGTCGGGCGCGTTCGGCATGCGCTCGAGCAGGTCTAGGAAGGCCGCTTCAAGATCCTTGAGCTCCTCGGCCTTGATGACGTCCTCGAAGACGTAGAAGCCGCAGCGCCAGTAGGCCTCCAGGATCTCGGGATGCACCGCGCCGTCCGGGGCGTAGCGAACGGGCCCGCGATTGCCGAGCGCCATCGCGCGCTTTTCGCCCTCCCGGAAGTAGGCCTGCATGGCCTCTTCCTGGGCGCCATAGTCCACCTTCGGAAGGTCCTGCTCCAACAGCGTGGCCATTGGCGTCTCCCATTGCGGGCGCGGTCGCCGCCGCGCGCCTTGTTGGGGGCGAGACTATTGCTCTCGGGCGCCCGGCGCCAACCCTTGTCGCAACTATGAAGGCGGCCCGGTCGAAGCTAGGATCGCTCTGGCCCGATCGGGAATCCGAGGGGCGGCCCGGCGCGTGCGGGGCGGAACCAAGGGAGCGAACGCCATGCTGGACCTGAAGATCGTGGGCGGCGTCATCGTGGACGGCAGCGGGGCCCCGCGCCGGCGCGGCGACGTCGGCGTCAGGGACGGCCGCATCGTGGCGGTGGGAGATGTGCCCGAGGACGCGCGCGAGACCGTCGACGCCACCGGCCGCATCGTCGTCCCGGGGTTCGTCGACGTCCACACCCATTACGACGCCCAGGTGTTCTGGGATCCGGCGCTCAGCCCCTCGTGCTTCCACGGCGTCACCACGGTCATCGGCGGTTTCTGCGGCTTCTCCATCGCGCCCCTGACGCCGGAGGCGGCCGAGTACCTCGCCCCGATGCTGGCCCGCGTGGAGGGGATGCCGGTCCAGACGCTGCTGAGCGCGGTGCCGTGGAACTGGCGCTCGTTCGGCGAATATCTCGACACCATCGAGGGCAAGGTCGGCCTCAACGCCGGGTTCTTCGCCGGCCATTCCGCCATCCGCCGCGTGGTGATGGGCGAACGCGCCGTCGGCCAGAAGGCGACGCCCGAGGATGTGGAGGCCATGAAGGCCCTGCTCGGCCAGTCGCTGGCTGAAGGGGCGCTCGGCTTCTCCACCTCCATCGCGGTCGCCCATTTCGACGGCGACGGCCAGCCCGTGCCGTCCCGATGGGCGGACTTCTCCGAGATCGTGGCGCTGGGCGGCGTGGTGCGCGACTACGAAGGGACGGGGCTCGAGCTTCTCCCCGACCTCGACTTCGGGCCGGGCATCCCCGAGCTGATGACCGACTTCTCGGTCGCCGGTCAGCGGGCGGTGAACTGGAACGCGCTGGGCATCATGGGCCATGAGAACGCCCGCAAGCTGGCGGACCACCAGCTGAGCGTCAGCAACTTCGCCCGCGAGCGCGGCGGAGAGGTGATCGCGCTCACCGTGCCGGTGTCGGGGTCGATCTTCATGAACCTGAAGTCCGGCTTCGTCTTCGACTCCAACCCGGGGATCTGGGCGGCGCTGTTCCGCATGCCGGTGGACAAGCGCATCGAGGCCTTCCGCGACCCGGAGATCCGCCGTCAGATGCAGGCGGGGCTGGACGAGATACCCCTCGAAAGCTTTTTGGTCTTCCGTCGGCAGATCGATCGATTCACGGTCGTCTCCGTGGTCGACGAGAGCAACAGGAAGTACGAGGGACGGCTGGTCGGCGAGATCGCCGCGGAGGGAAACCGCACCCCCCTCGACGTCATGCTCGACATCGCCATCGCCGATGGGCTCGTCACCACCTTCGCGCCCGCCACGAGCCCCAGCGACGCCGAAACCTTCCGCCTCAAGGGCGAGATCTGGCTCGACGACCGGACTCTGATCGGCGCTTCCGACGCCGGCGCCCACCTCGACATGATCGACATCTTCTCGTTCTCGACCGGACTGCTCCAACAGGGCGTCCGCGAACACGGCGTGATCACGTTCGAGGAGGCGGTCTACCAGATCACCGACCGCGCGGCCCGCTACTTCGGCCTGATCGACCGGGGCCTGCTCAAGGCCGGCTACCACGCCGACATCGTGATCCTCGACGAGGCGACGGTCGGGCGCGGGCCCACCTATTTCCGCTACGACGTGCCGGGCAACGAGCCGCGCACCTATGCCGACGCGATCGGCATCGAGCATGTGTTCGTCAATGGCGTGGAGGTGGTCCGCCACGGCGAGCACACCGGCAAGCTGCCGGGCAAGGTGCTCCGCTCGGGCAAGGACACCCGCACGGTTCCGCTGGACGCGATGCATGAGGGCCGGCAGGCCAGACTGCTTGAGACGGCCTGAGGTGCGGGCACGCCGCGGCGCATTTTGGGCGCCGTCGCGCGCGTGCTAGCCTGTCTTCCACGGTGAATTGACCCAAGCGGCCGCAACCTGCCCAGCTCATCGGCGAGGTCCGGCGATCATGACGAAGGTGACGTGATGGCGGATGGATTCGTGCTCGAAATCCCGGAACAGGTCGATCTGCCGCCGCCAACCCAGCGACAGCCCCAGCGCGAGACGCGCAAGTGGCCCGAGGGAACGATCCTGGTTTCCGCCGACAGCCATATGCTCGAGACAGACTGCTGGATCGACCGCTTTCCCGAGCATCTGAAGGACAAGGCCCCGCGCATGCTGTTCCGCGACGGCGGCTGGCATCTGGGCATTGGCGACGGTTCGAAGACGCCCGCGGTGGTCGCCGAACTGCTCTGCGATGTGCTGGAGTGCTACCCCGGCCTGAGCGACGTGGATGTCCGCCTGGCGGACTGCGACGTCGAAGGCGTGGCGAAGGAGCTGATCTTCCCGCACCGCCTGTTCGGGCTGATGATGTTCGGCGAAATCGAGAACCGCGAGGAGGTGTTCGCGGGCTACAACGCTCACGTCGCCGCCCAGTGCGCCAAGGCGTCTGACCGGCTCTACGCGGTGATGGTGCCCAACTACTGGGATCCCTCGAAGGCCAAGGCGTCGGTCGAGGAATGCAAGGCGATGGGCGCCCGCTGCCTGCTGGCGCCGCTCAAGGCCGGCAAGTTCGCCGATGGCGAGCCGCTATTCTACAACGACCCCAAGCTGGACCCGTTCTGGGAGGCTGTCGCGGACTCGGGCCTGCCGCTGGCTTTCCACATCGGCGAGGCCATCCCCGGGGCCATGGCCGGCATGACCGCCATCCGCGTGCTGACCGAGATGCAGGGGTTTCGAAACCACTGGGGGCAGCTGACCTTCGGCGGCGTGTTCGACCGTTTTCCAAAGCTCAAGGTGGTCTTCGCGGAAGCCGGCATCGCCTGGGTGGCCTCGATGCTCCACGACGCGGACCTGATCTACAACTCCTTCCAGCGGCTGATGGAGCCGAAGCTGAAGCATCCGCCGAGTTGGTACTGGGCCAACCATTGCTACGCCACCTTCATGACCGATCCGACGGGGCTGGAGCTTCTCGACCGGATCGGGCCCAAGACAGTCCTGTGGACCACGGACTATCCGCATCAGGAGAGCACGTTCGGCTACACCCGAAGCGCGGTCGAGGCCGTCTTCAAGGCGACCAGCGTCGACAATGCTCAGATGATCCTCGGCAAGACGGCGCTTGATCTGTTTCGGATGGATTGACGGGCGCGGGCCACGGCTGGCGCTCGATGAGGTGAGATGACGAAGCTTATTCACGCGATGATCCGGGTTTTCGACCTCGACCGGTCGCAAGCCTTCTATGCGGACGCCTTCGGGATGGCGGAATCCCACCGCCTGGAGTTTCCGACCTTCGACCTGGTCTATCTGAAGGACCCGGCGAGCGGATTCGAGATCGAGCTGACCTTCAACAAGGATCAGACCGCGCCGTACACGCACGGGTCCGGCTACGGTCACGTCGCGTTCTGCACCGAAAACCTCGAGGAATTCCGCGAGAAGCTGATCGGCTTGGGATTGGAGCCCGGGGATATAAAGTCGCTGTCCGAGGGGGCGGTGACGCGCGCCCGGTTCTTCTTCGTCAGCGATCCGGACGGCTATCGGATCGAGGTTCTCGAACAGGCCGGGCACTACGCCTAGGCGATCCAACAGCGGAGGACATGACCATGGATGGTGACTCTCCGGCGGCGTCCGCCGAGCTCGACGACCGCCTCGGCCCGCCACCGCCGGGCGTCGGCCGGCGCGGATTTCTCAAAGGCTCGGCCAAGCTTACGGGCGTCCTCCTGGCGCAAGGCGCCATCGGTCTTCTCGCCCCAAGCCTGGCCTGGGCGCTGGACGTCAGGAACATCAGTCAGCACGAGGCCGACACCGTGCTGGGCCTGGCGCGGGTCCTCTATCCGCACGATGGCTTGGAGGACGCGGTCTATGCCCTGGTCGTCAAGGCGCTCGACGGGGAGGCCGCGCAGCCCGAGGGCCAGCGGCTGGTCGCGAACGGCGTGCGGGCGCTGGACGGACAGGCCGGCGGGTCATGGCTGGCGGCGTCCCCCGATCGGCGGCGGTCGATCGTCGAGGCCCTGATCGCCGATCCCTTCGTGCAGAAGGTGCGGGCGACCAGCATTGCGACCGTCTACAACAACGACATGGCCTTCGCCCATTTCGGCTATCAGGGTGAGGCGTTCTCCAAGGGGGGCTATCTGCGCCGCGGGTTCAATGACCTCACCTGGCTGCCGGATCCTCCGCTCACGGCCAGCCCAGCGCCCTATTCGGGTTAGCGGGAGCGGCAAACCGCAACCACGCGATGGTGTCTTTGGCCTGCGCCCGAAGCAACCACGTCAAGCGAACCGTCCGGTTCGCGAAAGCGCACGGGAGGAGACGTCCCCATGGTGCAGATAGCTCACGACGACGATTCCGTGGTGGTGATCATCGGATCGGGCGCCGGCGGCGGAACACTGGCGAACGAGCTTTGCCAGAAAGGTGTCAAGGTGGTGCTGCTCGAGGCCGGCGCGCGCCAGTCATCGGCCACCTTCATCAATGACGAATGGCCGTCGTTCAATCAGCTCGCCTGGCAGGACGCGCGCACGACATCGGGCAGTTGGCGCGTGGCGCGGGACTTTCCCAATCTTCCGGCCTGGACCTGCAAGACGGTCGGCGGCACCACCACCCATTGGGCCGGCGCTTCGCTGCGGTTTCGCGACTACGAGTTCAAGGCGCGTACGACCTACGGCGCGATCGCCGGGGCCAATCTGCTGGATTGGCCCATCGGCCTGGCCGACCTCACGCCCTACTATGCCAAGGCTGAGCAGAAGATGGGCGTGACGCGGACCAACGGTATCGCGGGCCTGCCCGGCAACAACAATTTCAAGATAATGTACAATGGCGCCAGCAAGTTAGGCTACCAGGAGTGCAACACGGGCCGCATGGCGATCAACAGCGCGCCGCACGAGGGGCGTGGCCGTTGCATGCAGCTTGGATTTTGCTTTCAAGGCTGCAAATCCCAAGCCAAATGGTCGACGCTGTACACGGAGATACCCGCGGCCGAGAAAACCGGTAACCTCGAACTGCGGGCGCAATCGCACGTGGCCCAGATCGAGCACGACGCCCAGGGCAAGGTCTCGGGCGTGGTCTATTTCGACGCCAAGGGAGACCGCCAGCGGCAGAAGGCCAAGGTGGTCTGCGTCGCCGGCAATTCCATCGAGAGCGCTCGCCTGTTGCTGCTCTCGGCGAGTTCCAAGTTCCCCGATGGCATGGCCAACAGCTCCGGCCAGGTCGGCCGCAACTACATGCGCCATACCACGGGGTCGGTGTACGCCACCTTCGACCAGCCGGTGCATTTCTACCGTGGCACAACCATGGCCGGGATCATTGGCGACGAGTCCAGGCACGATCCGAAGCGGGGCTTCGTCGGGGGCTATGAGCTGGAGACGATCTCGCTCGGGCTCCCGTTCTACGCCGCCTTCCTGGATCCGGGCGCCTGGGGTTCGGATTTCGCGAGCTTCATGGAGGCCTACTCCCACACCGCGGGCATGTGGATCGTCGGCGAGGACATGCCGCAGGAAAACAATCGCGTGACCCTGAGCGGCACGGTCAAGGACCAGCATGGGTTGCCGGCGCCAAACGTCCACTATGACGACCATGAAAACGATATCGCCATGCGGAATCACGCCTACAGGCAAGGCGAGGCGGTCTATAGCGCCGTGGGCGGGCGTAAGGTCATGCATACGCCGCCTTATCCATCGACCCATAATCTTGGGACTTGCCGCATGAGCAAGAAGGCGAGTGACGGCGTATGCAACAAGTGGGGACAGACCCACGATATCGATAATCTGTTCATCTCGGACGGCAGCCAGTTCACCACGGGCGCCGGCGAGAATCCGACCTTGACGATTGTCGCCTTGGCCATCCGGCAGGCGGATTATATTTCGGGCCAGCTGTCTCGCCGCGAGCTGTAGTCGACAGCCCGTCTAGTCTTCCCGATGATGCGCCCGCCGTGCCGGCCGATTAGGCGTGCGACGCCGCCTTGATCAGCTCCGCGCCCTTCTCGGCGATCATGATGGTCGGGGCGTTCGTGTTGGCCGAGGGCAGGGTGGGCATCACCGAGGCGTCGATCACCCGCAGCCGGTCGACGCCGCGCACCCGCAGCTGAGGATCGACGACCGAGGCCGCGTCGGCGCCCATGCGGCAGCTTGAGACCGGATGCAGGCCCGTGGCCGAGTGGGCGCGGATGAGCACGTCCAGCTGGTCGTCGGAGAGGTCTGCGGAAGGCGGGAAGATCCGTCCCGTGACATGCTCCGCGATGCCGGGCGCCGCGAAGATCCGGTCGACCAGCCTCAGGCCCGCGCGCATCACCGCCAGGTCCTCCGGGTGCTCGTACATCCGGTAGTCGATCACCGGCTTGTCCTGTGGCCGGGGGCTCCGCAGGCGGATTTCGCCGCGCGCCTTGGGGAACATGTTGTCGATCGTGACCCCGATGCCCGAGCGCCTGTGCGACGCGCCCGTCTCCGGGTCGCTGCAGAACGGCATCATCTGCAGCTTGATGTCGGGGTGGGGCGCATCGGGGCTCGACCTCGCGTGCGCCATGGCGTGGACCGCCGCGGTCGAGAGCATGCCCCGCCGAAACAGGATGTAGTTGAGGCCTTCCATCGCGAGGCGGAAGGGGTTTCGGATCGCGTTGTAGGTCGGCGTCGAGACAAGCCTGGAGTTCTGGATGTTCGGGTGTTCCGTGAGATTCCGGCCGACTTCCTGGAGATCGGTGTGAACCGCCACGTCCATCGCCCGGAGGTGGGCGCCCGGCCCCACGCCGGACCGCATCAGGATGGCCGGCGACTGCATCGTGCCCGCGCTGACGATCACCTCCCGCGCCGCGCTCACCACATGCTCGACGCCGCCCAGGCGGTAGGCGACTCCGCTGGCGCGGCCGTCGTCGAACAGCACGCGGTCGACGAGGGCGTCGGTAATGACGCGCAGGTTCGGCCGGCCGCGCGCATCGGCCAGATAGCTCGCCGCCGTGCTGCTCCGCCGCCCGTTGCGCTGCGTCGCCAGGTTGATGAAGGCGCCGTCGACGTCGCCCTCGCAATAGTCGGCGATCCGGGACATGCCCACCTCGCCGCAGGATTTCAGGAAGGCCTCGGCCAGCGGGTGGACGACGCGCAGCGGCGCGACCCCGAGCGGCCCGCTGCTCCCATGCGTCTGTGACGGAGCGCCCTCGAAGGTCTCGGCGCGCAGGAAGTAGGGCACGACCTCGTTCCAGGACCAGCCGGTGCAACCGAGCGCGGCCCAGCCGTCGTAGTCGTACCGGGCGCCGCGGATGTAGACCATGCCGTTGAGCGCCGAGCCGCCGCCCAGCATCTTCCCGGCGTGCCAGATCACCTGGCGTCCCCCCAGCGTCGGGTCGGGCTCGGTCATGTGGAACCAGTTGATGTCGGGGTTCCCCACATTCCGGGCGAGCCCGGCCGGCAGGTTCACCCAGAAGCGGTCGCTGGAGCCGCCGGCTTCGAGCAGGACCACCCGGTTGCGCGGGTCCTCCGAGAGCCGGTAGGCCAGGACGCATCCCGCGCTCCCGCCGCCGGCGATGACGTAATCCGCCGACGTCTCCACTTGGTTTCCCATGACCTGCGCCGTCCTCGTTCCGCCCTGGTGGAACCTAACGACGTTTGCGGGGGCGCTGGCAATCCTGGCCGCCCGGCGCGCGGTGGCGGGAGGCTCCATCACAGACGATTGCTGGAAACCGAAGCGCGCCGCGATCCGGCTTTGAAGGCGGCGCTTCAACAACCGGGGCGGAATATCGCCGCGCCCGCCGGACCGGTGTTGCTCAATATTTCGACATCGACATGGGTTCTTCGGAGTTTCGGCCTATTGTTGTGCGGGAGGGAACATAAGTGCGAAAAACTGCTGACTCCGTCCTGAGGGCGCTTGGCCAAGTGAAGCGTGGCGCCGTTGGGCGGCTATCGACGATTGTCGTCAGGTCACCTGTCACGGCGGGAGTCGGCGCGTTCGGCGCTGTCTGCCTGGCCGTTTCGCTGGCCGCGGCTGCGCCAGGCGGTGAGCCCCTGAGGTCGATCGATCGGGCTCAATCGCCAGCGGTCGCCGCAAAGCCCTCCGTCGAACGCGCCAATGTCGCGGCTCCGCCGGTGGACGCCGACCACATGGCGATGCTGACGCACTACTGCGGCGGCTGCCACAACGACAAGCTGAAGACGGCGGGGTTCACGCTCACCGCCCTCGATGCTCGGAACGTGGGTGGGAACCTCGACACCTGGGAAAAGGTGCTGCGCCGCGTAAGCTTGGGCGAGATGCCCCCGCACGGCATGCGCCGGCCAACCGACGATGAACGGGCCGGGTTCACCCATTGGCTCGAAGCCTCGCTCGACGGCCTGGCGGCGCAACATCCCGATCCCGGGCGGTCGGTCATGCGCCGGCTGAACCGCGCCGAATATGCGAACGCCGTGCGTGACCTGCTCGACCTGAAGTTCGACCTCGGCGCCGAACTGCCGGCCGACGCCTCCGGCTACGGCTTCGACAACATCGCCGACCTGCTGAGCGTGTCTCCCACCCTGCTGGATCGGTATGTCGCCGTGGCGGGCAAGGTGAGCCGGATGGTCACCGGGACGACATCGTCCAGCGCGGGCGATACCGAATATATTCTGCCAAAGGACCTGAATTACCAATTCATAGGAATTCCGGCCTATAACGAGCGCGCCAGCGATGAGCTTCCGTTGGGATCCCGTGGCGGTGCGGCGTTCAAATATTACGTGCCCCACGACGGGATTTATCGAATACAGGTCACCCTGAATCCGAACACTGTGCTCGACAACGGGATGCTTCCCGAAAACACGTATGAGACGACCGTCAATTTAAAATCGGGCACGCATTTTGTCGGTGCGTCGTTCAGCCGGGAACTTACTCTCGACGAGACGCCGCAGAAGCTGATCTCCGGACTGTCGATCAAGCCGACCATGCAGCTGGGCGTGTACTGGTATTCCACCCCTCCGAAGGCCCTGAAGCTGCACTTCAACGTGGACCGCGCCATCGTCAAGACGCTGGACGTCCCGGCGTTCTCCACGGCGCACAACTACTTCCAGGCCAATTTCCCGCGCGACATCCTGAAGATCGCCATCAGGGGCCCGCTCGAAGTTCAGGACGCCGGCCTGCCGCCGAGCGGGCGAAAGATCTTCATCTGCCACCCGTCGAGCTCTCTTTCCGAAGACGCCTGCGCGCGCCTCATCCTGGCCAAGCTGGCCCGCCAGGCCTACCGCCGTCCGGTGACCAAGGCGGACCTCGCGCCGCTCATGAGGGTCTACGCCCGGGAGCGTGGCGCCGGCAGCGGATTTGAGACCGGAATCGGCACGGCGCTGCAGGCCATCCTGGTGTCCCCGCACTTCCTGTTCGTGCATGAAGAAGCCCCGCAGGGTCCGCCCGGCTCGATCCATCCGATCAGCGACCTCGAACTCGCCACGCGGCTGTCGCTCTTCCTCTGGAGCAGCATCCCGGACGACCACCTCCTCGATGTTGCAGAAAAAGGCCGGCTTCACGACCCGGTGGTCCTCGACCGTGAGATCGCGCGGATGCTCGCCGATCCCAAGGCGCAGGCCCTGGCGGACAATTTCGCCGGACAGTGGCTCTATGTTCGCAACCTCAAGGAGCAGCATCCGGACAGCCTTGTGTTCCGGAATTTCGACGAGCGGCTCCGCAAGGCGATGCTGGACGAGACCAACATGTTCGTCATGTCGGTGTTCCGCGAGAACCGCAGCGTCCTGACCTTCCTCGACGCCGACTATACGTTCGTCAACGAGCGGCTGTCCGAGCACTACGGCATACCGGGCGTGCACGGCACGACGATGCGCCGGGTGAACCTCGACCCGAAGCTGGGTCGCGGCGGCTTGCTGGGCGAGGCCGGCATACTGACGGTGACGTCCTACAACAACCGCACCTCGGTCGTGAAACGCGGCAAGTGGATCCTGGAAAACATCCTGGCCGCGCCGCCGCCGCCGCCGCCGCCGAACGTCCCGGACCTGCAGGTCGTCAAGTCGGGCCGGCAACTCTCCTCGCGGGAGGCGATCGAGGTCCACCGCGCCAACCCGGTCTGCGCCTCCTGCCACAGCAAGATGGATCCCCTGGGGCTGGCGCTCGAGAACTTCGACGCCGTCGGGACGTGGCGCCAGACCGACGCGGGACAGCCGGTCGACGCTTCGACCGCCCTCCCGGACGGGACGGCCTTCAGCGGTCTGGGAGGCCTCAAGACGATTCTGCTCAGCCGCAAGGACCAGTTCGCGGAAGCCTTCACCGAGCGTCTGATGACCTACGCCCTGGGCCGCGGGCTTGTGGCCAGCGACATGCCAGCCGTGCGGTCGGTCCGTCGCGCGGCGCAAGGCGACGACTACCGCGCGCGGACCATAGTCAGGGCGATCGTCCAGAGCGTGCCGTTCGAGATGCGCCGGGCGCCGCTCAAGGATACCGTCCACGGTGAAAGGATAGCTCAGAAATGATGATCCCCTCGAGCCCGCTCTCCCGGCGGACGATGCTGCGCGGTGCGGGCACAATGCTCGCCTTGCCGATGCTCGACGCCATGATGCCGGCCCGCGCCAGCGCCGCACCCCTGCCGCCCGCTCGCCTCACGATCTTCTATCTGCCGAACGGCATGATCAATCCAAGCTTTGTCCCGACCAAGGTGGGCCCGGGTCTGGAGCTTTCGCCCATCCTCAAGTCCCTGGCGCCGTTCAAGTCGAAGCTCACCGTGGTGACGGGGCTGACGCAGCCGAACGGAAACGCCCTCGGCGATGGGGGTGGCGACCACGCGCGCGGCGCGGGCTCCTACCTCACCGCGGCGCACCCGAAAAAGAGCGACTCCGACATCCACAGCGGGGTGTCGATGGACCAGTATGTCGCCCAGGAACTCGGCAAGAACACCCAGGTCGCCTCCCTGGAGATCGGTGTCGAGCCGTCCAGCCTCGTGGGCAGCTGCGACCCGGGCTACAGCTGCGCCTATTCCGGGACGCTCTCCTGGAGCACGCCGACCACGCCGCTGCCCACGGTCGTCAACCCGCGCGAAGTGTTCGAGCGCCTGTTCGGCGACAGCGACACCATCGACCGGGGGAGCCGGCTGGCGCAGTTGCGCCGCAACGCCTCGATCCTCGACTTCATCTCGGAAGACACCAAGCGACTCACCCGAAAGATCAGCATCGACGACCGTCGCAAGATCGATGAGTACATGACGTCGGTGCGCGACCTGGAACGCCGTATCCAGCTGACGGAAAGTCAGTCTGGCGACATGGTGGTCTCGGACATGAAGCGTCCGATGGGGGCGCCGATCGCGATCGACGACCACATCAACATGATGCTCGACCTGCAGGTGCTCGCCTTGAGGGCGGACATCACGCGCGTCAGCAGCTTCATGATCGGCCAGGAAGGCAGCAATCGAAGCTACACCCAGATCGGGATCTCCGACGCGCACCATGCCTTGAGCCATCACGGCGGAGATGTGCAGAAGATCGCCAAGCTCGTCAAAATCCAGACCTTCCTGGTGCAGTATTACGCCAAGTATCTGAAGAAACTCCAGGACGCCAAGGAAGGCGACGGAACCCTCCTCGATCGGACCCTCGCCTGGTGCGGCGCGAGCCTTGGCGATCCGAACCTCCACGAACATGAGAACCTGTCCCTGATGCTCGCGGGCGGGTTGTTCAAGGGCGATCGCCACATCGCCGCCGACAAGGCCTTGCTCTCGAACGTGATGATCTCGGCCATGAACGCCGTCGGCGTGAAGCGGGACAGGCTCGGCGACAGCACCGGGCCATTCGCGGCGCTGGACGCCTAGCCCCGCCGTGCGCAGGAGCAACCACACCACGCGCGGGGCGCCGATGGCGGCCATCGCCTTGTCGGCCTTGGTCCTTGCGACGGCGTCGCGCGCGGGACCGCTCGAGAACAGCCTGCTGGATGCGGTGAAGACCCGCGATCATGCGGCGGCGCAGGCGTTGCTTGCGCAACACGCCGATCCGAACCTGCGGTTCGAGGACGCATCGACGGTCCTGGCCTGGGCTGTTGACCGCGGCGATGGGGAAGCCATCCGGATGCTGCTGGCGGCGGGCGCGGATCCCAATGTCGCCGATCCGGACGGGACAGGTCCGCTCACCCTGGCCTGCGAGAATCCCGAGGCCTCGGTGATCGGTCCGTTGCTGGACGCGCATGCCGACTGGAAGCGGGCGGTCCGCTTCGACGGGGTCACGGCGCTGCATCTCTGCGCGCGCCTGGCTTCGCCGGAGGTCCTGGCGCGCCTTTTGGACTCGGGGTTGGAGGTCGATGTCCGCAACGCCGAGCAGCAGACCCCGCTCATGTTCGCGGCCTCGGCGGGCCGGCTCGACAACATGGCGGTGCTGATCAAGGCAAAGGCCGACGTCAACGCGACCACGAGCCGGGGGTTCACGCCCCTGTTCTTCGCCGTGAAGGGCCGGTCCGACGCAGCCGTGCGAGCCCTTCTGGATGCGGGCGCCAAGTTGAACTACGTCTCCAAGGACGACGTCAGCGCCCTGCGGCTCGCGCTCTACGATGGCCAGGCCGGACTGGCCAAGACGCTCATCCTGCGTGGCGCGTCCACCGCGGGGTGGGACGACAATGGAGACACCACGCTCCACGCGGCCGTCAGGACCGGGGACCCGGAATTGGTGCGCCTCCTGCTCGCCAGGGGCGCCGATCCGAACGGCCTCAGCCGGCTGCCGTACCAGCTGAAGCCGGTCGATCCCGACGGGGCCGTGGCCAAGATAACGCCGCACGACTATGCGGCCCTCGGCTATACGCCCAAGATCGTGGTGGGCCGTATTGAAGGCGGCGGGCCCCCGGCTCCCGAGCCCCCCGAACCCTTGACGCCACTGTTGACCGCGGCGACGGCCGGCTCGGTGGAGATGATGCGGCTTCTGATCGCCGCCGGCGCGAAGCCGGATTTCACCTCCACGGACGGGAACAACATCCTGCTGGCCGCGTCGGCGAGCGGGAAGTTGGCCGCGGTGCAGTATGCCGTGGACCTGCACCCGTCGGTCGGCGACGTCCGGCAGGATGGTAGCTCGGTGATGCTCCTGGCGATGATGAGCCGCAGCCCCGAGTCGGAGAAGATCCTGCGGTTCCTCGCCGATAAGGGCGCCCCGCTCGATATAAAGAACAAGAGCGGCTATTCGCCCCTGGTCATATCCAAATTCCTTGGCCCCGAGATGGAGGGGTTGTTCCAGGAGTTTCAGAAGAAGCGGAACGGCGTCAAGATTGCCGCGGAGAAGACGATCCCGTCGTCGGCGCCGAAGCCACAACGACCCTAGACCCTTTCCGGTTCAAGTGGAATCACTTGAACCGGATGAAAATGGTCTATCTTCATATGTTTAGAGCGCGTCGGACGGGTGAACCGGTATCCACTTCACCCTGACGCGCTCTAGGATCCAGCGAGACGCCGGCCCCTGTCAGAGGATGGCCAGGGGCGTGATCGGCGAGCCCACGCCGCCCACGACCAGCAGCGGCGGGGCGGTGAAGAAGGACGACCAGTCGCCCCGCGTCTCGCAGGCCTCGGCCAGTTCATCGAGGACGAAGAGCTCACCCAAGGTCATGCCCATGTCGCGGATGAGCACGGCATGCAGCACGGTCTCGATCGCGGCGGCGTTGGGGGTCATCACCTCGACACCCCAGTTGTCGGACGCCACCGCGGCGACGTCCCGGGCATGCAGCCAGGCGGCGCAGTCGAGGGACAGGCCGGGCTCACTGTTCCAGTAACGCTTGGGATCGGAGTCGATGGTGAATGTGCGCATCCAACCGGTGCGCACGATCACCATGTCGCCGGGCTCGAGCGTGGTTCCCTGGCGGCGGGCGGTCGCGTCGAGATCCGCGGGGGTGATCGCCTCGCCGGCCTCCAGGCGGTCGACGCCCCGCGTCCACGCACGTCCAACAAGACGCCGCGTCCCGCGACGCCCCGCGCGGCGATCTTGTCGATGGACAAGAGCGTCGATCCCCGGCCGGGCGTCACCGTCTCGGCCGGCACGCCATTGTAGAACATGCCGTCATAGCCAGCGTGGGCGAGGCCGTCCCACTGGGTCGCGCACTGCAGCGGCATGGCGATGAAATCGTCGGCGAAGATCATCCCGTCGGCCCGGCCGCGGAAGTCGCAAGGCGCCAGCGACATCAGGTGGTGGGATTGACTCGCCCGCCGACGCCAACAATTTCGGCGGCTTCCAGGTGATCGATCTCCTGGAGATGGAAATCCGTTTCGCCTTGCAGTGTATCGCCGGCCTGATCGTCCAGGAGAAGCGTACGGTCGACGTGACGTCTGCCGCATATCTGCGCTTCAACGAAGAGCTAGACCGGGAAGAGCGCATGATGATCTACATGGATCCTCGCGCGCACAATTACTACCAGAACGGATTCGGGCGCTCCTGCGTGAACGGCCCGATCGATTTTCGCCGCATGTGGCGTTGGTTGCGTGACCCGATGGCCGCGTCTCCCGCGGATGCCGACGCCGGTATCAGGCCTTATTTCGGGGAAGCTCTGATCGCCGGCTGACCTTGAGATTCAACGGCCGGTCGGCCTTCGCCGATATCGGAGCGGGCCGGCGGGCGTGAGCGGCGATCCGGGGCCGCGGCGCGATGGTTGGCCGGCCAGCCAACCCGGCAGAGCCACGAGATGATCATCGACAGTCCGCCTGGAGTGACGGAACATCAGATCGCGCTCGTCGGAGCGCCCCTCTGTGGCGCGGGTGGGTGGTCGGAGAGGTTCCTGTCGTCGTTCGCGGCGGCGCGCTGTCGGTCAAACAGGAATTCCACAGATGACTTCGCATGATGTCGTGATCCGCCGCGGGCTCATTGTCGACGGTTCGGGCGCGCCCGCCTATGAGGGTGACGTCGCGATCGATGGCGACACCATCACCGCGGTCGGCGCGGTGGAGGGCGCCGGGCGGCGCGAGATCGACGCCAAGGGCTGCATCGTCACGCCGGGCTTCATCGACGCCCACACCCACCTTGATGCGCAGATCGCCTGGGATCCGATGCTGACCCCGGTCTCGCGGCACGGCGTCACGACGGCCCTTCTGGGCAACTGCGGGGTCACGTTCGCGCCCTGCCATTCCGGGGATCGCGAAATCCTTGCGGACATGATGGAGAACGTGGAGGACATCCCCCGCCGCGCGATCCTCGAGGGCTTGCCCTGGGACTGGACCTCCTATGGCGAGTACCTGGATTCACTGGAGGCAATGGGACCGGCGATCAATGTCGCGGGTCTCGTGGGCCACTGCGCGGTGCGCATGTACGTCATGGGCGAACGCTCGGTCGAGGAGCCGGCGACGGAGGCCGACATCGAGGCCATGGTCGCGGTGGTCCGTCAGTCCCTGCGTGACGGCGCGGTCGGCTTTTCGACGTCGAGACTGCTCATACACAAGATGCCCGACGGGCGCTGCGTCCCGGGCACCTTCGCCACGCCGGAGGAACTGGAGCGGATCGCCGCCGTCGTCGGGGCCGAAGGCGGCCTGATGCAGAATGTGCCGAACGCCGCCGCCCAGCAGAGCGAACTGGAGCTCATCGCGCGCGAGGCGCGCGCCAGCGGCGGCCCTGTCCTCTTCAGCACCGGATCGAACATCGCCCAGGGGCGGGACGCCATCGTCGTCGATGGACTGGCAAAGATGCGGGCCGAGGGTCTCGACGTCACCGCCATGATCATCCCGCGCCCCGGCGGGCGGGTGACCGGACTCCAGTGCGTGCCAAACCTTTGGCGCACGCCCATGTGGCTGGCGCTCTGGGAGAAACCCTTCGAGGACCGCGTGGCGGCGATCAACGATCCTGGCTTCACCAAGGCCCTGATCGCCGAGACCAGGGCCGCGCAGCCCTACGGCGTACTGGCCGCCGCCTTCTGGCTCGGCGACGGGGCGCGGCCCAACTACGCGGCAGGGCCCGAGTCGAAACTCTGCGCCATGGCGGAGGCGGCCGGCGAACACCCGGTCGAGACCTTCCTGCGGTTGACTCGGGCCTCGGGCGGCCGCGCTCTGTTCAGCGTCCGCACCCTCAATCCCGACCTCCCGGCGCTGGAGGACATGCTGACCCACGACGCCATCCTGCCGGGCCTGGGCGACGCCGGCGCGCACGTCAGCATCTCGATGGACGGCAGTTGGTCGACCACGGTGCTCAGCCATTGGGTCCGCGACACCGGCCTCTTCAGCCTGGAGGAGGGCGTGCGGCGGATGACCTCGGCGCCGGCCCGGCTGATGGGCCTGAAGGATCGCGGCGTCCTCAAGGCCGGCCTGCGCGCCGACGTCAATGTCATCGACCTCGGCCGGCTGGCCGAGGACATGCCGGTCATCGCCAACGACTTCCCGTTCGGCGCGCCACGCTTCACCCAGCGCGCAACCGGCTACTGGGCGACGATCTGCAACGGCGCGATCATCCTGGAGGATGACGAACTCACCGGCGTGCGAAGCGGCCGGGTCCTCCGAAAGCAACCGGCGCCGGTCTAGGCCGGCGCGCGCTCTGGCTCCGGCAGGGCGCTCGCATGCATCGGCGCGTCCATCTTGTGGATCACCGGCAGCACCTCCTTGGCGAACAGCCGAAGGCTGGCCTCGGCCTGTTCGGGCGTGCCGCCGGCCGCGCCCACCGTGATCTCGGAGAACGAGCAGGCCTGCTGGAACTTCTCGATGCGCCGGATGATCTCGTCGGGCGTGCCGAGCAGCAGGTTCGAGGAGTCATAGGCGTTGCCGGTGCCGATCTTGCGGCGGCCGGTCTCGGTGGTCACCTGGGTGGCCGTGCCCTCGCCGGCGGCGTAGGCCTCATAGCCCTTCACGCCCTTGAAGGCGTCGGGATCTCCGAAGCCGTAGTGCAGGCGCACGCCGACGTTGGCTTTCGCGATCCAGCTCTCGGCCTCGGCGGCTTCCTGCTCCGTCTTGGTGCAGTACATGAAGAGGATGTTCTTGGACTGGCAGGGCTCCAGCCCTTCCTCGCGGCGGTAGGTGTTGACCAGGCGCACGTCCTCGGCGGCCTCGGTGAGGGGCTTGTTGCCGACGAACAGCGGCTTCAGGCCGCGCCGGGCCATGAGCTCCAGCGAGGTGTTGGTGGACGAGGCGCCGAAGAAGCGGCTGGTCAGGTCCTTGGTGATCGGTTGCGGCCGGAGCGACATCTCCGGAATCTTGAAGATCTGGCCCTCGTAGGCGAACCGCTCGGTGGTCAGCGCCAGCTCGATGATGTCGAGGCCCTCGGCGAAGCGCTGGCGGGCGTCATCGCGGTGGATGCCAAGCGCGTCGAACTCCGACTTCGCCACGCCGCGGCCAAAGCCGATGGTGTCGAACCGGCCGTTGGAGAGGATGTCGAGGTAGGCGATTTCGTGGGCGCATTGCACCGGATGCCACCAGGGCAGCACCAGGACCTGGGTGCCAAGGCCCACCTGCTCGGTGCGCCCGGCGAAATAGGCCAGCAACTGCAGCGGATTGGGCGTCAGGCCGTAGGGCGTGCCGAAATGCTGCGCGGCCCAGATGCCGTCGAAACCGAGGGGTTCGGCGAGGTCGCCCATCTTGAGGGTCCGGGCGAGAATATCGGCGTCTGGCGTCGTGGGCGGTCGGTCCCAAGCCTTCGCCTGAACGCGTTCCCAGTCCGCCGCATTGCCTGCTCCGGCGCTAAGATTGACCTTCATCCGTTATTCCCTCCGATAATGATCGCGCTGGGGGCGCTGGCCGTCCGCCGCCGGCTCTCGACGATGCAAGGCAGAGGCTATCGCACACACTGCCCGCAGAGCCGTGGGGGCGTAAGCGCGCCAGCGTCATCCATACCGATACAATTCCGCTCAAATCGCGTCGATCTGGAGGATCTCCCCTTGGCCTTGAAGCCGCAATTGGAGCGCACGGTGACATCGATCTTGTTCACGCGTCACCAATTGCCCTCGTCGCGCTTGTGTAGAGCGCTCCTGGCGCGAGCCCGCGACCCGAATATCCTTACACTGGACAGGTTCGCGCCTAGTGTCTTCGATCGCCCGCGACGCCGACCATCCGGAAGGAACACATCTATGCAACGATCTCTCCTTGCGGCTGCGCTGCTCGTCGCGGCGGCCTTCGGCCCAGCCGGAGCCCAGGAACCGCGAAGTGTCCCCAAGGCGGACGTCCACGTCCGCGAGGCCGAGAAGCTGGCCGGCTCCGACCTGACGCCGGCGCTACGGCTATGCAGCCCGGAGGGCTCGCGGTTCATAGGCCAGTTGCAGAACACGGTGCTCTACGAGCAGATCCAGCCAACGAAGCTGTTCGACAACCTGTTCTATGTCGGCAACAAGTTCGTCGGTGTCTTTGTCCTGAAGACGTCGGCAGGCCTCCTCCTGTTCGACTCGGGGATTTCCGCCGAGGACGCCCAGACCAACATCGCGCCTGGCCTACGCGCCCTGGGGCTCGACCCCAAGGACGTGAAGTATGTGATCGTCACCCACGGCCACTGGGACCATTTCGGTGGCTCCGCGTGGTTCCAGAAGACCTCTGGCGCGCGGGTCGGTCTGAGCGCGACTGACTGGGACCTGATGAAGTTGCCGTCGGTGGTCGTGTCCAGCCATACGCCGGAGCCCCCGACCCGCGATCTGGTCATCGCCGACGGCCAGAAGCTGAGACTGGGCGACACGGAGATCGCCTTCTACATCACGCCCGGGCACACGCCGGGCCCGATCTCGGCCATCTTCCCCGTCTACGAGGGTGGCAAGCGCCACGTCGCCTCTCTGCTGGGCGGGACGGCCTTCCCGGGAACGCTGGAGGCCAATGAACGCACCGGCGGGCTTATCGCCTACCAGGCGGCCATCGAACGTTTCTCCGGCCTCAGCCGACAGGCCGGGGCCGATGTCCTGCTCAACACCCACCTGTTCGCCATCGGTGGCGTCGAATGGGTCGACAGGGCGAGGGCCGCGGGCGGCGGCGGACCCTTCGTGGTGGGCGGCAAGACCGTCGCCCGCTACTACGCTCTGCTCGACCAGTGCCTGCAGTCCGCCCAGGAACGGGTGAAGGCCGGAACCGCCGCGGGCGCCAAGGCGAGCTTCTACTGAGGGGCGAATGCTCACGGTTGCGCCGCACTCCGGCGGCTCGGACAGCGGCGGGCGGTGCAACTGGAGCCGACGGCGATCCCAGTTTCCTACAATCACTACCGTCTCCCAGCGGAGGTGATCGCGTGCCTTGTGTCTGATCAGGGATTTGAGAGCGCAGTTCGCCGCCCAAGTGGCGGTGCTGGCAGGCTCCCCCCGGGGGACGACCAGAACCAGACATGAAGTCGCGGGAGAATACTGCGCATCCGGCGCAGAGAGGTTTATGGCGAGGAGCGTTGGCGGGGACGGCGCTCGACGAGGCGAAGTACGCGCGCGGGGATACCGTCGATGTCGATCGCGAGATGCGATTCGCGCCGCTCACCTTCGGTGCTGGGCCGCATGGCTGCGTGGGCCGCCACCTCGCGCGCATCGAAGTCCGGGTGATGCTGGAGGAACTGTTCTGCCGCCTTCCACCGTTCCGCCCCGATCCGGAAGATCCGACCGCATGCGCGGCGGCTCGGTGATGTCGGTGGATAGGCTGCCGATCGTCTGGGACGTCGCGTCCTGATCGTCACGCGTTGACTTGCGGCGCTGGGACACCTTTCCTGCGTCGAAACTGGAGGAGGACGTCGTCGTGAACGCAGTGACCCTGCAGGACGCCCCCACGCAGGCGTTCGGGCTGGAGCCAGTGACCGGCGCGATCGGCGCCGCGGTCGCGGGGATCAATCTCGGCCAGCCGCTGGCGGAAGCGACCATTGCGGCGATCTCCGCCGCTCTGGTGAAGCACAAGGTGCTGTTCTTCCGCGACCAGCACATCACAACCGAGCACCACCTCGCCTTCGGCCGCCGCTTCGGCCCGCTGGAGGTGCATCCCCTCCTCGCTGAGAACAGAAGCTTCAACAACGACCAGACGGCGCCCGAAGTGCTGATCATCGAGAGCACGGCTGAGCGGCCGTTGGCCGCCGACGAGTGGCACAGCGACGTGACCTGGCGGCTCGAACCGTCGCTGGGCTCCATCCTGCGCTGCCGGATCGCGCCGGCCGTGGGCGGCGACACCCTGTGGGCGAACATGGCGGCGGCGTTCGAGGGCCTCGACGACGCGACCCGCGCCCACATCTCTGGCCTGACAGCGGTCCATGACTGGGAAGTCTTCCGCCAGGGCTTGCGGTGCCAGGGCGCGAGCGAAGACCATATCTCCGGCTTGAACGCCGCCTATCCGCCGGCGGAGCATCCGGTCGTCCGCACTCATCCGGTGTCGGGCGAGAAGGTCATCTATGTGAACCGCAACTTCACGACCCACATCAAGGGCATGAAGGACGCGGAGAGCTGTGCTCTGCTGGAGCGGCTCTACGCGCTCGCCCGCATCCCGGATTACCAGGCGCGGTTCCGCTGGCAGGCCGACTCGATCGCCTTTTGGGATAACCGCAGCACCCAGCACTACGCGACCAAGGACTTCTTCCCGCAGCACCGCCGGATGGAGCGGGTCACCGTCGCTGGCGACCGTCCCTTCTGACACCTCAAACCATCCATGGGGTGTTGTCGGCCCAAATTGATAGAGCCGAGCTTCGTCCCGCCGCCCCGGTTTTCGGGCAGCAGCGATCGCTTTTCCTATGAAACACGAGGGGAGACGCGGTGACCGGGTGTCAGAGATATGAGCCTCAGCGCCTAACAAGATGTGGAAGCGGCGGGTCGGTGCGTTTGCTTTGACACTGCCGTCACGGCTTTTCATGCAGCTGCTGGACAGGACTATCGGACTGCGGGAAGCCAGATTCCGGTGCCCGTGCTCGCGGCGGTAGACGCGATGACAGCTGGCGACCGTCCACAGATGACAGCACCGTAGGTTCAGTGGCGAAGCCCGCTGCGGCTGTGTTCCGGAAAGTGAACGTTCATCCTGGGTGCCAGGAAACAGACTTTGGGAACGTCGACCCTTGGTGGAGAAGAGAAAATTTCCCTTTCGACACGGGCGATGAGGCAGGAATTGACAGGCGTCACTTTGCGGCTGAACGTCGTATCAAGGCGCGCGACTAGGGCCAGGCGAAAGAAATCTATACCTATGCAAGGTTTGGTCGCTCCACCGGCCCGTCGCGCGCAAGGTGAACAGGAGGACACAATGCCGCTGGCTCTGAAAACGGACAAATTCGGTCCGATCTTCGATGCGGATAACCACTACTGGGAATCCAGCGACACATTCACGCGCCATCGCGATCCTAAGTTCAGGGATCGTGGCATCCAGTTGAAGGAGATTGATGGCGTGCTACGCTACGTCATCGGGGGCAAGGTTTTCCAGCACGTTCCGGGTCCAGCCGACGTACACAATCGCCCTGAACCCGGCGCCTTCCTCGGGATGTTCGCCGGCCGGGTCAAAGCCAACGAATTCGTCGAGGCGTTCGACGTCGAGCCTTCGAGCCGCCCCGAGTGGTACAACCGAGACAAGCGCCTGGAAGTGATGGACCAGCAGGGCCTGGAGGCCTCATGGCTGTTTCCTTCACAGGGGGTCACGATCGAGACCACTATGCTCGACGATGACATCGAGGCTACGATCGAATGCTTCCGGGCGTTCAACCGCTGGGTCGAAGATGAGTGGGGCTTCGCCTACAAGAACCGCATCTTCTGTGCGGCCTATATGGCCATGTCCGATCCGGACAAACTCGTCCAGGAGTTGGAGTGGGCGCTCGAACGCGGGGCTCGGGTAGTCAATGTTCCTGGCGGCCCGGTGTTCACCCGGGACGGCCTACGTTCGCCCGCACATCCCATGTTCGACCGGTTCTGGGGCCTAGTTCAGGAGGCCGGCATCGTGGTCGCGTCGCACGCCGGTGCGAACAACAGCCAGTTCCAAGGCATCGAGCTGCTGCGTCGGATGTACGGCGAACAGGCCGATGGCTCGGATATGCCGATCACCGCCAGGAACTCGATGTCCGGCTCGCCAATTTGGGCGTTGACCAAGAGCCGGTCGATCCATGATTTCGCCTTCATGCTGGTGGCCCATCGGTTGTTCGAGCGGTTCCCGCGTCTGCGCGTGGCGTTTATCGAAAATGGCGCGGACTGGGTGCCACCGTTGCTCAAGGCGCTGGAACATCTGGACCATGGCGGCGAATATAAACAGAATCCGCGGGAGCAATTCATTGAGCACTGCTGGGTGACGCCATACCCGGAGGACGACGTAGAGGACCTCGTTCGGCGCCTTCCAACCAGCAGGATCCTATTCGGCTCGGATTGGCCGCACGGCGAGGGATTCGCTGAACCCACGGACTTCTTCGAGATCATCCAGCACCTCCCCGTGCCGGATCAGCGCCGCATCATGTACGATAATGTCCGTGAACTGACCTTCGCCTGAATTCATCCCACTCGCGGTCGCGAAGGGAATGCAAGGGCGGCACGCCGATCGAAGAAGCAGCCGACGGGTGGAGGCGGTCTAACGGCAACTGTCTCCAATTGGCGCAATGAGCCTACCCCGCCCCTGACGCTTGTCCATGCCCCGCCCACTCCAGCCAGGGCGGCTGAGCGTCGTTAGCGATAGAGGTTTACGCTGCCGAGGTGGTGCTCCTGGTTGAAGTGATTGTGGACCGTTCCATGAACGGCGGCGAATTTCTGGAGTGCCTACATTCTCCAAAACCGCTCCATGGCGCGCTCTCTTCGCCGGATCGGCTGGTGTGAGATTTCCGCCCGGTTGATGAGCCAACGGCCCATCTCCTGTCGATCGGCGTTGCCGATCTCCTTCATGGCGGCGCCGTATGAGCGGAGACCGTCGGTGACGACGGTCTCAGGCTTGCGGTTCGTTATGCGCCGGGCGCCGTCAGCTCGACCGCGCCCCCGAAATCATCGTCGCCTGCGGACCGGAGCGCAGGGTGCACACCACGACCGCGCAGATTAATGCCATGCCGAGACCAGCCCAGAACGCAGGCCGATAGCTCCCATAGTGATCGTGTACGATCCCGGCCAATAACGGGCCCAGGCCTCCGCCGACAGCCATCATGCTCATGAGGGCGCCAAAGACGACGCCGAAGTCCTTCGCTTCGAATAGCCGCGCGGTGATGCATGCGACGAGAGACAGCAGCGCGCCTGACGAGGCGCCGATGGCCGCGCTTGCCACGATGGTCGGAAGCAGTTGGCCGTTGAGCTGGGCGAGAAGCCCGGAGGCAAGCGCCAGAAGTCCTAGCGCGCCTGCGGACACCATCCACATCGGTGCGCGGTCAAACGAGCCGCCGACCGCCAGTTTCCCGGCGACGACGGCAAGGCCCGCGACCCCGGCGAGCCTGGCGGCCTCGGTGGGCGAGAACCCGCTGTCCACGAGAGCCGGTGACAGATGAATGATTTCCCCGGCAACCACGATCATGCCGAACAGCACGACGAAGGCGAGACGCAGGAAGTTCGGCGAACAGAACAGTTCTCGCAAGGGCGGCCCTGGCTCGGCGTCGGCCTTGGCCGACGTACCCGCGCGACGGTCACGACGATCGACGAAGAACGGAACCGCGACCAGGAGGATGGCGCCGCCCCAGAGGAGGGCGAGCAGCTGCCAGGCCATTCGCCACTGATAGGCGTCGATCAGGTAGCGGGCGGCGACGGGCGCGAAGGCCGAGCCGATGGCGGTGCCGGAGAGCGCGATGGCGATGGCTAGGCTGCGGCTTGTGCTGAAGCTGCCCGCAATCACCGAAACCCATACGGTAGGCCCGACAACCGCCGCGGCTATGGCATGCAGGGACCAGAGGAACAGCCAGGAGGCCGTGCTGCCATCGGCCAGGGAAAACGCCGCCAGGACAAGCCCATAGAACAAGACCCCCGGGATTGCGATAAGGCGGGCGTCAACGCGATCGACCAACCGCCCCACAATCGGTGCGAGGACGAATCCGAAGATCACGCCAACCGAAAGCCCCGCCGAAGATTGGCTTCTCGACCAGCCGAATTCGTGTTCGAGCGAGCTCATGAACTGACCCAGGGCGTAAGGGCCAACGGCTGAGAGCGAGAGGCCGAGCGCGCAGCTCAGCACAAGCGGCCATGATTTCGCCCATTCGGCGGCCGCGGGCGAGGTCATGGTCCCGTGGGCGGGGTCAGGCGGTCTATGCTGCATCCGGTCGATCCCCTGGCTCTACCCGAGCTTGCCTTAGCACCGCAGGACTTCGCCGCAAGCTGGCGACCCCAGGCGCGTCCGCCAATGCCTTACATAGCGACCTTGAAATCGACCCCGAAGGTGCGCGGTAGAGACGTCCGCCGGAATCGGTGGGGTTGGGCCGCGACTGGGAGTTCTGGGCGCCGCCTGAAACTCCGGATGTTTGGGAAATTGGGCCGACAATTCCGTCGCTGTCGCCGCCAGCTACCAGAGGTCGCCGGAAGAACCAGCCTGATTGGCGGTAGTGTCAGGCAAACGCAAACTCGTCACGCCGATCCGCGCGCCTCACTGAGGCACCTCCAGCCGCCACTGGTCTCGTGCGGCCAGAACGCTGTTGTCCAGACGCCATGTATGGCCGCTACCGCCCCGCGCGCACCAGACGACCGGGACGGGCGCCGGTGTCGGTGTCGTTGCGGCGGGTGACCACGCCGTTCACCGCGGTGGCCAAATAGCCGCTCGAGCTCTGCAGCAGGCGCGGGCCGCCGGCCGGCAGGTCGTAGGCCACGCCAGGAAGCTGCAGCGCCAGGCGATCGAAGTCGATCACGTTGAGGTCGGCCCGCATACCCTCCGCAAGCACCCCGCGATCCGTCAGGCCGTAGAGGTCGGCGTTGTGCTTGGTCATCTTGGCCACCATGGCCTCCAACGGCAGCCTTGGCCCGCGCTTGCGGTCGCGCGCCCAGAACATCAGCTGGGAGGTGGTCATGGAAGCATCGCAGATCACCGAGAGGTGGGCCCCGCCGTCGCCCAGGCCGCTGATCGTCTGTGGGTGCTGCAGCAGATCGTGCATGGCGTCGAGGTTGCCGAGCACGTAGTTGAGCTGAAGGTCGGTGATCACGTTGCCGCCATCATCGGCGGTCAGGAAGTCGTAGGCATAGGTCTCGGGCGAGACGCCGGCCTTGGCGGCGAGGGCGCCGATCCGGCTCTCGGCCGTGGGCTCGAAGTCGATCGGGAGCGTCATCGCGAACATGTCGCTCAGCCGCCGCTGAATCATCTCACCTACTCTGCGCTCTTGCCGGCGTGCCCTGTCGAGCAGGGCGGGCGAATCCGCCTCGGAGAGCACGGCGGCGCGCCGGACCGGGTCGCGCAGCGCCGCCGCGCGCTGGGGCAGCGGCAGGTGCGCCGTCTCGGCATAAGATGGCTTGAAGCGGAAGGGTTGGTTGCCGTCCAGCATGAACATCAGCCCGCCGGGCCGCGAGGCGATCTGCGGATGCAGGCGGACGCCCTGGGCCCGCTGGCGCTCGGATTCCGAGACCATCATCAGCCAGTCCTCGGGGTCGGCCGGCATCTGCAGGACGAGGTAGGTCAGCGGGCGGCCCGCCGCGCTGGCGATCCGGGCCATGCGGTCATGCTCTTCGCGGCGCAGGTCGCGACCGATACCGTCGCGGACAATGCCGCCGATTGCGCCACGCGGCACCATCTGGAACGTGCCATGGCCGCTCTCGCCCATGGCGCGGGCCAACGCCAGCAATTCGTCGTCGGCGGCGAAGGTGCCGGGCACGAATTCGCCCTTGCTCGAAAGATGTTCCTCGATGCGCCCCCCGGAGAAGCCAATGGCGCCGGCCGCCATCGCGGCCCGCACCTCCCGGGTCATGGCCTCGAGGTCCTCGGCCGTGGCCTGCTCGTGGCGTAGGGCGCGCTCGCCCATCACCGCGACGCGCAGCGGCGCGTGCGGAAGCTTGGCGGCCACATCCATAGAATAGCGGCGTTCGGCGATCCGATCGAGATAGTCCGCGAAGCTGCGCCAGTTCCAGTCCAGCCCGTCCTCGATAACGATGCCAGGAATGTCCTCGACGCCTTCCATCAGCTCGACCAGCTCCCGCCGGTATTCCTGCCGCAGGGGCGCGAAACCGACCCCGCAGTTGCCGGCGATGGCCATGGTCACGCCATGGGAGAAGCTGGGGTCGATGGCGTCATCCCAAAGGAACTGACCGTCGTAATGAGTGTGCACGTCGATGAAGCCCGGCGTCACCAACGCACCGTCCGCCTCGATCGTCTCGCGCGCCGGGGCGGTGATACGTCCGATCTCGACGATCTTGCCGTCCTGCACGCCCACGTCGGCCGTTCGCGGGGCGCCGCCCGTTCCGTCAACGACCGTGCCGCCACGGATTACGAGGTCGAGCATCGAATTTCCTCCCGCTCACGTACAGCTATCGCTGCAGAATTGTTGGGCCCAGTATATCGCCGGTCGGCCATTTAGGAACGCATTACCCGCCTTTGCAGGCCTCACCCAGGCTGGAGCGGCAGCCACCGCGCGGTGCAGGCGGATTTCAGAGCAAGCAGGGAGGCCACATAGATGGCATGTGCCAGTCCGCCGTAGCCGGGCGAGGCGAGATACAGGAGGCTTCTCGGTCGGCAAGGCGCCTGTCGCTTCCGCGCGGGACTAACGAGGCTCTTCTTGTCCTGCGATCAAGCCCGGTGGTGCGAGCTGCCTCTGATGACTAACATGCAATTCATGACCCTGATGGCGACGAAGATGCCGTTCGTGGGCCGGGGCTGATAGAGGCTATTCCGCGGCGGCGGCCCGGTTGGCGAAGGCAGCCTCCATGTCACGCCGTGCGATGGCTGCCTCGCTGTGGATCGGCTCCACGTCGCGCCACAGCACCACCTCGCCCTGGGCCACGTCGCGGACCAGCTTCACGTGGTGGGCAAGTCCTATCGGCAGGGCGCCCCGCGCCACGCTCTCGCTGGCTGGCATCAGCTTGCCCCACACCGTGAAGCCGCCTTCGCCATCCAGCATCTCGCCGGCGCGCAGCGGCCGCTTGGCCACTGAGCCCACGTCGCCGCGGAAGCTGCGCGCCTGCCCGGTGGACTCGCCGCGAAGCGCCGCCGACAGGATCGAAATGTTCAGTTCCAGTCCGATCAGGTGGTACGGCTTGTACATTGCTGCGTACTGGCCCGAAGCATCGGTCTTCATCCCGTACTGGCGGAAGCAGTCGGCGGCGTAGGCGCTGGGCGCCTTCAGCACCACATAGACGCCCCAGCGCAAGTCACGGAACACCGGGCGCCCGTCACGCTCCAGTGACGAAACGACCTCGACCATGCCGCTGCGCTCGAGGATTCCGCCGGCCTCGCGCGGCCGCAGGATCGAGGGTAGATCGTCGACCCCGCAGGCAGGGAACGCCAGCCCCGTCGCCGGCACGTCCAACTCACAGGCGTTGGCGATGGCTGCCATTTCGATCGCCGACTTGGTGCCATCAAGGAAGGAGTTGAACATCTGGGCGTTCATGCCCGCGGCGGCGGCTTCCGCCGCGGTCAGGCCGTAGTGGTCCCAAACCCCGTCCGGCGTCACCGCGTGGTAGGCCGCCAGGTACTTGGTGCCCTTGCCGGCGGCCACCACCTCGAAGCCTGTGGCGCGCGCCCAGTCCACCATCTCGGCCACCAGCGCCGGCTGGTCGCCGTAGGCCATGGAGTAGACAACGCCGGCCGCGCGCGCTTCGTGAGCCAGCAGGGGCCCGGCAAGCGCGTCGGCCTCCACATTGACCATGACGATGTGCTTGCCCGCCGCGATCGAGGCCCGGGCATGGGTGATGCCGGCGCCCGGGTTTCCGGTCGATTCCACAACCACCTCGACATCGTCGCGGCCGGTCAGGGCCACACCGTCATCGACGAACGCCGTGGCCGCGATCAGCGCCTCGCTCCATCCGACTTCGCGGCACGCTGCGCGGGCGCGCTCGGGATCGAGGTCGGCGATCACCGAGACCTCCAGGCCAGGTGTGAAGGGGACCTGGGCCAGGAACATCGAGCCGAACTTGCCCGCTCCAATCAGGCCTACGCGGACGGGCGAGCCCGCGGCTGCGCGTTCGGCCAGGAGGCGTGTGAGGTTCATGGGAGGGCTCTCCTAGGCCGGCACGGACGACGCCTGCGCGAGGCGGAGAAGTGCGTCGTCGTCCACGGGAATAATGGGCTCGAAGTCGCGATGCGCGATCCACTCCTCGCGCGTCGGGCTGCGGATATAGTTCGAGACCGAGTTCAGCGTCAGGTAGACGATAGTGCGCGGATACGGGGTGATGTTGCCGGCCGAGCCGTGCACCAGGTTGCCGTGGAACAGCAGCACGCCGCCGGGTTTGCCGATCGGCGTGACGATGCCGCCCTCGTCGACCAACCGGGTCACCGTCTCTTTGTCCAGCGTCCAGAGCGGATAGGAGGTGGTCGACAGGTCGTGGCCAGCTTTAAGCTCGCCGTGGTGATGGCTGCCCGGTACGAACATCAGCGGGCCGTTGATAGACATCACCTCGTCGATGAACACCGCGATGTTCATCGCCCGCGGCTGTGGCATGCCGTCGTCGCGCAGCCAGGTGCCATAGTCCTGGTGCCACTGCCACACCTCGCCGTCGAAGGCCGACTTCGCGTTGACCTTGAACTGATGCATGTAGAGCTGCTCGCCGAGGATCTGCTCGACGGGCTTGATCAGCCGCGGGTGCGCGCCCAGCAGGCGATAGGCCTCGTTGAAGGTGTGGGCGGCGAAGGCAGTGCGGGGGACGCCCGACTTCTCGCGCCAGACTTCCTTGCGGTCGGAAGCGAAGATCATCTCCGCCTCGCGCTTGAGTACGCCGATCTCCTGCGGCGTGAACACTCCCGGCAGGAACAGGAAGCCGCGCTTGTGGAAGTCAGAAATCTGCGTGGCAGACAGGTCCATTCCGACTCCTCCCGCCCGAGGTTCGCCCCGCGGACTTCCCGTTACCACCTCGCGGCTTGGCGCCCCTTTCAGGTCAGCGAGGGACGCATCCGCGAAGGCATCGATAATCGCATCGGCGCGTCGTGCCCACATTCACGATACAGGTCCTTCAAATCGCCAACCTGGCCGAAACTGTCAACGCTCAGAGGGCTAGCCGCCGTGGCCGAACTTGATATCGAGCATTTATAAGGGCGGGCGCTGGATCGACAATTCGCCTCGCGCGGGTTCAAATCGGCGGAGAAGCGAGGGTGACGTTCGATGAGTCACGACAGGGGGCGACCGGAAAGCATGCCCGACCTCGATTGGCTCGTGGCGTTACAGGAAATTCGGCATTTGAAAGCGCGCCGGGACCGGTACCTCGACGCCAATGACTGGCCGGCCCTTGGGGCGCTCCACGCGCCGGATCATGTGTCGCACCTCCCCGATGGCCAAACGTGGAGCTCAGCGGCGGAAATGCTGAAGAATACAATCCGCACGCATGGCTACGGCCGAACGGCCAGGTTCGCCTCTTACGACGCAGAGATCGTCTTCGAGACGGCCGCGAAGGCCCGCGGGATCTGGCCGGTGATGGGCGCCGACATATACGACGAGACCACGCCGAACCGCCACAAAGGCTGGCAGATGGTTTTCGGATACTACCACGAGACTTACGAGAAGCGGGACGGGCGGTGGCTGTTCACGAGCCGCCGCTTTCGCCCACACCTTCAGGTTGACTCTGAAGGCGCCGCCCCTTTGGCTGGCCGCCCCTACGGGTCCGCTGAGGACGCTGAGTGACCGAAGCCGGCGACTGATTTGCGTGGAGGATGCACATGTCTGTTTCCGAAGACGACGGCGTTCCGCTCGATTGGACCGGCAGCGGGCGACCCGAAGGCATGTCGGAGTTGGAATGGCTTGTGGCGCATGAAGAACTACGCCTGCTCAAGGCCCGGCGGGATCGTTACGTTGACGCCAACGATTGGGTGGCGCTTGAGGCGCTCCATGCTCCGGACCACGTTTCATACGCCCTCGGCGAGCAGTGGAATTCGCCCGCGGAGATGATTGAAAAGACCCGTCCGCGTATGGAGGGCCGGCCCGTGATGCACGCATCGTTCGGGTCCGAAATCCTGTTCGACACACCGACGAGCGCACGCGGCATCTGGTCGATGATCGATCCGTCGATCGGCGCCCCCACGGCCGGCGGCGGCGGCGAAGGCTGGCGCATCGTGTTCGGCTACTACTACGAGACCTATGAGAAGCGGAACGGACGGTGGCTTTTCACGAGCCGCCGATGGCACCCGTATTTCACGATCGGTTCCGATGGGAATGTCGCCCCGACCGAAAGACCGAAGGGCGTGAGCGGTTTTGCGAAGGGACTACGCTGAAGGGCGACGAACTTCAGGTCGTGGGAAGGGCGGGTGATTTCTCGAAAGTCTGGATGATCCTGCAGTGCAACTGAGTGGTTCCGAGCCGAGGGTGGCGGGCTTTCAGTCTAGGCAACTTGTCTCCACCGGGCGTGAATCCCGCAGCCCCAGCTGAGGGCGCCTTCCTTGTCGCGGTCAGTTGTCGGCTAGCGTCGCCGAAGTGCGTGGAACCCGGATTGACGGCGAGGTGGCGGGCTTGAAGTGAAGCCCATCGAAGCCGCGGGCGCGGACCAGGTCGGCCGCTTCGATGTATCGGCCCATGCCGCCGACGTAGGGGATGAAGGCGCGGGAGCCATCTTCGTTTCGATGCACCATGTAGTCGTTTCCCTGGAGCCTCAGCAGAGGCTGGGCGAGTTCGGTCACGTGGCTCGTCCACCTTTCCTCGGCGCCTTCGTCAGCCTCCGCCGTCGCATAGCCGTGGGCGTCCATGTGCCGGATGAGATCCGATACCCAGGTGGCGTGGTACTCGTTGAGAAGAACCAGGTGGCCCACCGTGGCAGGGCTCCCGGGACCTGTCAGTGTGAAGAGGTTGGGAAATCCTGCGGTCATTAGTCCAAGGAGGGTGCGGGGTCCGCGATCCCAGCGACTGGTCGGAGACTGACCCTTCTCATTGCGAATGTTGGCCTCGTCGAGCGAGCCGCGGAACGCATTGAAGCCCAGCGCAAGCACGAGGAGATCGATTTCGTAGTGCCCGTTCGCGGTCTGTATCCCAGTCTCTGTGATCCGTTCGATCGGATTTTCGGAGATGTCGACCAGGCTAACGTTTTCCCGGTTATAGACCTCGTAGTATCCGGTATCGATAATCAGGCGGCGTGTCCCAAACGGATATTTTGGGCAAAGCTTCTCGGCCAGGGCGGTGTCTTTAACCGTGCCTCGTATTTTGTTTCGTACAAAATCGGCGACGACCGTATTGGAATCTATGTCGGTGGTCTGGTCGATGAATACCAAGTGCATACCTTGGCCGCCGAACTCCCACTGCTCCTCCAGGCGAGCCTGCTGAACAGCCTGGCTGTAGGCTGACGCCGGCCGGGGGCGACTGTCTTCTTCGTGCTCGCGGGCATCGAACAATCCTGAGCCCAGCCATCGTGCGCGAGCGGCCGGGACGTCTGCGGCGACCGCCTCATAGCGAGCCGCATCGAGCGGCCCGTTCCGCGCCGGCACCGAATAGTGAGCCGTCCTCTGGAAGACGTAGAGGTGCTCGGCGTCCGGAGCCATGGCGGTGATGGATTGAACGCCGCTGGAGCCCGTGCCGATCACGCCGATCCGCCGCCCGGCGATCCGCACGGGTTCCCGCGGCCAGCGAGAGGTTCTCCGCACCTCGCCCTTGAAATCCTCCAGGCCGATGAGGGTGGGCGTGCGCGGCTCGGTGAGGTTGCCGGTCGCCATCACCAGAAATCGGGTGGTCAGCCTGAGGTCTTCTCCTGCCGTTACGTGATACCGTTGCTCGTCCGGCCGCCACTCAGCTCCGGTCAGCGGTGTTCTCACCCGAATGGAGTCACGCACACCAAGCCGGTCGACGACGAAATTCAGGTACCTGAGGATCTCGTCCTGTCCGGCGTAACGCTCGGACCAGCGCCAGTCGCGATAAAGTTCCGAGGAAAAATGGAAACAGTAGTCGATACTGTCGCCGTCAACCCGCGCTCCGGGGTAGCGGTTGTGATGCCAGACGCCACCGATTTCCTCGCCCTTCTCGAGGCAGAGGACCTTCAATCCTTCGTTCGCAAAGTGATGGGTGGCGTAGATGCCGCCAAATCCCGCACCGACCACGATGACGTCGTAGTCCTTCTCGCGTTGCATCCTGCCACCCATCTTGAACCGTACGGACGCGCGACATTTGCAGATGACGCTGCTGGCATGCAAATTCTCCCGTTCGGGCGCTGGGCAGCATGATTGAGATGCTGTTGGTGTGCTGTCTAGTTCGGCACTCCGATCATCGCCGCGGCTTCACGCGGGGTGGCGATGGGACGTCCGACCTGCTGGGCAAGTTCCACCACTTCCTCGACGAGTTCGAGATTGCTTGGCGTCCGTTCGCCGGCATAGTCCTCGAGGCCGACGCGGACATGGCCGCCTAGTTCGAGCGCGAGCCTGGCCAGACCGCTCGCAGTGACATCCCCGCCGTAGACGTTCACGAGCCATGTGAGCCCGGAGCCCTGCAGCATTTCGAGGTAGGCCTCCAGCGCCTTGCGCGTCGGCCGGAATCCGAAGGTCATCGCCCCCGGCGTGCCATCCGCGATATTGTAGTCGCCGCCGAAATAGAGCTTCACCATGGCGCCGTGCCGCAGCCGCCCCGCGGATTGGTACGCCAGGGTTGCGCGCAGGAAGCTTGCGTCGAAGATCGAGATGCTCACGGCGAGCTTCAACCGCTCATACTGGTCAAGGATGTAGGCGCAGTCGGCGTAGCTGTGAGAGTAGACCGCGCCACGGGTCCCTGGCGCGCCGCCCGGACCGGCGCCCGGGCCGGCGAAGTTCACCGAGCCAGGGTCGAGTGGTCCAAAGCGCATCAGGCTCGATTGGGCCAACGCCTCCACATGGGAATTGCGGGCGACGATGTCAGCGCCCCTTGCGATCGTCGGACATAGAAGGACCTGCGGGTCGGCGGCATGGATTTCCCGCCAGGCCTCCAGGTAGCGATCGGCTGCGGCCGGGCCGGTGAGCTCAAGCTGCTCGATGTGATTGTGAACCGATTGCGCACCGGCGGCCATGCAGCGCAGGGCGTCCGCCGCGATCTCATCGGGCGTGATGGGCGCATGGGGATTGCGCGACTTCTTGCAGGCGCCATTCAGCGCCACCTCGATGATGACGGGATCAGACATGCCATTCCTTCAGCTTGGCGAGGCTCAGAGTAAGTCAGCTGAGCTTGTAAAGCTCGCTCACGTTGTCCCGCAGGATCGAAGCCTTCTGGTCCGGCGTCAGCTTCGCTGTCTGCTCGGCGATCACATTCTGGCTCCAGGGCCAGGTTGAGTCCGAGTGCGGGAAGTCGTTGGCCCACATCAGCCGCTTCGGGTTCAGCACGTCCACCGCACGGAACGCCGACCAGTCATCCTGGAAGGTCAGATAGACGTTGTCGTGGAAGAACGCGCTGGGGAGCCTTGAGAGCTCCGCGCACTTCGACCAGAAGCGGTGGCGCTTGTAGGCATGGTCCATGCGGTAGATGTAGTGCGGCGCCCAGCCGGCGTCGGCCTCTACGCAGACTAGCTTCAGGTCGGGGTGGCGTTCGAACACGCCACCGTAGATGAACATCCCGATTATGTCCTGGCAGCCCCGGATGATGGCCTGGAAGCCGTTCAGACTCGGGCCGCGAGCTTCCCATCCGCCCATCCCTCCGGTGGTCAGGATGTGAAAGCTGATCGGCAGGTCCAACTCCACCGCCGCGCGCCAGAGCGGGTCGAACACCGGATCGTGGTAGTCCTGCTCGGTCGCCGGGAAGCCCGGCATCATCACGCCCTTGAAGCCCATCTCCTTGATCCGCCGGAAGTCGTCGATGGCCTCGGACACGGAGCGCACCGCCGTCTGTCCCAGGCCGAAGAGTCGATCAGGCGCGGCCCCCACGTATTCCTGGAGCCACCGGTTGTAGGCGTGCATGCACGCGTTCTTGTAGTCGGCGTCCTTGAGATTGCAGATCAACATGCCGACGGTGGGGTAGATGAACTCGCCCGCCACTCCGTCGCGGTCCTGGTCGGCCAGGCGCGCCTTGGGATCCCAGCCGCCGCGGTGCACGCTTTCGAACCGTTCGCCCTCAAGCTTGATGTCCTGCGGGTTCTTGCCGGCCGCCGCCAAGGTGTTGAGCGCGAGCGGGCGTGGCATGCCTTCGATCTCGTACTTGTGGCCACCCGATTCCGGATGCTCCACGAGGCGCGGGGCGCGATCCCGGAAGGCCGGATCGATGTAGTCGATGAAGCAATTGGGCGGCTCGATGATGTGGGAGTCCGCGGATATTGGCCGGATCACTTCGACGGCTTCGGACATTCGGTTCCTCCTTGCGGCCCTCGCCTCCGGCGGTCGGCGCATCTCTTCATTGGCCGCACAACCGAAAAGCGGACGGCGGTGGCCGCTCGAGCAAAGCCTGAGCCCGTGGACGGTCTCACCAATCTTCGCTCGCAGCAACGGGATCCCGGACGATGCCGGCAGGCTAACGATGCGACCTCAGTTTGGACCGTGTGAGCGCCTGAGTTGGCGGACACCATTGAATCCGATCTCGTTCAAGCGCCGTCGATTCCTCCTTGCCTGGAGTTGTCGACAATGGGCCGCTTCGGCGGACGTCCCAGATGGAGACGCGATAGACGCTGTTTGCGAAATCAGGCTTGGGCTCACCTAGGAGATAATTCGTTCTGCTCCGCAGAAGACCTCGAAGCTGTCGTCGCGGGCCACCGCTATGAGCGTGACGCCGGCGGCCGTCGCCGTCTCGATCGCCAGAGCCGTGGGCGCGGATATGGCGACGATGATCTGGGCGCCCAAAGCCACCGTCTTCTGCACCATTTCCACCGAAACACGGCTGGTGAGCAGCAGCAGGCCGTGATCGGCCGGCCTCGACGCGCGCGCGATCGCACCCACCAGCTTGTCCAGAGCGTTGTGGCGTCCGACGTCCTCACGGATGGCGACCAGACCCTGGCCTTCCGTCCACCAGGCTGCCGCATGCGTAGCGCGTGTAACCATGCCGAGGCGCTGGGCCGGGAGTAGCGCTCCCAAGGCCGCGCGGATGGCGCGCGGCGAGGTTGTCTGGCCCGTCGGGACCCTAGGTAAGGCGCGAGCGGCTTCCGACAGGCTGTCGATCCCGCAGAGGCCACACCCGGTGGGACCCGCCAGGCGTCGGCGCCTGGCGGCCAGCGTGGCCGAGGCCGGCTGGCGCAGCCACATGCGCACCTCGATCCCGAGGGTCTGTGGAACCACCGAAAGTGGTCTGCGCCCCTTGAGGTGATCCATCGCTTATGTTGGTCCGAGGACCATTTTGGATGGATGGAACGATGGCAAGGAAGCACCACAAGCCGGAAGAGATCGTCGGCAAGCTGCGTCAGGTTGATGTGCTGACCGGTCAGGGCCGGTCG
>CANJXI010000002.1 GCA_947478785.1 Caulobacteraceae bacterium
CTTCGTCGCCCTCGTATTCGTTCCAGACGAGCTGGTTGAGCGCGCTCTTGACCTTGGCCCGGCGCTTCTGGGTCTGGACCGTCCGCTGTTTGGCCGCGTCGTCGCGATCCTCGCGCAGGGCGCGCTGGGTGTCGCGGCGGAGCTTGGCCTCAAGGGCCAGGCATTGCCGGGCCGAGCGGCCGACCTTGTGCAGGGCGCTGGCCAGCACGGCGGCGTCGGCGGGATCCTCGGCAACCGCCTGCCGGGCGGCGAGGTCGCGCGCCGAGGCCAGGCAGAGCTCGGAGAGTTCAGCCAGGACGCGGGCGTGCCGCTCGGTCATTTCCGCTTCAATGCTCACGGGCGGTATCAGAACATAACGGGAACATGAAGTCAAGAGCTTTGGTGTCGCTAGGCCGATCAGCCGCAGTCGCGAACGCGGCAGAAGCGGGCGCGGGCGTCGACCTTGATCTTGGCCACCTCGGCCAGGACCCAGTTGGGCGAGAGGCCCTTGAACTGCTCGTCGAGGAACCGGCCGGGATCGGCGGGCGGCCTGTCGAGAGCGGCCTGCAGGACGGCGGCGCTTCGGTGGGCGGCGAGCTCCAGGGCCGTGGCCTCGCGCATGGAGGGCAGGCCGGACTGGACCGCCTGCGCCATGGCGGTCCGCGCGTCGGCCAGGGCCTGGGGGTCTTCGCCGGGGCCGGGGGTTTGCGGCAGGTGCTGGGTCACATAGGCGCCAACCTTGGCGGCCAGCCAGTCGTCGGGCACGACGCGCGCCACCACTTGGCGGGCCAGCGCCTTCTGGGCGTCGGGACTTTTCGGTGGGCGGTAGGCGGTGGCCTTCGCCAGCATCGGGTCTGGCGGGACCTGGAAGCGGATCGGGATGGTCAGGGTCCCGCCCGCGACGGCGCCTTTCGATGGCGCCCGGATGCGGAATTCCCGGCTGGCGTCCAGCGCGACCTGACCGAAACCGAGGCCGGGCGGACTTTCCGACGTTACCTTGCAGGCCTGCATGCGCCCGTCCGGCCCCGGGTCGCACGAAAGCGCCGCTCGGCCGTCAACCGCCATGGCCTGGGCGACGGCGGGGAAGGCCTTGGCGAGGGCCTCGGCGTCGGGGGCGTGGAGCCACTGCGGGCCATCCGCCGCGGAGGCGGAGCCGGCCATGGCCAGGGCGAGCAAGCCGACGGTCCGGGTCATCTTGCGCATCAGCAGTCCTCGAAGCGGAGCGGCGCCACACAGTTTCGCCCATTCGGCCAAGTTGCGGCTTAAATCTCATGGCGACCAGTGCGCCTTGGGGTCTAAGGGCCGGTGGCGTCGGGGCGACGCACTGAGCTAGAGACTCAGGTTCTCTAACTTCCCCCATTGTCGCCCGGCTTCGCCATTGGCGACATTTCCCCCGTACCGGGGGAAGGCGGGAAGCCGCGAAACCCTGTATGACCCGCCCGTGACCACGACGGCCCTTTCCCGCCTGATCCTGACGGATTTCCGCTCCTATGCGCGGGGCGACCTCGTGCTGGACGGGGGGCCGGTCTATCTGGTGGGGCCGAACGGGGCGGGGAAGACGAACCTGCTGGAGGCGGTGAGCTTCTTCACGCCGGGCAAGGGCTTGCGCGGGGCGGGCGTCGCCGAGGTCGGGCGCAGGCTGCCGGGAGAGGCGCAGGGGCGGGCCTGGGCGGTGGCGGCGGTGGTCCGTCAGGACGGCGAAGAGACACAGATCGGGACCGGGATCGGCGAGGCGGGGGCCGCGCGGCGGACGCTGCGGATCGGCGGCGAGACCGTGCCGCCGGGAAGGTTGGCCGACCACCTGCGGCAGGTGTGGCTGACGCCGGCGCAGGACCGGTTGTTCCTGGAGGGCGCCAGCGCGCGGCGGAAGTTCTTCGACCGGCTGGTGTTCGCCGCCATCCCGCGCCACGCGGCCCACGCCTCGGCCTATGAGCGGGCGCAGCGCGAGCGGATGCGGCTGCTGACCGACGCGGGCGGGCCGCCCGACGCCGGCTGGCTGGACGCGCTGGAGGCGCGGCTGGCGGAGGCCGGGGCGCTGATGGCGGAGGCGCGGGCGACGACGCTGACGGCCCTGCAGAGCGAGATCGACAGCCGGGGCGAGCGGCCGTTCCCGCAGGCCCGGCTGACGCTGACCGGCGAATGGGAGCAGATGGCCGCGGCGGGCGCCGAGATCGCCGATATCGAGGCCAGGCTGGCGGCGGCGCTGGCCGCCGCGCGGCCCCGCGACGCCGCCGCCGGCCGGGCGTTGACCGGCCCGCACCGGGGGGATCTGGGCGTCATCCACGCCGAAAAGGACCGTCCGGCGGCGGAATGCTCCACCGGCGAGCAGAAAGCGCTGATTTTGAACCTGGTTCTGGCCCAATCGGCGCGGCTTTCGCGTGCAGAATCGGCCCCGCGTCCTATATTGTTGCTGGATGAAGTCGCAGCGCACCTGGACCGTATCCGGCGGGCCGCGCTGTTCGATGAAATCGAGGCGCTCGGGCTCCAGGCCTTCCTGACCGGAACCGACGAGCACCTCTTCGAAGACCTGAAAGGACGGGCCCAGGGCGTCCGCGTGGATGCGGGCGGCCTGACTCAGCTGGACCAAGAATGAGCGAAGAGAACGAACCCCGCGTCCCCGACAACACCCCCGAGGGCAATGGCCAGGCCGAGTATGGCGCGGAGAGCATCAAGGTCCTGAAGGGCCTGGACGCCGTGCGCAAGCGGCCGGGCATGTACATCGGCGACACCGACGACGGCTCTGGCCTGCACCACATGGTCTATGAGGTGGTCGACAACGCCATCGACGAGACCCTGGCCGGCTGGGCGACGCGGGTGGAGGTGATCCTCAACGCCGACGGCTCGGTGACGGTGACCGACGACGGGCGCGGCATCCCGGTGGACATCCACGAGGGCGAGGGCATCTCGGCGGCCGAGGTGATCATGACCCAGCTGCACGCCGGCGGGAAATTCGACCAGAACTCCTACAAGGTGTCGGGCGGGCTGCACGGCGTTGGCGTTTCCGTCGTGAACGCGCTGTCGTCGTTCCTGAAGCTGAAGATCTACCGGGGCGGCAAGTCCTACGAGATGGAGTTCCGCCACGGCGATTCCGTCTCGCCCCTGATCGAGACCGGCGACGCGCCGCTGCGCGAGAACGGCGAGTTCCTGTCGGGGACCGAGGTCACCTTCCTGCCGTCGACCGACACCTTCGCCTTCATCGACTTCGACCTGAAGACCCTGGAGCACCGGCTGCGCGAGCTGGCCTTCCTGAACTCCGGCGTGACCATCTGGCTGAAGGACCACCGGGGGGCCGAGCCCTTCCAGGAGGTCATGCACTATGACGGCGGCGTCGAGGCCTTCGTGCGCCACCTGGATTCCGCCAAGACGCCGCTGCTCAAGGCGCCGATCGTCATCCGGGGCCGGCGCGAGACGGTGGAGATCGACCTCTCGCTGTGGTGGAACGACGGCTACCACGAGAACGTGCTGTGCTTCACCAACAACATCCCGCAGCGGGACGGCGGCACCCACCTTGCGGCGTTCCGCTCGGCGCTGACCCGGATCATCACCGGCTATGCGGAGAGCTCGGGCGCGGCCAAGCGCGAGAAGGTCTCGGTCGGCGGCGAGGACGCCCGCGAGGGGCTGACCTGTGTGCTGTCGGTGAAGGTGCCCGACCCGAAGTTCTCGTCCCAGACCAAGGACAAGCTGGTCTCCTCCGAGGTGCGCCCGGCCGTCGAGGGCCTGGTGCAGGAAGGGCTCGCGGCCTGGTTCGAGGAGCACCCGACGGAAGCGCGCCTCATCGTCCAGAAGATCGCCGAGGCCGCCGCCGCGCGGGAAGCCGCCCGCAAGGCGCGCGAGCTCACCCGGCGCAAGTCGGCGCTGGATATCTCGTCGCTGCCCGGCAAGCTCGCCGACTGCGCAGAGAAGGACCCCGCCAAGTCGGAGATCTTCATCGTCGAGGGGGATTCGGCCGGCGGCTCGGCCAAGCAGGCCCGCAACCGCGACAACCAGGCGATCCTGCCGCTCCGGGGCAAGATCCTCAATGTCGAGCGTGCGCGCTTCGACAAGATGCTGGGCTCCGAACAGATCGGCACCCTGATCACCGCGCTGGGCGCGGGGATCGGCAGCGAAGACTTCGATATCGAGAAGCTGCGCTACCACAAGATCGTGCTGATGACCGACGCCGACGTGGACGGGGCGCACATCCGCACCCTGCTGCTGACCTTCTTCTACCGGCAGATGCGCGAGGTGATCGACCGGGGCTACCTCTATATCGCCCAGCCGCCGCTCTATAAGGCGTCGAAGGGCAAGTCGGTGCGCTACCTGAAGGACGATCCGGAGCTGGAGATCTACCTGATCGACGAAGGGGTCGACGGGGCGACGCTGGACCTTTCCAGCGGCGAGCGGATCACCGGCGCGGACCTGCTGGCGCTGGTGCAGACCGCGCGCGGCGCCAAGGCCAATGTCGAGCGGCTGGCGGCCCGCGCCCCGGCATTCGCCATCGAGCAGTCGGCGCTGGCGGGCCTTTTGGCCGGCGGCGATCCGTCGGCGGCGGCCAGGCGCCTCGACCTCTACGCCGAGGAGGGCGACGGCGCCTGGACGGGCGAACCCGGGGCGCAGAACAGCTTCGTCTTCTCGCGCATCAAGCGCGGGGTGTCGGAGCGCATCGTGCTGGACGAACTCCTGCTGCACGCCGCCGACGCGCGAAGGCTGGCCGAGCGCTCCAAGGAGCTGGCGGTGATCTTCGAGGGCCGCGCCACCTTCACCCGGCGCGACCGGGCGACCGTGGTGCGCGGGCCGATCGACCTGGTCAACGCGGTGATGGACGGCGGACGTCGCGGGCTCTCCATCCAGCGCTACAAGGGCCTGGGCGAGATGAACGCCGACCAGCTGTGGGAGACCACGCTGGACGCCGAGGCGCGGACCCTGCTGCAGGTCAAGGTCAACCACACCGACGATGCCAGCGACATGTTCAGCCGCCTGATGGGCGACCTGGTCGAACCCCGCCGCGACTTCATCCAGGAGAATGCGCTCGACGCCGAGGTCGACGTCTAGGGGACAATGCTCCTCCCCGATTTCGGGGGAGGTGTCAGCGAAGCTGACGGAGGCGGCGCTGCCGGCGCACAGCTGTCGCAGCGCCCCCTCCACCACTTCGTGGTCCCCCTCCCCCGAAATCGGGGGAGGAGTCCTACCTAACCCTCGAACTCGCCGACCACCTGGAGCACGGCCTCGCCATAGCGGGCGAGTTTGCCTTCGCCGACGCCGTTGATGCGTTCCAGGGCGGCGCGGCCGGTCGGCTTGACGGTGGCGATCTCGGCGAGCGTGCGGTCGTGGAAGATGACGTAGGGCGGCACGTGCTGGCTCTTGGCCTCGCCGGAGCGCCAGGCGCGCAGCGCCTCGAACAGCGGCTGGTCGGCGGGGGACAGGGCCAGGCTCTCGCGGCTCTCGCGGCTCTCGCGGCTCTTGCGGCCCTTGCGGGCCTCCTTGGCCGGCGCCTCGGCGCGGGTCTGGACCAGCACCCGGCGCTCCCCACGGAACACCGCGCGCACGGCCTCCGCGTCGCCGACGCCCACCAGCGGGCGGCCGTCGTTGGGGTCCTCGCGCAGCAGGCCCTCGAAGAGCAGTTGATCGGTGAGGTCGCGCCAGGCGGCCTGGCTGAACTCCGGGCCGATCCCCCAGGTGGAGAGCGCGGCCTCGTGGTCGCTGACGTCCTTGGTCTTGCCCAGCAGGTGGTCGACGAGGCGGCCTCGCCCATAGCGGCCGCCCAGCCGGACGGCGGCCGAGAGCGCCTTCTGGGCCTGCTGGGTGGCGTCGGTGGTCTCCACCGCGCCGGTGCAGAGGTCGCACTGGCCGCAGGCCTCGACGCCTTCCTCGCCGAAGTAGCGGCGCACGGCGGCGGCCCGGCAGCCCGTGCCGTCGAGCAGGGTGTAGAGCTGGCGGACCTTGCGGACCTGGACCTGCTTGACGGCCTCGTCCACGTCGCGCTCGGCCGTGCGGCGCAGCGCCCAGGCCATGTCGGCGGAGCCGTAGAGGGTGATGCCCTCGGCCGGGTCGCCGTCGCGGCCGGCCCGGCCGATCTCCTGCCAGTAGGCCTCGATGGAGGCCGGCGGGTCGGCGTGGATCACGAAGCGGACGTCGGGCTTGTCGACCCCCATGCCGAAGGCGATGGTCGCCACCATCACCGCGGCGTCGGCCTGCAGGAACTGCTCCAGCCGGTCGATGCGTAGCTGGCGCTCCAGGCCCGCGTGGTAGGCGAGCGCCGGGACGCCCTCGTCGCGGAGCGCCTGGGCGAGTTTCTCGGTGTTGTCGCGCGAGCCGGCATAGACCACGCCGGAGCGGCCGGGCCGGGCGGTGACCAGTTCGACCACCCGCTTGTGGCCCGCGCCGCGCTTGCGTTCGGCCGAGAGGATCAGCTCGGGCCGGGCGAAGCTGGCCACGAATTCGGCGGAGTCGGTGAGCCGCAGTTCCGCGCGGATGTCGTCGCGGGTCCGGGCGTCGGCGGTGGCGGTGACCGCGAGCCTCGGGACCTTCGGGAAGATGTCGGCCAGCCGGCCCAGCAGGCGGTAGTCGGGGCGGAAATCGTGGCCCCACTGGCTGACGCAGTGGGCCTCGTCGATGGCGATCAGCGCCAGCGGGACTTGGGCGAGCCGCTCCAGCATCCAGGGGGCCATCAGGCCTTCGGGGGAGACGTAGAGCAGGTCGAGCTCGCCGGCCTCGATGCGGCGCCAGATCTCGCCCTTCTCGGCGGGGTCGATGTTGGAATCCAGACGGGCGGCCGCGACGCCCGACTGCTGCATGGCCGCCACCTGGTCGGTCATCAGGGCGATCAGCGGCGAGACCACCAGGCCCAGGCCCGGGCGCATCATGCTGGGGATCTGGTAGCAGAGGCTCTTGCCGCCGCCGGTCGGCAACACGGCCATGGCGCTGCGGCCGGCCAGCACCTCGGCGATCACCGGCGCCTGCAGGCCCCGGAACTCGGCGTGGCCGAAGGTGCGGCGCAGGATATCCCGCGCCCGGTCGAGGGGCGTGGCGTCAAGCTCGGCGACGGCGGACTGCATGGCCCCCTTATGGGACCGACTCGGGGTCCGGCCTAGTCGCGTACACCATCGATTCAGCCTGTTTGTTCCGCCGCCCTTAAGTTTGCCAAGCTAGACCATGGCCCACGTGATGAACGGCTGAGGGGCCCCAACGTCATGGCGCAAAGAGCGCTTCTAGCCGCGTTGGCGCTGGCCGCCGTCGTCGTGGGCTTCCTGATCCCCGGGCCGCACCATCGGACCGCCGCCGATCCGAAGTCGCAGATCGACATCCTGGAGGTCGCCCGGCGCTAGCGGGTGGGGGCCCGTGGGGCCTGGGCGGTCTTGTAGGCGCATCCGCTGAGCGAGCTCTCGCCGGGCAGGACCACCTCGGCGGCCAGCGGATAGACCGTGTAGGCCATGCCGTTCTGGCACGTCGAGACATAGAGCTTGACGGTGAGCGGCCGGCCGTCGGCGGTCTGGGCGTTCCAGGTCGCCTGGCCGGAGACGATGGTCGCGCCGGGGGCGGTGGCGGTGATCTCGGGATGGTCCGGCCGGGTGATGGTGAACTGGGTCCCGCGGATCTTCATCGACCAGAAGGGCTCAGTCCCCTTGGCGTCCATGTCCTGGCTGAAGTCGCTGACCACGGGCTTTGGTTTCGCCGGCGCGGGCTCCGGCTTCGGGCCGCAGGCGCCCTGCGCCAGGATCGCCGTCAACATCGCCGTCAACATCAGCGCGCGCATAGGCCATCCCGATCCGATCGCGGCCGCGAAGGCGGGCGCCTGGGCAGTGTATAGGGCGCAAATCAGGCTAGGCTATGGCCTGTGACGCGGCCCGCCCTGACCTTCTACGAATTCTTCGCCGGGGGCGGCATGGCCCGCCTGGGGCTGGGCGCGGGCTGGACCTGCCTGTTCGCCAACGACTTCGACCCGGTGAAGGCCGCCACCTATCGCGACAACCATCCGGCCGATGACTTCCGGGCCGGCGACGTTTGGGCGCTGGGCGCGGCGGACCTGCCGGGACAGGCCGATCTCGCCTGGGCCTCCAGCCCTTGCCAGGACTTCAGCCTGGCGGGCGGGCGCGCCGGGCTGGCGGGCGGCCGCTCCTCGGCGTTCTTCGGGTTCTGGGCGCTGATCGAGGGCCTGGCCGCCGAGGGCCGGGCGCCGCAGGTCCTGGTGATCGAGAACGTCAGCGGCCTGCTGAGCTCCAACGGCGGGGCCGATTTCACGGCGTTGGGCGAGGCCCTGGCCGGCCAGGGCTATGGCTTCGGGGCGCTGGAGATCGACGCGGCGGACTTCCTGCCCCAGTCGCGGCCCCGGGTGTTCGTCATCGCCACGCGGAGCCCGCCCGCGCCCGGCCTCGTGGGCGGGAGCCGCTATCAGACCCGCGCGGTGCGGGCGGCCGCCGAACGGCTGCCGCCGCACCTGGCGGAGCGCTGGATCTGGTGGGCGCTGGATGCGCCGCCGGCCCGGAATCTCGATCTCGCCGCCCTGCTGGAGGACGACGCCGCCGTCGCCTGGCACACGCCGGAGCGCACCGCCCAGTGGCTGGCCATGATGGCCCCCCTGCACCGGGCGAAGCTGGAGGTCTGCCGCGACCGGGGCGAGCGGATCGTGGGGGCGGTCTACCGCCGCATGCGCGTCGAGGCCGGCGCCAAGACCCAGCGCGCCGAGGTGCGCTTCGATGGCCTGGCCGGCTGCCTGCGCACGCCGCGCGGCGGCTCCTCGCGCCAGGTGATCGTCGTCGTGGAGGGCGGATGCGTCCGGACCCGGCTGCTCAGGCCGCGCGAGGCGGCCCGGCTGATGGGCCTGCCGGACAGCTACCGGCTGCCCAAGGCGGCGACCTCGGCCCTGCATGTGACCGGCGACGGGGTGGCGGCGCCGGTGGTGCGCTGGCTGGCGCGGGAGCTCCTGGAACCGCTGCTGGGCATGGCCCAGATTTCCTATCGAAGCGCTTAGCTACGGGGCTCTTACCAAGGCGCCCAGGAAGCCGTAGGTTCGCCTGGACAAGGCGCGCCCGGCCAGGGGCCGCCCACCCGCGAAAGGTCCCGCCATGGCGGACTCCACACCCGACAAAATCTATGACGCCGCCCGCTACCGGCGGGCCGGGCGAGGCAAGATCTTCGACTCGATCCTCGACACCATCGGCGACACGCCGCTCGTGCGCCTGCCGCGCCTGACCGCGGCGCTGAAGCCCAAGGGCGAGGTCGTGGCGAAGCTGGAGTTCTTCAACCCGATAGGCTCGGTGAAGGACCGCATCGGGGTCGCGATGATCGAGTACCTCGAGGCCAAGGGGGTGCTGAAGCCGGGCGGCATGATCGTCGAGCCGACCAGCGGCAACACCGGCATCGCGCTGGCCTTCGTGGCCGCCGCCAAGGGGTACAGGCTGACGCTGGTGATGCCGGAGAGCATGTCCATCGAGCGGCGCAAGATGCTGCTGATCCTGGGCGCCAAGCTGGAACTGACCCCGGCCGAGCGCGGCATGGCGGGCGCGGTCGCCCGCGCCAAGGAGATCGTCGAGGCCCACCCGGGCGCGGTGATGCCGCAGCAGTTCGACAATGTGGCCAACCCGCTGATCCACCGGGTCTCCACCGCCGAGGAGATCTGGAACGACACCGACGGCCGGGTGGACGCGGTGATCTCCGGCGTCGGCACCGGCGGCACCATCACCGGCATCGGCCAGGTGCTGAAGGCCCGCAAGCCCTCGCTGCGGATGGTGGCGGTGGAGCCGGAGAGCTCGCCGGTGCTGTCGGGCGGGCAGCCCGGGCCGCACAAGATCCAGGGCATCGGCGCGGGCTTCGTGCCCTCGATCCTCGACCGGGGGGTGATCGACGAGATCGTCCAGGTCTCCAGCGAGGACAGCTTCGCCATGGCCAGGCGCGTGGCCGCCGAGGAGGGCATCCCCGTCGGCATCTCGTCCGGCGCGGCGCTCACCGCGGCCTTCGACGTCGCCGGCCGCGACGACATGGCCGGCAAGCTGATCGTCGCCATCATCCCGAGCTTCGCCGAACGCTACGTCTCCACGGCGCTGTTCGAAGGGCTCTAGTTCCTCTCCCTCTCCACTTCGCCGGGGCGAGGAGGTTTCCATGACCGACGTCTATCCGCCGGAGAAGCGCTCGGCGGTGATGCGCCGGGTGAAGGGCAAGGACACCACGCCGGAGCTTGCCGTGCGCAAGGCGCTGACGGGACTGGGCGCGCGCTATCGGCTGCATCGCGCCGACCTGCCGGGGAAGCCCGACATCGTCATGCCGGGGCGTCGGCTGGCGCTGTTCGTCCACGGGTGCTTCTGGCACGGGCACGACTGCGCGCGGGGCGCACGCGTGCCCAAGGCCAACCGCGACTACTGGGTGGGCAAGGTCGCCCGCAACCGGGCCCGCGACCAGGCGAGCCAGGCGTCGCTGTCGGCGCTGGGCTGGCGGGTCGAGACCCTGTGGGAGTGCGAGCTGAAGGACGCCGGCGCGCTGGTGGATCGGCTGTCAGGCGTGCTCGGGTCGGGCGCGGGCGTTGCGGGCGGCCCGCCCAAGGGCCCATAAGCGTTCCCGTCTGATTCCGCAGGAGAGCCACAGCCATGGCCGGACCGCTGACGGCTGCGGCCACCCAGAATATCCGCAAGACCGTCGCCGCCTGGCCCGCGCCGACGCAGATGTCCCACCTGGAATCGCTGCTGCGCTACCTGGCGAAATGGCGCTCGCAGGTGCTGGCGCAGACCTATCTCGGCCGGCACGGGCCGGTGGTTTGGGGCGGGATCTTCGCCGGCATGACCTACAGCGCGGCCACGGAGGGCGCGCTGATGGCGCGGCTGCTGGGCGCCTATGAGTCAGAGCTGCATCCGCATATCGCCGCCATCGCCGAGGCGGGGGTGGACGTGATCATCGATGTGGGCTGCGCGGAGGGCTACTACGCGGTGGGGCTGGCCCGCATGCTGCCGCGGGTGACGGTGCACGCCCACGATATCGACCCCAAGGCCCGGCAGGCCTGCGCGGCGCTGGCCGCCGGCAACGGAGTCGCCGAACGGGTGATCATCGGCGAGGAATTCAAACCGGAGGACTTTGAGGCCTTCGCCGGGCGCCGCGTCCTGGTGATGGTCGACGCCGAGGGCGCGGAGCTGGACGTGCTGCAGCCGGCGCTGAGCCCGGCGCTGGCCCAGATGAGCCTGATCGTCGAGACCCACGACGTCTGGCGGGCCGGTGCGCTCGATACGCTCGTCGAGCGCTTCACGCCCACCCACGAAATCCTCCGCGTCGACCAGCAGGGCAAGGCTGCCGACCTGCCCGACTGGCTGGCGGCGCTGGGCCACCTGGATCAACTGCTGGCGGTGTGGGAATGGCGCTTCAAGCCGACGCCCTGGCTGGTGATGCGGCCCAGGGCCGCATCCTGACCGGCGATCAGCCCTCGTCCAGATTCGACAGGTCGGGGACGCTGACGTAGCGGCCGGCCAGGCTGCCGTCCCTGAGGAAGACCTCGATCTCCGTGGGCTGGCCGGCATCGGCGTAGTGTTCGGCCAGCGAGCGGGCGGCGATCTCGGCGTCGGCGCCGCTGCGGAACATCATCCCGCTTTCCACGGTGTCGCCCTCGAGCCGCCAGCCGTCCTGGTCGGCCCTTACAACGATGGTGAAGCTCATGACGGTCTCCCTGATGGGCGTTCTCGTCGGGGCAGTGTAGACCCGCGACGTGGCGGGTTCGTGACGGCGAGGGGGCTTTTGCGTGCGGCGCTTGCCTTGCCGGCTCGCCGCGGGCGATTAGACGGGGGTTCGTCCGAGGCCGCCGCGCATGTGCAACGAATACCAACACCGGGTGAAGCGGGGCGAATACTGGGACCAGTTCGCGCAGATCAAGATCCCGCTGAAATGGACCGACGCCGAGCCGAACCGGCCGGCGGACCAGGCGATCCGGCCGACCGAGCGGGCGGCGATGATCCGGGCGCTCGACCCGCGCGACCCCATGGCGGGGCTGGAGGGCGTGGAGCGGCGGTGGTGGCTGGCGCCGCATTTCCACCGGGGACCGCTCGGGGCCTGGAAGGCGCTCTGCACCAACGCCCGCCTGGAGACCCTGGATACGACGCCGGCGTTCCGCGAGGCCTATCGGCGGCGGCGTTGCCTGGTCCCGCTGACCAGCTTCATCGAATACGACACCCCGCCCGGCTGGCGGAAAGGGACGCCGAAGCGCCGCTGGGAGGTGAGCTGGACGCCCCGCGACGCGCTCGACCGGGTGCGGTACTTCGCTGGCGTCTGGGACAGCTGCCGGCCGAGCGACCACGAGGGGCCCGTGGAGAGCTTCGCCATCGTCACCGGGCCGGCCGGCCAGGCGTTCTCCGCGCCGATGGCCGATACCGGCCAGCCCCTGCACCACCGTCAGGCCCGGGTGCTGACCCTGGCGCAGGGGGTGGCGTGGCTGAGGCTGGACGGGCCGGGCAAGGCGCTGCTGGAGGATCCGGAGACGGAGGGCGGGTTCGTCATCCTGCCGCGGCCCCGGGCGCTGGAGACGCCGGGCGCGCCGGGACCTTGACCGCCAGGGGTGGACGCGGCGGGGGACTCAGGCGCCGACTGTCCGGTCGGAACCGCCACGCCTCTCCGGCATTGAGCCCGGGTCGATGCGCCGGTCCCCGGCCAGGAGTTTCCAGATGCTGTTGTTCCTGCTGCTGTTCGGTTCGCCCAGCGCCCTGTTCAGCCTGGCCGCGCCGCCCGCCGCGCCGCCTCGGGTCGAACTCGAACCTTAGAGCGCGTCAGGGTGAAGTGGATACCGGCACACCCGTCCGACGCACTCTAAACATTTGAAGATAGACCCTTTTCATCCGGTTCAAGTGATTCCACTTGAGCCGGAAAGGGTCTAGGCGGACGCCCGTCGCCGGTCAGGGCTGGGGCATGCCTTCGGGCCGGGAGTCCTTGGTCAGGCGGAGCGCGCAGGCGCGGCCTTGCCAGACCTCGACGACGGGAAACTCGGTCAGGCAGGTTTCGGCGAGCGCCTGCAGGCGCGCCGGGTCCGCGTTCAGCAGCTGGGTGCGCTGAATGTTTCGGGCGGTGTCGAGACAGTAGAGGGTTGCGTATGCCATGGCCGAAGCCTGATCCGCTTCCGCGCGATTGACAGCGCGTCGCGTCCCAGAAGCCTTCCCGCCGCCCGATCTGCCTGAATTCCGGGCGAAGACAACCAGGACGTGACCCCTGGGCGGGCGCCCGGTCAATGTGCGCCGCCGATCCGCCTCCCGACCGTGACAGGGTTCACCGAGCAATGTTCCCCCTGGGGTAGGAGGAACCGAAACATGTCAAAAGCGGAACAATATCGCGAACATGCGCAACGCTGCGACCGGCTGCTGGCCCTGGCGCAGGATCCGCGCACGCGCCAACGGCTGCGGCGGGAGCGGCAGGACTGGCTGGAACTGGCGGCCAACTGCGAGGCGCGGCAGCGGGCAAGCTTCTCAGACTCCGGCGGGCTCGACACCGAGATGACGCCGGCGGCGCTGCGAGCCTTCGAAGCCACCGAGCCGCGCCGGGCGCAGGGCTGGCGCTGAGCTAGGCCCGGGCCTGCTTCGGGGTCCAGCCCAGGTCGGCCTCGGTCAGTCCCTCTAGGAAGCTTTCGGGCCGCGTATTCAGCACGTGGGCGAAGGCGACAAGGCGTGGAACCGTAAGGGCCGCGGCGCCGACCTCATGCTTCTGGACCTGCTGGAAGCTGACCCCGCATTTGAGGCCCAGGTCGCGCATGGTCATGTCGGTGTCGCGCCGCCGGAGCCGTATACGGCGGCCGATGATGATGTTGATTTCTGCTTCGGTCATGGAGGGATAACGCGCGAGATGGCGATTCCATCCGTCGTGGGGAAGATGATCCCGGTTTGTTCGCCTGGACCCGACCGCCGCGACCGGGGCTAATTCCCTCGCGCCCTGCAGGGCGGTCCCCGGAGAGAGCCACCATGATCACCATCCACCATCTGCTGGTTTCCCAGTCGGAACGGGTCATCTGGCTGATGGAGGAGCTGGGCCTGCCCTATGAGCTGAAGAGCTATCCGCGCGACCCGCAGACCCGGCTGGCCCATCCGGTGTTCCGCGAGCTGCATCCGATCGGCGCGGCGCCGGTGATCCAGGACGGGGCGGTGACCATGGCCGAATCCCTGGCGATCTTCAGCTACATCCTGGACCTCCATGGCGAGGGCAAGCTGCGCGTGGCGCCGGGCGCGCCGGGCTATGCCGACTACGTCTACTGGTTCCACTACGCCAACGCCGGCCTGATGCCGCAGATGATGATGCAGATGGCGTTGCAGCGGATGGCGGGTCCGGCCGGCCCCGCGTCGGCCATGATGCAGGAGCGCTTCGAGCGCCACCTGAAGATGATCGAGGCCCGGCTGGCGGCGGCGCCCTGGCTGGCCGGCGAGACGTTCACCGCCGCCGACATACTGCTGCACTTCCCCTTCGGGACCATGCGGTCGTTCGCGCCGCTGGATATCTCGGCCTATCCGGCGACGCGGGCCTGGCTGGCGCGGATCAGCGCGCGCCCGGCCTATCGCAAGGCCATGAAACTGGCTGGCCATACGCACGATCCGGCGGATCCGGCGACGGTCCTTTAGGGTCCATTCGCCCCTCAGGCGTCAAATTCGCGTCCAGGGTGAAGCCCCGGGCGCCAGGCGCGAAACGATGGCAACAGGCTGTGGCCACAACCTTTGCCGTGGCGAGTTCAATCCGAGGGGGTTCGGAAGTATGCGTCTTTCACTCAAGCTTGCGCTGGCCTGCGGCGCCCTTGCCGCCATCGCCGCGGCCCCGGCCGCCGCCGGCCCGGTCTTCGGCGCTACGTCCTATTCAAGCTCGCTGACGCTCAACGGCACCACCGACTCCACGGCCGCGGGCGCGGCCTATTCGGGGGGTTCGTACTATCTGGTCTATGGCGGCAATTCGGCCAGCCCGATCGTCCAGACCGACTCCAGCGGCGCCATCACCAATTCCACCTCGCCCTCGCCCGGCATCGATTTCCGCTCGGTGTTCACCGACGCCAGCGGCGACGTCTATGCTCGCGGCTACAACAACAACACGATCTACGAGCAGACCAGCTTCGGCAATTTCACGGCCGTGGCCAGCCTGGACGGCCTGTCGAACGACCAGTCGCAGGTGGTGCTGGACTCCAGCGGCACGCACTATGTCGCCAACGACGACGGGACCCTGCAGTTCTGGAACCTGGCCGGGGTTTCGACCGGGTCTGTCGTGCTGGGCGGCGGGTTCTCCGCCAGCTATCCGCAAGGCCGTGGCGTCTCGATCTTCGGGAACTATGCGCTGAACTACGCCGACGGCACGCTGTCGGCCTACAGCCTGTCGACCGGCGACCTGGTCGACCAGACCAGCCTGGACGGGGCGGCCACCGGCTTCGAGAGCCATTTCAGCCAGTCCTACGCGAACGGCTACTTCTTCGTCGTCAACGACAGCGGCGACCGGTTCGTCGGCTATCAGATCGGAACGCCGGAGACGGGCGGCGGCGGCGCGGTGCCGGAACCCGCGACCTGGGCGCTGATGCTGGTGGGCTTCGGCGGCCTGGGCGCGGTGATGCGCCGCCGGCGTCACGTGGCGGCCAGCTTCGCCTGATCTACAGCACGCAATCGGCAAGGCCGTCGCGGCGCACCGTGCCCGCGGCGGCTCCGATCTTGCCTGAGCGTCGCTTGATGTAGGGGCCCGGCCTGGCAGCCTTCCAGGCCAGCGGCTTGGGCACGATGGCGGCCAGCCGGGCGGCCTGGGCCGAGGAAAGTTCGGCGGCCGTGGTGTTGAAGTTGCGCCGCGCCGCGGCCTGGGCGCCATAGACGCCGGGGCCCCATTCGATGGAATTCAGATAGACCTCCATGATCCGGGGCTTGCCCCAGATCACCTCGATCAGCGCGGTGAACCAGGTCTCCAGGCCCTTCCTGACCCAGTCGCGCTGCGGCCAGAGGAAGACGTTCTTGGCGGTCTGCTGCGAGATTGTCGACCCGCCGCGCAGGCGCCGGCCGGATTCGTTGGCCGCCATCGCCTTCCTGATCGCGTCGAAGTCGAAGCCGTGGTGCTGGCAGAAGCGGGCGTCCTCGGCGGCGATGACCGCGCGCACGAGGGTGGGGGAGATGGACTTCAGCGGCACCCACTGACGGTCGAACCCGCGCCCCTCGACCATCCGCTGGACCATCAGCCAGGTCATCGGCGGCGGAACGAAGCGGTAGACCACCACCACCGCCACGGGCCCCACGAAGCCGACGATCAGGATCAGCCACAAGAGCGCGCCGAACAGGCGGCCGATCAGGTTGCGGCGCGGCTGGGCGCGCGCCGGCCGCGTGCGGGGCGGCTTTGGCCGTCTGCTCAAGCGGGGCGTCCTTGCCTGGGGTCTCGCGCCAGGAGGCGGTGCGCCGCCGGGATCGTCAAGTCGCGCCATAAGGTCGCGGCTCAGCTTGTGTCTGCATCCCGACACAGACTTGCGCGTTGTGTGCGGTGGGACATCAGGAATCGAGATATATCACCATGCGCAAGACCCTCACCATGACGGCCATCGCGGCGCTCGCCGCCCTGCCGATGATCGCCGGCCCGACTTCGGCCGACGCCTCGTGCCACAGCCGCAAGACCACCGGGACCGTCCTGGGCGGCGTCGGCGGGGCCCTGCTGGGCAACGCGGTGTCGCACGGCGGCGGCGGGGCGGTGATCGGCGGGATCGGCGGCGCCGTGGTCGGCCACGAGATCGGGCGCTCCGGCTGCCGCACCTCGAGCCGGGCCTATTACCGCGCCTCCAACCGCAATCACCGCTACGCGGCGGCGCCCACGCGGGTCTATTACGACCGCTATGGCAACGCGGTCACGCGTTAGGACGCGGGCGTGATGCGATCCTTCCTGCCGGCGGCGCTGGCCGTGGCCGCCCTTGGGCTCAGCGCCTGCGAGGGGCGCCACGGCCAGGCGGCCAACGGCAATATCTGCAGCAGCTTCAAACAGGCCCGGACGCCGGCGGTGATCGCCGCCGACGGCGGGGCGGGTCCGGTGGACGAATGCGTGCGCCGCTGGGCCTACAGCCTGGCGGGCTCGCGCGACGACGCCGAGCTGGTGGCGGGGGCCGCGGTCACCGCCTGCAACGCCCCGCTGGCGCGCTGGAACCAGCAGGCGCTGGCCCAGCCGGGCGGCGGCGGCGAGGCGGCCAGCGTGATCACCGGCGAGACCACCACGCCGCTGGCGGAGCACAACACCTTCACCCGCGAACGCGCGCTCTTCTATGTGATCCAGGCCCGGGCCGGCCATTGCGCGCCCCCGCCGGCCAAGGACGGCGTACCGGAGGGGGTCGGTTAGCCGATCTCCGCCACTCCGGCGTTTCCGTCCTCGTCGCCCCAGGCGACGCGGCGGGCGTCAGGCGTAATGGCCAGGGCCGAGATGGGGGGACCCTTCTCGGCCTTGAGCGGGATGATCTGGCGGCCCGCCAAGTCGCAGGCCCAGACCCGTCCGTCGTCGAGCCCGGCGGCCAGCCCGTTGAGGCCCGGCGCGCCGGCCACCCGCACCACCATCGCGGCCTCGTCGTAGCCGACCTCGGCGGCCTGCTTGCCCATGGGGCCGGTGGAGCCCGCGAACGGCCAGATCACCGCGCCGTTGGCCCCGGCGGTCGCCAGCAGCGCCCCCTTGGCCAGGAACGCCATGCTCTTCACCTTGGCGGGATAGCCGCCCATCCGCATGTTCTTCTCGTCGGCCACGCGCCAGCCATGCAGCTGGTTTTCCTGCATGGCGCTGATCAGGAACTTGCCGTCCGGGCTCCAGGCGGTGAGCACGTGGCTGCCGGCCCAGGCGAGCTTGACGGGTTTCTGGCTCTCGATGCGGGCGTACCACAGCCAGGCTCCGCCGTAGGTGGCCGCGGCGATTCGGCGGCCCTTGGGGTCGAGGGCGATATGGGCCACCGACTTCTCGTGCTCGAAGCGCCGGGCGAAGGCGGGGTCCTTCACGTCGCGCACGTGCAGCTCGCGGCCGGCGGCGAACGCGATCAGGCCGGATTCGGTGCTGGCGGCGACGGCGTCGATCCAGCGGCCCGTGACCCGGGCGATCTCCTCGGCGCCGGACGGCCGCGCCCAGACCAGCCGTCCGTCGTCCCCGCCGGTGACCAGGCCCGCGCCCGAGGGATGCAGGGCCGCCGACAGGATGGCGCCGTCGTGGGCGGCCACGGTTTCGCCCTGCTCGAACCGCACGGTCCCGTCGCCGAGCGCGAAGCAGGCTTTGCCGTCGGCGTCGAACAGGGCCGCGGTGACATAGGCGTCGAAGGACTGGTGCATGCCTGCCCCTAACCCCCGACGCCGACAAACGGAAGCCCAGGCGGGGCTTTCGGCTTTACAAGGCGTTGGCGGCTTGCCAATGGTCAGCGGACTCTAGAAAGGGCCCCACCGAGGGCTCCAGGGAAGGAACTTCAATATGGGTGCAAAGCTGGGTGGCGGGGGCGGCGGACGCTTCGACCTTGGCCAGAACAGCGACATCAACGTCACGCCCTTCGTGGACGTGATGCTGGTGCTTCTCATCATCTTCATGGTGGCGATCCCCGCCGCGACGGTGTCGATCAAGCTCGACCTGCCGCCGGCGATCCCGCCGCCTCCGGGCTCGAAGCCGAAGGAGCCGATCCTGATCAACATCCAGGCGGGCGGCGGCCTGTTCATCGGCGAGCAGGCGACCCGGATCGAGTCGCTGCCGGCCGACCTGTCGGTGGTGCTGGCCAAGGACGACCCCAGCCTGCCGCCGACCTCGCAGCGGGTCTATATCCGCGCCGACAAGCAGGTCCGCTACGGGGACTTCATGACGGTGATGAACACCCTGCAGTCGAACGGCTTCTATCAGGTCGCCCTGATCAACGAAGAAATCTAAGGCGCGTCACGCCTCTCCAGGGAAACGCCCGCCCAGGGAAACCGGGCGGGCGTTTTCTTTTGCGGGCGGCCGGGGCAAGCTCTGGATAACAACCCCGGGGGAACGCACACCATGACATTGAAACTCGCCTCGGCCGCGCTGGCCGCGCTCGCCCTGTCGGCCGGGGCCGCGCGGGCCGCCGACTATGTGACCGTTCCGATCGAGACCACGGTCAACGCCCCGGCCCAGGCGGCGTGGCCGAGGATCTCCAGCTTCTGCGCGCTGGGCAAGGTGGCCAAGGTCAGCTGCGTGATCACCTCCGGCAAGGACGGCCAGGTGGGGGCGGTGCGCCGGCTCGCCGACCGTGTCGACGAGCTGTTGGTGGCCCAGACCACCTGGTCCTACACCTACACCCAGCCGAAATCGCCGATCGACTACCACGGCACGGTGGAGATCCGACCCGTCGACAAGGGGCATTCGACGCTTCACTACACGGTGGTCTACGACGCCGACGCGCTGCCCAAGCACGAACCCGCCGACAAGGCCGCCGACCGCGCCGCGCGCACGGCTCAGTTCACCGGCATGCTGGCCGCCATGAAGGCGGTGGCCGAGGCGAAGTGACGTTCCTCTCCGATTTCGGGGGAGGGAGACCACGGCGTGAAGGAGCGGACTGGCAACCGCCTTGCGCCGGCTGCGCCCCCTCCGTCAGCTTCGCTGACTCCTCCCCGCGCGCGGGGGAGGACCTGGTTTCAGCGGTTGATCAGGGTGGGGACGATGTAGGCCAGCAGGAGCAGGACGAACAGGATCACGAAGGCCCGCCCGATCAGCTTCTGGCGGGCCTCGGTCTTGGGGTCGCGTTCCGGATCCATGCGGGCGGGGAAGAGCCGGGCCCCGTCTACTCGACGGTGGCGGGTTCGGCGGCGGCCTTGGCCTTGGGGGCTTTCGCGGCCTTGGGCTCCTTGGGGGCCTTCGGCTCCTTCGGCGGCTTGGGTTCTTTCGCCACCTTGGCCTTGGCCGCCTTCTTGGGCTTGGTCACCACCTCGACCGGCAGGTCGACCGGCCGCCCGGAGGTGTCCAGCGTGCTCTGGGTGACGCCGCCCTGGGCCACGGGGACGCCCAGGTAGCGCATCTGGCCGTCCTTATAGGCGATGTCTTCCATGGCGACCTTGGGGTCGCGCTTGAGCTCGGAGACGTCACGCAGCGTCATCCTGAGCACCATCATCTTGCGGGCCACGCCGTCGGCGTCGGCCTGGTCGATGAGCAGCTTCATCTCCTCCGCCGCGGAGCCGCGACGGCGGGAGGGTTTTTGTCCGGGCAGGGCCATGATCAAGCGTCCGCGAAGAAGCCGTGTTCGCCACTGACGCGAACCTGGCAGGGACGACCGGAATCCTGCAGGCTGCGGGCGCGCTTGTTGGCCGCGGCCTTGGCCTCTTCCTTGTCGCTGGTGTGATCGAAGAATTCGCCGTGGTGTTCGACGGCCCAACGGCCTTCGTGACGGGCCACGGTGACGGTCTCGCGATCGGCTGCGCCGCGTATGGCCATGATATGGGGTCCTCGTCGAGGCGCGCAGAACAGGCGCGCGCAGGTTCTGGTTAAGATGACAGTTTTCTACATGTAAATGAGGCTCTTGTCCCCCACTTTGCATCAAATGACGGCGATTTCCCTTGTCTCTTGCCCGAGATCATGGAAAGATGCGGGCATCGAAAATCGTTTTGGCTCGCCTGCTCTCCATCCCCGATCCACGGTTCGGGCGCCGGAACTGCCCACGACCCTCTCCGAAATTTTGATCTCGCCGCCCACTTTGGGCGCGTGAATACTTAGACCCGGAAGGGATACTGATATGGCGACTGGTGTCGTGAAGTGGTTCAACGGCCAAAAAGGCTTTGGTTTCATCCAGCCCGATGACGGCGGCCAAGACGTGTTCGTGCACATCTCGGCGGTCGAGCGCGCGAATCTCGCGTCGCTGACGGAAGGTCAGAAGCTCAGCTACGAGCTCGAAAAGGACCCGCGCAACGGCAAGATGTCCGCGGGCCAGCTGCAAAGCGCCTAAGGACAGCTGACCCTTCGGGGTTACGTTGACGAACCAAAGGGGCCGGTTTCCGCGAGGGAGCTGGCCCTTTTTCGTGGGCGCCCGCGGCCGCTCAGCCGCCCAGGTGCGCCTTGAACCAGGCGATGGCGGCGGCGGATGACGGCGCGAACTTCTCCACATAGGGGTCGAAGTGGCCGCCGGGCAGCAGGACGAGCTTCTTGGGCTCGAAGGCGTTCTCGTAGGCCTTGATCGCCAGGTCGGTGACCGCGACGCAGTCATCCAGCGCCACGATCATCAAGAGCGGCGTGGGGCTGATCCGGCCGATGTAGGCGCCGGGGTCGTAGCCGAAGCCGTATTCCAGGGTCCGCACCGTCACCTCGTTCTTCCAGGCGGGCGCCCGGCCGGCATGGGCCTGGCTGAAGAACGCCCAGGAGTCGGCGGTGGGCAGGGCCGAGCTCGCCTGGGGGTCCTCGGCCACCACCGGCAGGGTCATGGGCGCGCCGCCCGCCGCCCGCGCCCGGCGATCCTCGGCGAAGAGCGCCTCGAGCGACCCCAGCGCGTCGGCCCTGACCAGCCGGCGGAAATTCTCCCAGCCGCTGACCGCCGGCACCTGGGAGACCACGCATCTCACCCGCTTGTCGATCGCCGCAACCACCAGGACGTGACCGCCGGAGTAGCTGGATCCCCAGACGCCGATCCGGTCGGGGTCGGTCCCGGGAAGGCCGCGCGCGAAGGTGATGGCGTCGGAATAGTCTCGCACCTGCAGCCAGGGGTCGATCTCCTGGCGGGGCAGGCCGTCGCTCGCCCCGAAATTGCGGTTGTCGTAGATCACGCTGGCGAAGCCGGCGGCCGCGAACGCCTCGCCGAAGGCGTCGAGGTACATCTCCTTCACCGCCGCGAAGCCATGCGCTATGACGATGGTCGGGTGGGTCCCGCCGCCGGCCGGGGCATAATGCCAGCCGCGCAGGGTGGTCCCGTCGGTGGCGGCGAATTCGATATCCGTGCGCATGGCGCTGGTCCCCGGCCTGATCGGCCCCAGCCAAGCGCAAAGGATGTGGAGCGACAACCGGGAGATTTCGGCGCCGGCCTTTAGGAACTCGGTGAATCGAACTTAACGCATTCATTTTCGTGAAACTTTATTCGCAGAACAGCGTCTGACAAAACCGCCTCCAGCAAGAGCGCAAGGCTCCTGGAGGGACACCCGATGCCGGACGGCCTGAACTTCGATTCGATCTTCTCCTGGGGGGACTTCGCCCTGCCCGCCGGTTGGCTCGAGGCGATGCGGGGCCTGGACGCGGCTCCGGCCACGCCGCCCCTCGTCCAACCCGAGACACCGGCCGACGCCACGAGCGAACAGGCCGCCGCACCGACGCTGGCCGCCGCCGACAGCCACGAGCCCGTGCGCCCGGTCACGCCCCCCGTGACGCCGCCGCCGGTGGCCGTCGAGCGCCATGAGCCCGAGCATCCGGTGACGCCGCCGGTCACCACGGCTCCGCCGGTCGCGACCTCTCCGTCGCCCAACCTGGCGGCCCACACCCTGGCGGGCGGCCAGGGGGCCGACACCCTGACCGGCGACAGCGGCTCCGACCTGGTCTACGGCGGCGACGGGAACGACCTGCTGCGCGGCGAGGGCGGCGCCGACACCCTGAACGGCGGCGGCGGAAACGACACCCTCTCCGGCGGCGCGGGCGCCGACCAGCTGACCGGCGGTCCGGGCAACGACCTGTTCCAGGTGTTCGGGCCGGCGCCCCGGGGCGCGGGCGACCTCGACCGCATCACCGACTTCACCCACGGCCAGGACAAGCTGTCGTTCGGCGACCCGCTGCGGCCGGTGGACGGGCTGCTCTACACCACCACGGCGAACAGCTATGGCGACGCGCTCACCCTGGCCAACAGCCGGGTCGCCACGGGCCGGACCGACGTGGTGGCCGTACAGGTCGGCCGCGACACCTTCGTCTTCGCCGACAGCCACCATACCGACCATGTGGATGTCGCCGTGATGCTGGTGGGAAAGAGCATCACCGCGCTGACCATCGGCGATTTCCTCTAGCGACTGACAGGGACGGGATTGCGCCGGCGCATGGCCAGGGGTCATGTGCGGCGTGACCGCCGTTCCCCCGACGCCCGACCCCCCGCCGAAGCCGCCCAACAACCTGGTGGGCGCGGGGGTGCTGGTGCTGTGGCTTGTTCTGGGCTGGCTGGCGCAGACGCAAGGCAGCGGACCGGTCATCTTCGGGTTCGTGCTCGTAGGCTGGATCCTGACGGTGATGGCCCACGAGTTCAGCCACGCGGGCGTCGCCTGGCTGGCCGGCGACCACACGGTGGCGGCCAAGGGCTACCTCTCCTTCGACCCGCGCCGCTACGGCGACCTGGGCACCAGCCTGGTGATCCCGCTGCTGGCGCTGGCGCTGGGCGGCGTCGGCTTTCCGGGCGGTGCGGTCTATCTGCGCAACGACCTGATGCGCAGCCGGGCCTGGCGGGCGGCGGCCTCGCTGGCGGGGCCGGCGGCGACGCTGGCCCTGCTGCTGATCCTGGCGCTGGCCCTGCATATCTGGGAGGGCCAGGGCGCGCGCGGCATGCTGTTCCCGGCCCTGACGGTGCTGGCCTTCCTGCAGGCCATGGCGCTGATCCTCAACCTGCTGCCGATCCCGGGCCTCGACGGCTTCAACGCCATCCGCCCGTTCCTTCCCAGGGCCTGGGGGCCCGCGATCCGCAAGGCCGAGGGATTGGTCATGCTGGCGCTGCTGGCGCTGATCTTCATCGTGCCCGGCGCGAGCGGACTGCTGTTCGGCTGGGCGGCGGCCCTGGGCCGGTCGGTTGGCCTGGACATGGACGCGCTCAGGATCGGCTGGCAGGCGTTCCATTTCTGGCGGTAAGCTCTCGTCCATGCTGACCCGCCGGATCCTCCTCGCCCTTTGCGCCCTCGCCCTGGCCGGCCCCGCCGCCGCCGCGCAGGACCCCAACCCCTTCGTGGTGATCAACACCAGCGAAGGGGCGATCACGCTCGAGCTCTTCGCCGACAAGGCTCCGGTCACGGCGCGGAATTTCCTGAAGTACGTGGACCGCAAGCTCTTCGACGGGGCCACCTTCTACCGGGCCTCCAAGCCGCCGGGCTACGCCGCCAACGACTACGGCACGGTGCAGGGCGGCCTGCAGAACGATCCCAAGAAGGTGCTGCCGCCGATCGCCCACGAGAGCACGGCCAAGACCGGCATCCTGCACAGGGACGGGGTGATCTCCATGGGCCGGCACGCGCCCGGCACCGCCCAGGCCGACTGGTTCATCTGCGTGGGCGAGATGAGCTATCTGGACGCCACGGCCAAGGACCCGGGCTTCGCGGCGTTCGGGCACGTGACCGAGGGGATGGACGTGGTGCGCAAGATCCTGGGCGGGCGCACCGACCCCAACCGCGGCGAAGGCGCGATGAAGGGCGAGATGCTGGTCAAGCCCGTCCGGATCACCAGCGTGCGGCGGGTCGCGGCTCCGGCGCCCGCCGCGGCGCCGGCGGCTCCGGCTCCGGCGGCCCTGGTCCCGGCGGGGCCCGCAACGCCATGAGACCAGCCGAGCTTACCGAAAATTCAGGTAATTAAAGCCCGGTAACTTTGTGAATTCCAAGTCATGACGCAAGCTTAACGGGACTATAGAAGTCTCCAAAAGTATTCCTTTGATCACGGACGGCGAACACGTCGCCGCCACCATTCAGATCGAGGGACAAGATCATGACCAGTTTCACCGCCCGCATCGCCGGCCTCGCCACCCTGGCGCTCGCCGCCCTGCCGATGGCCGCGCTCTCCACCGCCGCCCATGCCGCCTCCGTGCGGATCGGCGACCTTGACTTGGCCAGCGCCCGTGGCGCGGCGGTTTACGAGCAGCGGATCGACGCCGCCGCCGGCCGGTTCTGCCAGGACGAGCGCGGGCTGTCCCAACGGGCCGCCTGCATCGCCGGCGTCCGCGCCGAGGTGAACGAAAAGCTCGCCCAGCGCCAGGCCGCCAACCCTGTCCAGATGGCCTCGCGCCGCTAGACCCTTTCCGGTTCAAGTGGAATCACTTGAACCGGATGAAAATGGTCTATCTTCAAAGGCTTAGAGCGCGTCGGACGGGTGAACCGGTATCCACTTCACCCTGACGCGCTCTAGACTGGCGAGGACCCGCCGCGCTCTCCCCGTCCCGCGGCGGACGCCCACGGCCCGCGACCCGCCCCGGTCGCGGGCCGTCTGTTCGTCCCCCGAGACTAGAGAGGGCCGACCCTGATCGCGCCCAGCTCGTAGGCGTGGCCGGGGTCGGCGCGGCGCATCTGCAGCCGGCCGGCCTTGCGGTAGTATTGGAAGCAGCCGGAGATCCCGCTGTTCTCGGTCCAGCAGAGGCGGCCGTCGCGGCGCACCTGATAGACCCCGCCGCGGGCGTTGCGCCCGTCGTCGGCGTCGTACTTGCCGTCGAGGTTATAATACCAGGTCATGCCGCCGTCGGCAGCGGCCACCCTGTGGCCAACGATCTGGGCCTTCACCTGCGCGGCGGTGAGGACGACGGCGACGGGGCCAGGCTTGGCGGCGGCGAGGGCGAGGGCGGGGGCGCAGGCGAGCAGGGCGGCGGCGGCGAGGAGCGCTGTGCGGCGGACGGCGATCATGAGGGGCCTCCAGAGGTTCGGAGGGCCATCAAGCCAAGACGGCGCGCCGGGGGCAAGGGTCCGGTCATCTTTCGTCAACCCTTCCCGCGCTTCCCTGCCTGGGCCACTCTGGAACGGATGATGAACGCGATTCGCCCCCTACGCATCCTCGGCCTGGACCCTGGCCTGCGCCGGACCGGCTGGGGCGTGATCGAAGTGGCTGGTGCGCGGCTCAGCCATGTGGCGCACGGGGTGATCGCGCCCAAGGACACGCTGCCCTTCTCCGAGCGGCTGCTGGTGCTGTTCGAAGCCATCGAGGCGGTGATCGCCCTGCACGCGCCCGACGAGGCGGCGGTGGAGGAGACCTTCATCAACAACAACGCCGCCTCCGCCCTGAAGCTGGGGCACGCGCGCGCCATGGCGCTCGTGGCGCCGGCCCGGGCGGGGCTGCTGGTGGCGGAATACGCCGCGACCGTGGTCAAGAAGGCCGTGGTCGGCACCGGGGCCGCCGACAAGGAGCAGGTTGGCTTCATGATCCGCCGCCTGCTGCCCACGGCTGGCCAGACGACGACCGACGCGGCGGATGCGCTGGCCGTGGCGATCGCGCACGCGCATGCGCGAAAAACCCGGCTGCTGCGCGGCGCGGCCTAGGCTGGTTTGGGGCGGCCCCGCGCGGGCCAGGTCAGGCCGCGGGTCGCATAGGCCGTGACGCCATAGACGGTCGCGGCCGTCACGCCGATGGCAGCCTCGAACACCAGCATGCCGGACGAACCCCAGCGCGCGTGCGCCCAGCCGTCGGCCAGCGTCATGAGCAGCAGCGGGATGTTCGAGAGGCTGGCCACCAGGTTGTACTTGGTGGCCGCCGCGCCCTTGCCGATGGCTTCCAGCGTCACGGCCGAGAAGCCGCCGTACACGAGGCCGATGACCAGGTTGTAAAGGGTGGCCAGGGCCATGAAGGCGAGCGGCGTGCGGGGTCCCGCCGCCATGACGAGCGCCGTCGCGGCCGAGACGAGGCCGAAGACCACATAGCCGCGCTTGCGTCCGACGCGGTCGCAGACGTAGCCGCCGAAGATCGCGCCCGCCACGCAGACCACCCCGCTCAGCACGCCGCCCACCAGCGCCACCTCGTCGGCGCCCGCGCCCCAGTCGCCGGCGATGGCCGCCCAGAGGTTCTGCGCCGCGCCGCTGCCCAGCGGCAGCAGGCAGATGAAGCAGGCCATCACGCCCAGCCGGGTCCTGACCAGGGCCAGCAGGTCGATGGCGGAGTCCTGGAGGATCCGCAGATAACGCCGCGCGTCGGCGGCGGGCGCAGGCTCGTGCACACCCAGCAGCGGCAGGGCCGAGGCCAGGCAGGCCAGCGCCAGCGCCGCCCCGGCCAGCCACGAGACGCCGGAATGCTGGGCGATCCACAGCGCCGCGCCCCCGCCCAGGCCCTGGCCGCCGATATTGCCCGCCTGGGACCAGCCGCCGGCCCGGCCCTTCTGATGCTCGGCGGTGGCGTGCGCCATCAGCCGCTCGACGGACATGGCGGCGAAGGTGACCGTGAAGCCGATGGCGAAGGCCGCGGCGGTGAACACCGGCAGCATGTCGACGCGGTAGGGCAGGAAGGCCGTCGCCAGCACCGCGGCCGCGGTCACCGCCACCGAGATCATGTACCAGCGCTTGGCGGTGAGCGTGGTGTCGATCAGCGGCGCCCAGAGCACTTTCCAGGTGCTGGGCAGGATGCTGACGGCCGCCAGGGCCGCCACCGCCTCGACGCTGGCCCCGGCCTTAGTGAGCAGGTAGGCGAGCGTCACCACCACATAGCCCGACGTCATGCCGAACGGCAGGAACAGCACCATGTAGGCCCACGGGTGCGGCACGCGCATGGCGCTCGGCTGGCTCATTTCGGCGGTCCCCATCCGGGCGACGCTATCGCAGGCAAGACGTGCCGGAAATGGGGCGCGGTGAACGAAGGTGGTGAATGGCCGGACGCAACCTTAACGCGTGTTCTCGAGGCATTCCCGAACACCGCGTCGCGGAGCTTTCGCCTCTTCACGATTTGATCACCCGAGTCGCGTGGTTTACGGCATGCTGGAACAGATGCCGAACGTGATTCACATATCCATCCGCCCGCTGGAGGACCGCTGATGATCGGGCGGCTGTGGGGCGTGGTCGCCGAGATCGGCGAGGAAGAGGCGTTGATCGACGTGGCCGGGGTGGGCTATGTGGTGCGCTGCGGATCGCGCACGCTGTCGCGGCTGGGGGCGGTGGGCGACAACGCCACCCTCCACATCGAGAGCCAGTGGGGCGAGCAGACCGGGGCGACGCTCTACGGCTTCGTCGACCGCAACGAACGGCGCGCCTTCGTGATGCTGAAGACCATCCAGGGCGTGGGGCCGAAGGCGGCGCTGGCGGTGCTGGACGTGCTGGCGCCGCAGGACCTTTCGGCCGCGGCGCAGCGGGGCGACCAGGCGGCGGTCGCGCGCGCGCAGGGCGTCGGGCCGAAACTGGCGCTGCGCATCGTCACCGAGCTGAAGGACAAGCCGATCGGCGACGGGCCCGTGCAGGCCTTCCATGCCGGCGTGGCCGCGGCCCCCGAGCCGGCCCGGCCCACGGCGACCGGCGAGGCGGTGGCGGCGCTGATGGGCCTGGGCGTCGCCGAGCCCGCCGCGCGGCGCGTGGTCGAGCAGGCGGCGCTGCGCCTGGGCGAGGACGCCGAGGCCGGCGTGCTGATCAAGGCCGCGCTGCAGGAGCTGGGGCGGTGACCCGCATCGTCACCCCCGACGAGATTCCGCACGAGGCGCCGGACAAGGCGCTCAGGCCCCAGACGCTGGACGAGTTCGTGGGCCAGGCGCAGGCCAAGGGAAACCTGCGGGTGTTCATTGAGGCGGCGCGCGCGCGGGCCGAGGCGCTGGACCATGTGCTGCTGTTCGGGCCGCCGGGCCTGGGCAAGACGACGCTCGCGCAGATCGTGGCGCGCGAGCTCGGGGTGAATTTCCGCGCCACGTCCGGGCCGGTGCTGGCCAAGGCCGGCGACCTGGCCGCCATCCTCACCAACCTGGAGCCCCGCGACGTCCTGTTCATCGACGAGATCCACCGGCTGCCCTCGATCGTCGAGGAGATCCTCTATCCGGCCATGGAGGACCATGTGCTGGACCTGATGATCGGCGAGGGGCCATCGGCGCGCTCGATCCGCATCGATCTGGCGCCCTTTACCCTGGTGGCGGCCACGACGCGCGCGGGCCTGCTGGCGACGCCGCTGCGCGACCGGTTCGGCATCCCGATCCGGCTGGAGTTCTACACCCCCGCCGAACTGTCGACGGTGCTGACCCAGGCAGCGGCGAAGATGGGCCTCAACCTGGCGGTCGAGGGCGCGGCCGAGATCGCGGCGCGGGCGCGCGGCACGCCCCGGGTGGCCGGCCGCCTGCTGCGCCGGGTGCGGGACTTCGCCAGCGCCGACGGCTGCGAGCGCATCGACCGCAAGGCCGCCGCCAGCGCGCTGGCCCGCCTGGACGTGGACGAGATGGGGCTGGACGCGCTGGACCGGCGCTACCTGCGGGCGCTGATCGAGAACTACGCCGGGGGCCCGGCGGGCGTCGAGACGCTGGCCTACGCCATCGCCGAGGCCCGCGACGCGGTGGAGGACGTCATCGAGCCCTTCCTGATGCAGCAGGGCTTCATCCAGCGCACCCCGCGGGGCCGGATGGCCTGCGCCAAGGCCTATGCGCACCTGGGGCTGATGGCGCCGAAAGGCGTCAACCCGCCGCCGGGGGACCTGTTCGACGAATGAGCGGGCAGACCCCCACCGCCGGGTGGCTGGAGGGCCGGGAGCATGTGCTGCCGGTCAGGGTCTATTACGAGGACACCGACTTCACGGGCGTGGTCTATCACGCCAACTACCTGCGTTTCTTCGAGCGGGGGCGGAGCGATTTCTTCCGGCTGTCGGGGATCCGGCACGCGGACCTGCTGGCGGCGGCCGAGCCGATGGCGTTCAGCGTCATCCACATAACCCTCGACTTCAGGCGCGCCGCGCGGATCGACGACGCGCTGCTGGTGCGGACCACCTATGACGCGGTGCGCGGGGCCAGGCTGTTCGTCAGCCAACGGATCACCCGGGGCGACGACGTGATCGCAACGGCGCAGGTCCAGGCGGTCTGCATCGACCTCTCGGGCCGGGTGAAGCGGCCGCCACGCGAAATGGTCACTGCGCTATCGCCGCTGTTCGGGGCGGCGCCTTAAGATCGCCACCGCGATTCGCCACCAACACCGCCCAATGACCCCGGAGCCCTAGACCCACATGGACCCCGCCGCCGTCACCCCCGCGAGCTTCAACTTCGTCACCCTGTTCCTCGAGGCGAGCTGGGTCGTGAAGCTGGTGATGCTGGGCCTGGCCGGCGCCTCGCTGTGGTCGTGGACGGTGATCATCGACAAGAGCTTCCGGTTCGCCGCCCTCAACCGCCAAGCCAACGCCTTCGAGGACGCGGTGGCGTCCGGCAAGAGCCTTGAGGAGGTGGCCGCAGCCGCTGGCGAACGGCCCCGGCACGCGCTGCCCCGGATGCTGCAGGGGGCGCTGAAGGAATGGCGCGAGGCGCGCGCCAAGGGCATCGCCACCGACAGCCAGACGGCGTTCCTCGTGCAGCGCATCGACCGGGTGCTGGACGCCGCCATCGCGCGGGAGAGCGCGCGCGTCGAGGAGGGGCTGGGCTCGCTGGCCATCGTGGCGACGGCCTCGCCGTTCATCGGCCTGTTCGGCACGGTCTGGGGGATCATGCACGCCTTCCAGTCGATCGCCATCCAGAAGAACACCTCGCTGGCCGTCGTCGCCCCCTCGATCGCCGAGGCGCTGTTCGCCACCGCCATCGGGCTGATCGCCGCGATCCCGGCCTATATCGCCTTCAACAAGTTCTCGACCGACGCGGGCAAGTTCTCAGGCCGCCTGGAGAGCTTCGCCGACGACCTGTCCACCGCCATCCAGCGCCGGCTGGCGGAACGGGGCTAGCGACATGGCGATCTCCGGCAACGACGCCTTCGGCCACGGCGGATCGCGACGCCGCCGCAGGGGCGGGCGCGGCCGGCGCGGCGCCCTGTCGGAGATCAACGTCACCCCGCTGGTGGACGTGATGCTGGTGCTGCTGATCGTGTTCATGATCTCGGCGCCCCTGCTGACCGTGGGCGTGCCCGTTGACCTGCCGAAGACGGAAGCCGGCGCCATGCAGGACCAGTCCGAGCCGCTGGCGGTGTCGATCCGCGCGGACGGCTCGATCTACATCGGCGAGGATCCGATCAAGTTCGCCAACTTCGCCCCCCGGCTTCGCGAGATGGCGGGCGCGGACAAGGCCAAGCCGGTCTATGTCCGCGCCGACGGCAAGGCCGCCTATGCGGTGGTCGCCCAGGTGATGGCGGCGCTGTCGACCTCGGGCTTCACCGCGATCAACCTGATCACCGACACCGGCGGGCCGTCGTCCGGCCAGAAGGCCGCCGAACCGGCGCCCGAAGGCGAGGCTGAGACGCCGTGACCCGCCGGGAGCTCTCGCCGGCGATGCTGGGCTCGCTGCTGCTGCATGTGAGCATCGCCTGCGCCTTCCTGATCTCCTGGAATTTCACCCGCGACCTGAAGGTGGGCTCGGTGGTGCCGGTGACCATCGTCAGCAACGCGCCTGAACAGCGCGCCGCCGAGGCCGCGCCGGAGGTCCAGACCGCCCAGGCCGAGGCGCCCGTCCCCGACGCGCCGCTGGAATCCGTCGCCCCGCCGGAGCCCGCGCCGAAGCCGGCCCCGACGCCCGTTCCGACACCGGCCCCGGCGCCCACGCCAAAGGCGCCGGCGAAACCCGTGACGCCGACCAAGCCCGAGAAGGCGCTCGACCTGGATGCGCTGTCGGCCAGCGTGTCGAAGATGATCAAGCCCGCCAAGCCCTCCTCCGCGGCGCGCGGCCCGTCCCGTCCCGAGACCGCCGCGGAGGCCCGGCCGGCGGTGGGCGCGGGGATATCCGACGCCGCGCTGGCCGGCTTCGTCGCGGACCTCAAGCGGCACTGGAACCCCAACTGCGACGTCGAGGGCGCGCGCGAGGTGAACCTGAAGGTGACCTTCCCGATCAGCACCTACGGCACGGTCGGGCCCGGCGAGGTGAGCGCCAACGGCGCCGAGAATTCCGCGAACCCGGTGGTCAAGGCGGCCGCCGAGCGGGCGATCCGGTCGGTCTATACGGTGGCCTCGTTGCGCCGGATCCCGCGCGATCTCTACGGACAGCGCATCAGCGCGAATTTCCCAGGACGTGAGGCTTGTTCTTGATGACCGACCTTCGCCAGGCCCTTCGCGGGGCCGCCCTCGCCATCGCCTGCCTCTTCGCCGTGGGGCTGGGCGTCCAACCGGCGCGCGCCGAGATCGAGGTCAACGTCAACCGCGGCGACGTCCAGCCGCTGCCGATCGCCGTGCCGGCGCTGGGCGGCGGCCAAGTCGGCGCCGACATCGCCGGGGTCATCGCGGCCAACCTGCAGCGCTCCGGCCTGTTCCGGCCGCTGGACCCGGCGAGCTTCACCGAGCGCGACCTGAGCGCCGCGGTGCAGCCGAACTTCGCGTCCTGGAAGCAGATCAACGCCCAGGCGCTGGTGAACGGCCAGGTGACGATGGAGGGCGGACGGCTGAAGGTTGATTTCCGCCTCTGGGACGTCTTCGCCGAGCAGCAGCTTCTGGGTCTGCAGTTCACGTCGTCGCCGGAGAACTGGCGGCGCGTGGCGCACAAGATCTCCGACGCCGTCTACGAGCGGCTGACCGGCGAGAAGGGCTATTTCGACACCCGCGTGGTGTTCGTGGCCGAGAGCGGCGGGCGGACCAACAAGACCAAGCGCCTGGCGATCATGGACCAGGACGGGGCCAACCCCAGCTATCTGACCGACGGAGCGGTCACGGTGATGACGCCCAGGTTCTCCTCGACCAGCCAGGAGATCACCTACATGGCGCTGCGCCCCGAAGGCTCGTCGATCTACCTGTTCAACCTGGAGACCGGCCGGCGCGAGAGCCTGGGCGACTTCAAGGGCATGGTGTTCGCCCCGCGCTTCTCGCCGGACGGCGGCAAGGTGGCGTTTTCGGTCGAGCGGGGCGGCAACAGCGACATCTTCGTGATGGACCTGCACACGCGCACCTCCGCCAGGCTCACCTCCGACCCTTCCATCGACACCTCGGCCTCGTTCTCGCCGGATGGTTCGAAGATCGTCTTCAACTCTGACCGCTCGGGCTCGCCGCAGCTCTATGTGATGGGCGCCGATGGCTCGAATCCGAAGCGGATCACCTTCCAGGGCGGGCGCTACACGGCCCCGGTCTGGAGCCCGACGGGTGAGTTCATCGCCTTCACCAAACAGACCGGCGGCCAGTTCCAGATCGGCGTCATGCGCCCCGACGGTGGCGACGAACGCATCCTGACGTCCGGGGCCATGGACGAGGGCCCGGCCTGGGCGCCCAACGGCCGGGTGGTGATGTTCTCCCGCGAGGCGGGCGGCGCGTCGCGGCTTTGGAGCGTCGACGTCACCGGCCGGGTGCTGCAGGCCATGCCCTATCCCGGCGCCGGGTCGGACCCAGCTTGGTCGCCGCTGCTGAACTAGCTTGCGCGCGCGGCCAAGCCATCAGACCCTCCCCTCAAGCGCTTCGGCGCGAGACAGATAACGAAGGAGACGCTTTCCATGGTCCTTACACTGAACGCCAGGAGCGCCCTGCGCCTCGCCCTGATCGGCGCCGCGACGGTCTCGATGGCGGCCTGCGCCACCAAGCCCAAGCCCACCTATCCGACCACGACCGCCGCGCCGCCCGTCCAGGCGCCGCCCGCGCCGGACCGCGGCGTCGCCCAGCAGAGCCTGCCGGCGAACCAAGGACCCCTGCCGGGCAGCCAGCAGGACTTCGTGATCAATGTCGGCGACCGGATCTATTTCGACTTGGACAGCTACGCCATCCGGGCCGACGCCCAGGCCTTGCTGGACGCCCAGGCGACCTGGCTGAAGCGCTATGGCGCGACCGCCATCCGCATCGAGGGCAATTGCGACGAGCTGGGTACGCGGGAATACAATCTGGCCCTGGGGGCCCGGCGGGCCAATGCGGTGCGTGACTACCTGGTGGGCCGCGGCGTCAACGGCGAGCGCATCACCACCGTCTCGTTCGGCAAGGAAAAGCCGATCGACGGCGGCTCCGGCGAGGAAGCCAACGCCAAGAACCGCAACGGCCACACGGTGCTGGTGAGCGGCGCCCGATAGTGCGCCTGGCCGCCACCCTGCTGGCGCTTGCGCTGATCGCCCTGCCGGCGGCGGCGCAGACGTCGATGGACGATCCGTTGGACGCCCGCGACGCCAAGCGGGTGGACCGCATGGAGAAGGTGGTCCGCGAACTGCGCGACATCGTCTTCAAGGCGCAGAGGACGGGCGCGCCGGTGGTGGTGCAGCCGGCCGACACCGACGCCCGTCTGGCCGACCTGGCCGCCAAGGTCGGCGACCTGGAGCAGACGCTGACCAAGCTGAACGGGTCGCTGGAGACCACCAGCCACGAGCTCGACCTGGCCAAGCGGCAGAACACCGCGCTGGCGGCCCAGGTGAAGGGGTTGGCCGACCGGCTGAGCGCGGCCGAAGCCAAGGCCGCCGAGGCCGCGGCCCCGGCCGAGGCGGCCGCGCCGGAAGGGCCGCCGCCGCCTGCCGCGCCGAGTTCAGCCGAAGCCTTCGGGCGGGCCCGCCAGCTGATGCTGTCGGGGGACTACGACGGGGCCGAGGCGGCCTTCGGGGCGTTCATCACGGCCTATCCGGACGCCCCCAAGACGCCGGAGGCCCGTTACTGGTGGGGCAAGACCCTGGCCGTGCGCGGCGATAACGCCAAGGCCGCCAGCGCCTTCATCGGCGCGATCCGGGGCTGGCCGCAGACCGCCTGGGCGCCGGACGCGGTGGTGGAACTATCGCGGGCCCTGATCGCGCTGAAGAAGCCCACCGACGCCTGCCAGACCCTGGCCGAGTTCGCCCGCCGCTATCCGAAGGCGGCGCCGGCGGTGGCGGCCCGCGCGGCGGCGGCCCGCGTCCAGGCCAAGTGCGCCGCCTAGCGGCGGCGCCGCCGGACCTCGAGGGTCTGGTCGGCGAGGAACTCGATCGCCGCCTGCTGGCGCGGAGCACGCGGCCGGTCGCCGTGGCCTGTTCCGGCGGCGGGGATTCCCTGGCCCTGCTGCTGGCCGCCAGCGCCTGGGCCCGGCGGGCCGGGCGTCCGCTGCTGGCGCTCAACGTCGATCACGGCCTGCAGGCGTTGAGCCCGGCCTGGACAGACGCCTGCGCGGCCACGGCCCGGCGTCTCGGTCACGCCTTCCAGGCGCTAGCATGGACGGGCGACAAGCCCCCGACCGGCCTTCCCGCCGCCGCCCGGAATGCGCGGCACAGCCTGCTGGCCGAGGCTGCGCGGCGGGCCGGAGCGCGGGTGATCCTGATGGGCCACACCGCCGACGACGGGTTGGAGGCGCGCGCCATGCGGGCGGAGGGCGCGACGACGCCGGAGCCCAGGGCGTGGGCGCCTTCGCCCGTGTGGCCGGAAGGCCGGGGCGTCTTCCTGCTGCGCCCCCTGCTGGCGCTGCGGCGGGCGGAGATCCGCGACTGGCTCGCGGCGCGCGGCGAGACCTGGATCGACGATCCGGCCAACGACAATCCCGCCTCGGCCCGCGCCCGGGCCCGCCGGGCGATCGCCCTGGGCGAGGCCGTGCTGAGAGACGCGCGGGCCGGCGCCAGCGCCCGGGACCTGGCGCTGGCCTGCGTCATGGACGCCGGCGGCGGGCTGCGGGTGGCCCGCGCCGTCGTCCGGGAACAGCCGATCGAGGCGGTCACACGATTTGTCGCCACGGCCTGCCTGTGCTCGGCCGGCACCGACCGCCCGCCGGGCGCGGCGCGGACCCGGGCGCTGGCCGGGCGGCTGCGCGGCGTGGCGGCCGTGACGGCCACCTTGGCGGGCGCGCGCATCGAGGCTGACCGAGAGGCGGTCCGGTTCCTGCGCGAGCCCGGGGAGGCCAAGCGCGGCGGACTTGCGAGCCTGCGGCTGGCGGCGGGCGCGACGGGTGTCTGGGATGGCCGCTTCGAGATCACCGCGGAGTGCGACATCGAGGTGCGGGCCTCGGCGGGCTTGAGAGATGGGTTGCCGCCCGACGGCTTGCGGGCGCTGCCGCCCAAGGCGCGCGACGCCCTGCCGATGGTGGGGGAGGCCTCGCCCGCGCTGAGCAGGGTGGCGGGCGTGACCTCGCGCGCCCTGCCCCTCGAGCGCCTGCTGGCGGCCTGCGGGGCGGTCGAGCGGGAGCCGGCTTAGCGGCCCACGGCCTGGAGCACGTGCTCGACGCCACGGACGATGGGGTCGGCGAACCTGCGGCCGAGCAGGCTGGCGTGCCCCGCGCCGGGCACGTCCTCGATATAGCCGCGCCGGGATTGGGTGGCGGGCAGGTTCTGCATGGTCTTGAGCCAGCCGGGCTTGCGGGCGCCGGCGGTGACCACGGCGACCGGCAGGTCGGTGGCGAGCGCCCCCTGTCCGGCCTGGCCGGAGGTGCGCGGCCAGTGGGTGACCTCGTCGGCGGCCCAGCGGGCGTGGGCGGCGGAGCCATAGATGCGGCGTTTCTCGCGCGCGGCCGCGCCCTCCAGGCCGATCAGGTTGCCGGTGAGGGCGGCGACCGGACGCATGAGGCCAAGGCGCGCCGCGCCGGCGGTCCAGCGCATCGCCAGGCCATAGAGGTCCACGGCGCGGGCAACGCCGCGGTCGCTCAGCACCTCCGGCGTGACGGCGTCCACCAGCACCAGGCCCAGCACCCGGTCGGGATGGGTGAGCGCGAACAGGCGGACCATCAGCCCACCCATGGAGTGGCCAGCCAGGATGAAGGGACCCGGCTCGTCGATGCCGCGCAGCAGGCCGGTGAGGTCGGCGTTCAGCGCCTGGCCGTCGCGGGGGCTGGGGCCTGGCTCGGAATGGCCGAGACCGGCCCGGTCGTAGGCGATGGAATGCAGGCCCCTGGCCGCCAGCCTGGCCTGCACCACCGCCCAGTCGGCGGCGCAGCCGAAGGCGCCATGCTCGAGCACGATGGTCGGGCGCTTGCCGCGGGGACCGGCGCGGACCAGGCGCAGGCGGCGGCCGCCGATGTCGATCATCTCGCCGCGGGGGGACGTCACCGGCTCAGAGGTTCTTGACGATGCCCTCGACCATCTTCTTGGCGTCGCCGAACAGCATCATGGTGTTGTCGCGGAAGAACAGCTCGTTCTCGACCCCGGCGTAACCCGACGACATGCCGCGTTTCACGAAGAGCACCGTGCGGGCCTTTTCCACGTCCAGGATCGGCATGCCGTAGATGGCCGAGGTGGGGTCGGTCTTGGCGGCCGGATTGGTGACGTCGTTGGCGCCGATCACGAAGGCCACGTCGGCGGTCGGGAACTCGGCGTTGATGTCCTCGAGCTCGAAGACCTCGTCATAGGGGACGTTGGCCTCGGCCAGCAGGACGTTCATGTGGCCGGGCATGCGGCCGGCGACGGGGTGGATGGCGTATTTCACCTCGACGCCCTCCTCCTTCAGCTTGTCGACCATCTCGCGCAGCGCGTGCTGGGCCTGGGAGACGGCCATGCCGTAGCCCGGGACGACGATCACCTTGGAGGCGTTCTTCATGATGAAGGCCGCGTCCTCGGCCGAACCCAGCTTGACCGGCCGGGTCTCCACCTTGCCGCCAGCCGCCGCGGCGCTGTCGTCGGCGCCGAAGCCGCCGAGGATCACCGAGATGAAGCCGCGGTTCATGGCCTTGCACATGATGTAGCTGAGGATGGCCCCCGACGAGCCGACCAGGGCGCCGGTGATGATCAGGGTGGTGTTCTCGAGGGTGAAGCCCAGCGCCGCGGCCGCCCAGCCGGAGTAGCTGTTGAGCATCGAGACGACGACCGGCATGTCGGCGCCGCCGATCGGGATGATCAGGGTGCCGCCCAGGATCAGCGATAGGGCGAAGATTCCCCAGAAGGCCCAGAGCGCGGCGCCGCCGCTCATCACCAGCAGCACCACCAGCACGACGATGGCCACGGCCAGGGCGATGTTCAGCAGATGGCGGGCCGGCAGGATGATCGGCGCGCCCGACATGTTGCCGTTGAGCTTGGCGAAGGCGATCACCGAGCCGGTGAAGGTGACGGCGCCGATGGCCAGGCCCAGGGAAAGCTCGATCAGCGAATTGAGGTGCACCACCCCGTCCGCGCCGGCTATGCCGTAGGCCTGGGGCGTGTGGATAGCGGCCACGGCCACCAGGCAGGCGGCCATGCCGACCAGGCTGTGGAAGGCGGCGACCAGCTGCGGCATGGCGGTCATCGCCACGCGGCGCGCGATCACCGCGCCCACCGCCCCGCCGATGGCGATGCCGCCGACGATCAGGGCGAGCGTCAGCGGGTCGAGCGCGTCCTGGGCATAGAGGGTGGCCAGCGCCGTGCCGACGGCGATGGTCATGCCGATCATGCCGTTGCGGTTGCCCGCCTGGCTGGTGGTCGGCGACGACAGGCCCCGGAGCGCCAGGATGAAAAGGACGCCCGAGACGAGATAGAGGATGGCCGCGAGGTTGGCGTTCACGCGGTGTGATCCTTCTTAACGGCCGGCGCCTTCTTCTTGTACATAGCCAGCATCCGGCGAACGACCAGGAAGCCGCCGAAGATATTGACCGAGGCGAAGGCGGTGGCGAGCGCGCCGGCCCCCTTGGAGATCAGGATGCTGGGCGTGAGCTCGCCGCCCGGCGCGTGGGCGGCGGCGGCCAGCAGGGCGCCCACGATGATCACCGAGGAGATGGCGTTGGTGACGGCCATCAGCGGCGTGTGCAGGGCCGGGGTGACGCTCCAGACCACATAGTAGCCCACGAAGATCGCCAGCACGAAGATCGCCAGGCGAAAGACGGTCGGGTCGACGGCTTCCATGGGTCTAGACCTTGAGCTGCGGATGGACGACTGCGCCGGCCCGGCAGACCAGGGCCGCCTCGAGGATCTCGTCGCTGTAGTCGGGGGCGAAGGCGCCCTCCTTGTCGAGGAACAGGCCGGCGAAGGCCATCAGGTTGCGGGCGTAGAGCGCCGAGGCGTCGGTTGCGATGCGGCCGGGCAGGTTGGCGATGCCGGCGATCAGCACCCCGTTATCGGTGGTGACGATCTCGCCCAGCCGGCCGCCGGCCACGTTGCCGCCCTGCTCGATGGCCAGGTCGACCAGCACCGAGCCCGGCTTCATGGACGCGACATGGGCGGCGCTGACCAGCTTGGGCGCCGGGCGTCCGGGGATCAGGGCGGTGGTGATGACGATGTCCTGCTTGGCGATGTGGCTGGAGACCAGTTCGGTCTGCTTGGCCTGGTACTCGGCGCTCATCTCCTTGGCGTAGCCGCCAGCGGTCTGGGCGTTCTTGAACTCCTCGTCCTCGACGGCGAGGAACTTGGCGCCCAGGCTCTCCACCTGCTCCTTGGTGTCGGGGCGCACGTCGGTGGCGGTGACGACCGCGCCCAGCCGCCGCGCCGTGGCGATGGCCTGCAGGCCGGCGACGCCGACCCCCATCACGAACACCTTGGCCGCTGCGATCGTGCCGGCGGCGGTCATCATCATCGGCATGGCCTTGCCGAAGGCCTCGGCGGCCTCGATCACCGCGCGGTAGCCGGCCAGGTTGGCCTGCGAAGACAGCACGTCCATCACCTGGGCCCGGGTGATCCGGGGCACGAACTCCATGGCGAAGCCGGTGGCGCCCTGGGCGGCGAGCGCGTCGAGGGCCGGGCGCTCCATGTACGGATTGAGGGTGGCGCAGACCAGGGCGCCGGGCTTCAGCGCCTTGATCTCCTCGACCTCGGGCGCGCGCACCTTGAAGACGATGTCGGCGGCGCCGAGGGTTTCCTGCAAGGTCGTGGCGACCGTCGCGCCGGCGGCGGCGTAGTCGGCGTCGGGGTAGGCCGCGGCGGTCCCGGCGCCGGCCTCGACCGTCACCGAGAATCCCTGGGCGATCAGCTTCTTCACGGTCTCGGGCACCGCGGCGACGCGGGTCTCACCCGAGCGGCGTTCCCTGGTGATGGCGATCAAGGCCATGGTTCGCGAGGTTCCTCGTTTTACGCGACCAGCGCGACCATAGAGGCCGGCCTTCCGCTGAGTCCAGCCGCCCCGAGGGGGCGCGCGGGATTAGTGCGCCGGCTTCGAGCGCAGAAGAACAACCCCCACCACCGCGATCACGACGGCGGCGATGAAGCCCGGCAGGAAGCCGTTGGGCGTGCAGAACCAGATCACCAGCAGCAACAGCAGGGCCGCCAGGAACAGCGAACCCCATTTGGTGATGCCCATGACCAGGTGAAACGTGGACTGCTGCTCGCTGATGTCCATTTCGCCGCGATGGTAATCGGAAGCCGGTCCGGCCATGGGTCGTGTGCTCTCTTGGATAAGTCGCCTAAGCGGGGGTGTGCTACACGACTGTGGCGCTCCGCTCAAGCGGCCCCATTCGGGCGGCACCCCGCGAGCAGGGCGCGCAGCGCCGCCACCAGGGCCAGGGGCTGGTCGATCATCACATGATGGTGGCAGTCGGGGATCTCGACTTCGATCACGCCGGGCGGGAAATCGCCCAGGTGGCCCCGGCGCAGGAAGTCGATGATCAGGCTCTTGTCGCCATAGATGTGGGCCAACGGGACCTCAAGGTCACCCGGCGCCTTGGTGTCGAGGATCGCGTTGCGCTCCAGCTTGGCCCACATCCGGGGATCGAACCGCCACGACCAGCCCTGGCCGGAGCCGTCGGGGGCCGTCTCGCCGGCCGGCAGCGGCGCGCGCATCAGCGAGCGGCGGGCGATGAAATCGACGATGAAGGTGTTTTCCGTGGGCTGGGGCGGCATCAGGCGAAACCGGGCGAGCGCCTCCTCTATGGTCGGATAGACCCGGTTCGGCCGATCGTCGGGGATGTTGCGGGCAGCGTCCGCCTCGGCCTTCCGCTTGGCGACCGCCGGCGGCGGGGGGCCGAAGCCGGTGTCGATCACGATCGCGGCGCGCATCTGGTCCGGGTGGCTGGCGGCCGTGGAGATCACCAGGCCGCCGCCGAAGGAATGGCCGACGTAGATCGGCTTGCCGCCGTCCGCGTGGAGACCGGCGGCCCGGGCCACGGTCTCGGCGTCCTGGGCGAAATCGGCGACCGCGTAGCGCTCGCGCCAGTCGGATCCGCCCATGCCCGCCAGGGAGAAGGCGGCCACGCGGAAATCGCCGGCGAAGAACGGGGCGATGAAGCTCCACCAGTCGGCGTGCGCCGAGTTGCCATGGGCGAACAGCAGGCCGGGCTTGCCGATCTCGCCCCAGGTCAGCACCTCGAGCCGGGCGCCCAGCGACTCCACGAAGGTGCGCTCGGGTTGCTGGGCGATGGCGTCCTTGAACCATTGGGGCGAGGGCGGCGTGGCGCCCTTGAAGGCGCCCAGCGGCGCCTGGACCTCGGGCGGCAGGTTTCGCGGATTGAGGACGAACGGCCGGTCGTCGTAGGTCTCGCGGCCCGCCGGTTTCACCTCGTCCGACATCTGGCCTCGTCCCCCTGCCCGAATGGGTTTTGACTAGCGGGCGCCTCGAAAATGGCAAGCGTGCGTTCGTGGAGGTTGAGGAGCCGTCACACCAGGGCTTCGAACTCGTCCACCAGGCGTTCGAGCTGCTTCATCCCCGCCGCCCAGAACGCCTTTTCGCGCGGGTTGAGGCCGAAGGGGGCGAGCGCCTCGACATAGGTCTTGGTGCCGCCGGCGGCCAGCAGCGCCTCGTAGAGGGGCGCGAAGGTGACCGGGTCCTCGCGCCGCTTCTCCATCAGGCCGCGGACCAGCAGGTCGCCGAAGGCGTAGGCGTAGACGTAGAAGGGCGCGTGCACGAAGTGGCTGATATAGGCCCAGTAGTGCTCATAACCGGGGTTCAGCCGGATGGCCGGGCCCAGGCTCTCGCCCATGGTCTCCAGCCACATCGCGCCGATCTCGGCCGGCGAGACCTCGCCGCCCGCCCGCGCCGCGTGATAGCGCGTCTCGAAGCGGTGGAAGGCGATCTGGCGGACGACGGTGTTGATGCCGTCCTCGATCTTGCCGGCCAGCAGGCCCTTGCGCTCGGCCACCGACGCGCCCGCCAGCAGGCGCTCGAAGACCAGCCCCTCACCGAAGATCGAGGCGGTCTCCGCCAGCGTCAGCGGCGTGTCGGCCAGTAACGTGCCCAGCGGTGCGCACAGGGTCTGGTGCACCGCGTGGCCGAGCTCGTGGGCCAAGGTCAGCACATCGCGGCGCTCGCCCATGTAGTTCATGAACACGAACGGGTGGTGCCGTGAGCTGACCGAATGGGAGTAGGCGCCGGACTGCTTGCCGGCCCGGGGGCGCGCGTCGATCCAGGGATGGGTGAAGAACACCTGGGCGGTGTCGGCGAAGCGGGGCGCGAGGTCGGAGAAGCTTTCCAGCACCATGGCCTTGGCCTCGTCCCAGCCGTAGGTGCGGGGCTGGGCGGTGTCGAGCGGGGCGTTGCGGTCCCAGTGATCCAGGACGCGGCGGCCCATCACCTTGGCCTTCAGCCGGTAGTAGCGGTGACTGACGCTTGCGTAGCTGTCGACCACGGCGGCCTCCAGGGCCGCGACGGCGTCGGCGTCCACCTCGTTGGCGATGTGGCGGGAGGCGGCGGGGTCGGGATATTTCCGCCAGCGGTCCTCGACCTGCTTCTCGAAGGCCAGGGTGTTCAGGCAGAGCGCCAGGGTGGGCGTGCGCGCCTCCAGCGCCTTGGCCAACCCCTGGGCGGCCTGCTTGCGCCGGGCGCCGTTGGGATCGGACATCCGGTTGAGGGTTTCGGGCAGGGTCAGGGTCTCGCGGCCGACGCGGGCGGTGAGCCCGGCCAGGGTCTCCTCCGACAGTCGGCCCCAGTTGGAGACGGCGGGCGAGCGGTCGATGAGCATGCGCTCGAGGTCGGGCGAGAGCTCGTGCGGACGCGAGAGGCGCACGCGACGGACCCAGGGACGCCACCGTGCGGCCGCCGGGGCGGCCCGGAAGGCGGCCTCCAGCTCGGAGTCCTCGATCTCGTTGATCTCCAGCGTGAAGAACAGGCTCTCGGCGGCGATCTGCGAGGAACGGGCCCGCAGGTCGGCCTCGAACCTCGACCACGCGGGATCGTCGCGGGCCGTGGAGGCGGCCAGGGCCGCATAGGCGCCGACGCCGTAGAGGGCGTTGGTGGCCTCCTCATAGAGTTCGATCCCGCGGTTCAGCAGGGCTCCCAGGGTGGCTGGGTCGGCGCGGGCGGCGACAAAGGCGCCCTTCAGTTCGACCAGGGCGTCGTTGGCCGCCTTGGCCTTGCCGAGATCGGTCTGGATCCGGGGGTCGTCGCGGCCGGAATAGAGGTCGTCCAGTCGCCACTGCGGCAGGGTGTCGGTCTTGAAGGGCGCATTCATGCCCTTAAAGATAGACGATCCGCCGCCGCAGGGGGAGCGGCCGGCGCTACTTCTTCTTGTGCGCCGGATTCAGCACCGAGGAGACCTGCTCGGGAGGCTTGGCCTTCGGCGCCTTGGGTTTGCGGACTTCCTTGTTGGACTTCTTCTGGCCCTTGGCCATGGGACCCTCCTGGGTTCTCTAATTGGTGCTGCGGCGATCGTTGAGCCGCGGCGCGGGGCGCGCCTTGGGGACCGCCGACGAGCGGGAATCGTTCAGGTCGCGGCGGTTGGGGGTGATGGTGCCCTGGTAGGTCTTCATGGCCGTTCCTCTGGGACCCGGCGGGCGCAGCGCTGAGTGGAAGACCTCAGTCGGCTGGCGCGTCATTCGGTCTGGCGGCAGACTATCACGTCCCTGTTGGCCGGCGCTGGCAAACTTCGTTAACCAGACGCGTTAACGCCTGACTCAGGTCTGCGAAACCCGTCCTTAAGCCCTCACATGTATCAATTCGTGACAACAGGAGCCCTCGTCCCATGAGGCGGCGGCCAGTCATGATGGGTGTTTTCAAATGGCCAAAATGGTCCTTGTCGTTGACGACGATCCGACACAACGTCGGCTGATCCAGGCTGTCCTGGAGCGCGAGGGCTTCGCGGTCACCCACGCCGAGAGCGGCGACCAGGCGATCGGCCGCCTGGGCGCGGGCGGGACGATCGACGTGGTGCTGCTCGACCTGGTGATGCCCGGCATGTCGGGCCAGGAAACGCTGGTCGAGATGCGCGCCCGCGGCTTCGCCCAGCCGGTGATCGTGGTCACCGCCACCGGCGGCATCGACACGGTCGTCCAGGCCATGCAGGCCGGCGCGCTCGACTTCTTCGTGAAACCCGCCGCGCCGGAGCGGATCATCGTCTCCATCCGCAACGCGCTCTCGATGGGCGCGCTGAAGGGCGAGGTCGACCGGCTGAAGAAGCATACGACCGGACGCTCCACCTTCGACGACCTGATCGGCTCGTCGCCCTCGATGACCATGGTCAAGCGGCTGGGCGAGCGGGCGGCCAAGTCGTCCATCCCCATCCTGATCACCGGCGAGAGCGGGGTTGGCAAGGAAGTGATCGCACGCGCCGTGCACGGCTCCTCCGAACGCGCCGGCAAGCCGTTCGTGGCGGTGAACTGCGGGGCGATTCCCGAGAACCTCGTGGAGTCGATCCTGTTCGGCCATGAGAAGGGCAGCTTCACCGGCGCCACCGACAAGCACCTGGGCAAGTTCCTGGAAGCCAACGGCGGCACGCTGTTCCTCGACGAGGTGGGCGAGCTGCCCCTGGATATCCAGGTCAAGTTGCTGCGCGCCCTGCAGGAGGGCGAGATCGACCCCGTCGGCGGCAAAAGGCCGGTGAAGGTCGACGTGCGCATCGTCTCGGCGACCAACCGCGACCTGTCGCAGGCGGTGAAAGAGGGGCGCTTCCGCGAGGACCTCTACTATCGCCTCAACGTCTTCCCCATCGAGGCGCCCGCGCTGCGCGAGCGGCGGGAGGACGTGCCGGCCCTGGTCGACGCCTTCGTCAAGCGCTTCAACGTGGAGGAAGGCAAGACGGTGGTCGGGGCGACGCCCGAGACCCTGGCCTTCCTGGTGGCCTTCGACTGGCCAGGCAACGTCCGCCAGCTGGAGAACGCGGTCTACCGGGCCATCGTGCTGGCCGACGCGCCCTATCTGCAGCCGCATGATTTCCCGGCGATCTCGGGTGTTGCGGCGCCTGCGCCCCTGGCCCTGAGCCCGTCCCCGATCGCCGCGGCCGGCCTGCCCAGCGCCGCCCAGCTGCTGGCGGAGATGCCGAGCGGGGCGCCGGTCCGCATCCTCGACGAGCGCGGCCACCTGCGCACGCTCGAGGAGATCGAGCGCGACCTGATCCAGCTGGCCATCGAGATCTACGCGGGCCACATGAGCGAGGTGGCCCGCCGGCTCGGCATCGGCCGCTCGACCCTCTACCGCAAGGTCCGCGAACAGGGCCTGGAGGACGTGATCAAGGGCGGCATCGACGAGACCGAAGACGCCGAGACCCAGGTCGCCTGACGCGCGTTCGCGCTTGGCGTGCGGCGTCAGGCACGCTTAGGTTGCCGCGATCGGAGTGATCGCGTCCGGCAAGGCCGGCCGACGGATGGGGGCGTTGCGATGTCGATGGGGCGGCTGGCGGGGTTCGCCTGCGGTGTGGCCGCGGTGCTGGCGGCGGCGAACGCCGCGCGCGCGGAAGACTGGGCGGTATCCGCGGTCGGGTCCGACGGACAGGCGTACGAGACCGACGTGGGCTCCATCACCTTGCAGGGTTCTCTCGTTCGCTCCTGGAACCGCTTCACGCCGGCCCGCCAGGCGCGCGACGAGACATCCGGCAAGACCTATGTCTCCGAGCTTGACGAGCGCTTCGACGACTGCGCGGGCCACCGCTTCCAGATGGGCTCCTACGTGCGGCACGACGCCCGGGGCCAGGTCGTCGCCTCGGGCTCGAATCTCTCGATGGGCTGGCAGCAGGTTTTGCCCGGCACCATTGGCGACGGAATTTCGCGGCTCTCTTGCGCCGCAGCCACGCCGCCGGACGTGTCGCCGATCCAGGCCGACCTGCGTGAAGGCGACTGGACCGATCTTGGCCCATCGTCCGACGGCAAATACCGCCTGCAGGTTCGCATCGACAGCGTGCGCAAGATCGACCAGGGGCTGGTGGTCGCGATCTCGCGTTCGGTCTTCTTGAAGCCCGAACCGATCGAGGGATTCCTCGTCAGTTACAGCGTCATCGGCACGGCGATCGACTGCGCGTCCGGCGCCTCCGCCTCGCTGGGGGTCGACCTCTTCGTCACACCGACGGTCCGGGTGAAGTCGCTGCGCGTGGCCAAGTCCGACGTCCGCTTCGAAAAGGCCGGTTCGAAGAGCTTCCTGGCGCGCAGCCTGGCGCTGATCTGCGCCGCCGCCGCGACGACGAAACCCCACGACGCCACGGGCGGCCTTTCGGTCGGCACCGCGTGGGGCGCGGACAAGGGCTATCTGGTCACCGCCAGCCATGTCGTCGAGGGCGGCGGCAGGATCGAGGTCTACAGCAATGGCGAGAAGGTGGGCGAGGCGCGGGTGGTCGCCGCCGACCCGGCCAACGACCTGGCCATCCTGAAGTACAAGCCCGCCAAGCCCGGAAAGCTGTCGATCCTGGCCATCTCCGCCCGGCCGGCCAGCCTGGGCCGCGAGGTCTTCACGCTGGGCTACCCTGAGCCCGACGCGCTGGGCCAACGCGTGAAGATGACCGCCGGCCAGGTCTCAAGCACCGCCGGCTACCAGGACGACGCCCGCTTCCTGCAGATCTCCGTGCCGATCCAGCAGGGCAACAGCGGCGGGCCCTTGATCGGCTGGGACGGCTCGGTGCTGGGGGTGATCGAGTCGAAGCTGACCCAGTTCGGCGAGGAGCCCTCCAAGCTGTCGCCGGAGATGGTCAACTATGCGCTGAAGGCCTCCTACCTGCGCCCGATGCTCGACGACCTGCCGGACCTGGCCAATTACACGGTCGTCAGGGCCACCGGCGACAACGCCCGGCTGGTGGAGGCGGCCCGCAAGGCGGTCTTCATGGTGGTGGTGGTCCCGGAGGGCTAATCCGCCTCGCGGCCCTTGCGCCGGAACGGGCGGCGCTTGAGTTCCTTCTTCTCGCCCTTGGCCTTGGCCGTGATCTCCTTGAGTTTCACGGTCTGGAGCGCCGAAAGCGCCTGGCCCGGCGCGCCCTTCTCCGGATCGCCGAAGGCGCGGCCGAAGGTCTTCAGGCGCTCGGCCACGGATCCCAGGAATTCGCCCTCCCACTCCGACAGTTTCACGCCGGCCCGGTCGGCCTGGCGCTGGGCGCGTTTCAGGGCGTTGAGCGCGGCCCGCTTGGCCACGGCCTTGGGGTCGGGCGGTTTGCGGTTCTGGCCGAACCCCGTCCGCTTCGCCGTCTTCGGATCTGGCGGTTTGCGGTTCAAATCTCTCCGACGGCCGCCAGGTAGAGGTCGAGGATGGCCTCCTCCTCCAGGCGCTTGGCGCGGTCCTGCTTGCGGATGCGCACCACCTTGCGGAGGATCTTGGCGTCGAAGCCGTTGCCCTTGGCCTCGGCGAAGACTTCCTTGATCTGCTCGGCGATCTCGCTCTTCTCCTGCTCCAGCCGCTCGATGCGCTCGACGATGCTCTTCAGCTGCCCCTGGGCCGTGGCGTTGAGCACATCAGGATGGGCGGAGGCGTCGTCGGCCATGGTTGGACTCGTTTCAGGCAAGGGGATTTAACTCTCCGGACCCTAGCGGTGCGGCCGTCGCCTGTCATCCGGCCATGAACCATCGCTGTGGACAACCGTTGAGACCGAACGCCAGGGAGGGCGCACCCCATGTCCGAGAAGACTCCGCCGACCCAAGCCGAAGCCGAGGCCGCCGTGCGCACCCTGATCGAATGGGCCGGCGACGACCCGGACCGCGAGGGGCTGCTGGACACGCCGGCCAGGGTGGCGCGCTCCTACAAGGAGCTGTTCGCCGGCTATGACGCCGATCCCCGGGAGTACCTGGAGCGGACCTTTGACGAGGTCGGCGGCTATGACGAGCTGGTGATCCTGAAGGATATCCGGGTGGTGAGCTTCTGCGAGCACCACATGCTGCCGTTCCTGGGCAAGGCGCACGTGGGCTACCTGCCGTCCAACCGGGTGGTGGGTATCTCGAAGCTGGCGCGCGTGGTGCACGGTTTCGCGCGGCGCCTGCAGATCCAGGAGAAGCTGACGGCGCAGATCGCCGAGGCCATCCAGGAGGTCCTGCAGCCCAAGGGCGTGGGCGTTGTGGTGATCTCCGAGCACAGCTGCATGACCATGCGCGGGGTCAATACCCCGGGCTCAAGGCTGACCACCTCCAGCCTGCTGGGCGAGGTGCGCGACGACCCCGGCACGCGGCAGGAGTTCTTCGACCTGGTGCGGAACGGTTCCTGATCTTCCTTTCCGCGAATGCGGAGAGGAAGGGACTCAGCCCTGGCGGGCCTTGAAGCGCGGGTCGGTCTTGTTGATGACGTAGACCCGGCCCTTGCGGCGCACGAGCTTGCAGTCGCGGTGACGCGTCTTGAGCGACTTGAGCGAGCTTCTGACCTTCATGGACCTGTCTCGGGCGCGCGGACGCGGGCGTCCGGGTTTCGGATAAGAGCCAGCGCATATACGGGCCGGGCCGGGCCGAGTCAACGACAGACCCCGGCGGCAGGTGTCGGGCGTCCTGACGGCTTTGTGATTCTAACGCCGCCGCGACGCTGGTTAGAGTCCGCGGGATGCGTCGTTCCCACCTCGTGCTTATCCTTCTCCTCGCCGGCTGCGCCAGTCCCGCGCCCACGCCGCCCGCGCCCCGGCCCACGCCAGGGCCGCCCCTGGCCCAGCAGCCCTCGCCGCCACCTTCGAGCGAGGCGGCCGGGCCGATCCGCCCGCCCGCCGCGTCCGGCGACATGGTGTTCGACGCCTGGGCCGCGCAATTCTATGTCCGGGCCGTGAAGGCGGGGATTTCGCCCGCCCTGCTGGAGCGTGAGATGGCCGGGCTGACGCCCGATCCGCGGGTGACCTCGCGCGACAGCCGCCAGCCGGAATTCTCCCAGCCGGTCTCGGCCTATATCGCCGGCGCCGTCAGCGCGGGACCGATCGCGATCGGCGCCCGCAAGCGCGCCGAGGTCCCGGCGCTGGACGCCATCGAGCAGCGCTATGGCGTGCCGCGCGAGATCCTGATCGGGGTCTGGTCGCGGGAGAGCGCGTTCGGGGCCATCCAGGGGGATTTCGACGTGATCCGCTCGATGGCCAGCCTGGCCGCCCAGGGCCGCCGTCGCGACTGGGCCGAGGGCGAGCTGATCGCGGCCCTGAAGATCATCGGCTCGGGCGAGTTCTCGCGCAGCCAGCTGAAGGGCTCCTGGGCCGGGGCCATGGGCCAGACACAGTTCATCCCCTCGAGCTTTCTCTCGACGGCCGTGGACGGCGACGGCGACGGGCGGCGCGACATCTGGAACTCGGCGGCCGACGCCCTGGCCTCGGCGGCGGACCTGCTGGCCAAGGGCGGCTGGGTGCGCGGGCAGGGCTGGGCGCGCGAGGTCTCCGTGCCCGCCGACTTCGACTTCGCGCTCAGTGAAGGGCCCAGGGAGACGCCGACCTGGTGGGCGGAGAAGGGCGTGAAGCGGGCCGACGGCCGGCCGTGGAGCGCGGCCGACCAGGCCGCGCCGGCCCAGCTGCTGGCGCCGGCCGGCGCGTCGGGGCCGATCTTCCTGTTGTTTCCCAATCACTTCGCAATCCGCAAATACAACAACTCGGTGGCCTATGCGCTGGCCGTGGGCCTGCTGGCCGACCGGATCGCCGGCGACGGACCGCTGGTGAAGGCCTGGCCGCAGGAGGCGCCCATGGCGCTGGCCGACCGGATGACCGCCCAGCGCGCGCTCTCCGCGCTCGGCTTCGATCCGGGGACGCCCGATGGGGTGGTCGGCATGGGCACCCGCAAGGCCCTGCGCGACTGGCAGAAGGCCCGCGGCCTGACCGCCGACGGCTATCTGTCGCCGGCCATGGTGCAGCGCCTGAAGGGTGAAGCCGGGGCCTCCTGAGCGCCGCCCGCGACATCTGCTCCACCGGCGGCGCGCGCCGCCGGACACCCGAAATTAAGCAATAACGAGCAAGGTCGCCCGACGTCGCGGGAGACCCCATGTTTCAGATTATCGGCATCGTGCTTCTGTTCGGCCTGGTGTTCGGCAGCTTCATCATGACCGGTGGCAACATCGGGGTGATCATGCACGCCCTGCCGCACGAGATGATGGCCATCGGCGGCGCGGCCGTGGCCGCCTTCCTGATCTCCAACTCGATGAGCACCATCAAGTCCTGCGGCGGCGGCATGGCCAAGGTGTTCAAGGGCCCCAAGTGGAAGCCCGCCGACTACCGCGACCTGCTCTCGCTGCTGTTCCTGCTGACCAAGACCATGAAGTCCAAGGGCGTCATCGCCCTGGAAAGCCACATCGAGAACCCGCACGAGAGCTCGATCTTCTCGCGCTTCCCGAAGATCGGGAAGGACCACTTCGCCATCGATTTCATCTGCGACACCCTGCGGATGATGACCATGAACCTGGAGGATCCGCACCAGGTCGAGGACGCGATGGAGAAGCAGCTCGAGAAGCACCACCACGAGAATTCCGGCGCGCCGCACGCGCTCACCTCGACGGCCGACGCCCTTCCCGCGCTGGGCATCGTCGCCGCCGTGCTGGGCGTCATCAAGACCATGGGCGCGATCACCGAGCCGCCGGCCGTGCTGGGCGAGATGATCGGCTCGGCCCTGGTCGGCACCTTCCTGGGCGTGTTCCTGGCCTATGGGCTGGTCGGCCCGATGGCCACGCGGATGAAGGAAGTGATCGACGAGGAGGGCGCCTTCTACAAGATCATCCAGTCGGTGCTGGTCGCCCACCTGCACGGCAACGCCGCCCAGATCTCGGTGGAGATCGGCCGTGGCAATGTGCCGTCCGGCGCTCAGCCCAGCTTCCTGGAGCTGGAAGAGGCGCTGTCGGCCATTCCCGCCGAGGGCGCGGCCTGATGAGCGCGGCTCATCAAAAGCGTTAAATTTTCGATCACGAAACCGTGAATAAAGCGCTTGCCCCGGGCGCGAAGCAGGGCATAGTCCACCCTGCGGCCGGAGGTTCGATGCCACCCCATTCGCCTCTGGCGGATCGGCGGCGGGCCTGGCGGGCGCATTGACACCTCGACCAGGGAAACCAGTCACATGACCACCGCACTCATCCGCAAGCTGCTCGTCGCCGGCGCCGCCGTCGCCGCGCTTTCCGTCGCCGCCTGCAACAAGCCGGCCGAAAAGGCCGCTGAAGCCGCGCCGCCCGCCGCGCCCGCCGAAGCCGCCACGGCCGCCGCCGCCGCCGACACGGCGCAAGCCGCCGCCGCCACGGCCACCGACGCCGCCGCCGACGCCTCCAAGGCCGCCGACGCCGCCGCTGCTCCGGCCGCCGCGCCCGCCATGGCGCCCGCAGCGCCCGAGAAGAAATAAGCGTTCCGGAAACGGATCGTCACGATCTGAGGGCCGCCCCACCGGGCGGCCCTTTTTCGTTGCGGGCGTACGCGCTCGCCACCGCCTAGACTGGCCGCCATGCCGGACGAGACCTCACCCCTGATCTGGAGCGACAGCGGCCAGCCGCGCTCGCGCCTCTATGGCGATGTCTACTTCTCCGCCGAGGATGGCCTGGCCGAGACCCGGGCGGTGTTCCTGGACGGCTGCGGCCTGCCGGGCGCGTGGGCCGGCCGGCGCCGGTTTGTGGTGGGGGAGCTGGGCTTCGGAACCGGGCTGAACGTGGCGGCCCTGTTGGCGCTCTGGGCCGGCGCGCGGCCGGCGGGGGGGACGCTTTCGATCTTCTCCGTCGAGGCCCACCCGATATCCCGCGAGGAAGCCGCTCGCGCGCTCGCCCACTGGCCGGAGCTGGCCGGCGTGACAGCGCCGCTATTGGCCCGCTGGCCCGGCGCCGCGCGGGGTGTTCATCGCGTGGACCTGCCCGAGTTCGGCGCCACCCTCGACATGGCCGTGATGGACGTGGAGGCGGCGATCGCCGGGTGGACGGGCGCGGCCGACGCCTGGTTCCTGGACGGCTTTTCCCCTGCGCTGAACCCGGCCATGTGGCGCGCCGAGGTGCTGGCCCTGGTCGCCCGGCGCTCGGCGCCCGGCGCGCGGGCGGCGACCTTCACGGTGGCGGGCCAGGTCCGCCGCGACCTCGCCGCGGCCGGCTTCACCGTGGACAAGCGGCCGGGCCATGGGCGCAAGCGCGAGCGGCTGGAGGCGCGCCTGCCGGGCGCGGCCCCCGCCGGGCGCGTCGTGTCGCGGGTGGCCATCGTGGGCGCGGGGATCGCCGGCGCCGCGGCGGCCCGGGCGGTGCGCGCGCTGGGCGGCGAGCCGGTGCTGATCGAGGCCGAGGCGCCGGGCGCGGGCGCCTCCGGCAACCCGGCGGCGCTGGTGACGCCCCGGCTCGACGCCGGGCTCGGCCCGCCCGCCCAGCTCTTCGCCCAGGCCTTCCGGCGGGCGGTGGCGCTCTATGGGGACATTCCGGACGCGGTGATCGCGCGCGGCGTGAGGCAGCTCGCCGCCCAGCCGCGCGACGCCGACCGGTTCGCCAAGATCGCCGCCTCGGGCCTCTTCGAGCCGGGCACGCTCGAGTTGGACGCGGGGGCGCTCGATCAGCGCGCCGCCCTGGTGGTCGAGCCCGCCGCGATCCTCGCCGCCTGGGCGCCGGTGGCGCTGTGTGGCGCCGTCCATGCGCTGAGCCGCGACGCCGAGGGCTGGCGCCTGCTGGACGCGAGGGGCGGCGAGATCGCCCGCGCCGAGGCGGTGATCGTGGCCGGCGCCATGGGGTCGGCCGGGCTCTGCGGCGGCCTGCCGCTGCAGCCGGCGCGCGGCCAGGCCAGCATCGCGGCGCCCTTCGCCGACCCGCCCCCCGCCACGGCCTGGGGTGGCTATGCGATTCCCACCGGCGACGGCCTGCTGTTCGGCGCGACCTACGATCCCGACGACGTGGGGACCGAGGTCCGCGACCGGGACCACGCGCGTAACCTGGCGGCCTTGTCAGCCGTCCTGCCGGATCTCGCCGCCCGGCTCGCGGACGTGGCCCTGGGCGGCCGCGCGTCGATCCGCGCCACCACGCCCGACCGGATGCCGATCGCCGGACCGTCCCCGGACGGCGCGCCCGGCCTCTTCGTGCTCACCGGCCTCGGCTCGCGTGGATTCTCCCTGGCGCCGCTCCTGGCGGAGCATGTGGTCGCCCTGGCGCTCGGCGCGCCCTCGCCCCTGCCCGCGCCGCTGGCCGCCCTGGTGGATCCCGACCGCTTCCGCCAGCGCGCGGCGCGGCGCGGTTCCCATGCGCCGGGCGCGGCCCTATATCAGGGGTCGAGGGACGCCGTCTGAAGGACCAGCGCGAAGCTGGAGGATTATGATGCAGACCAGATTAGCCCTGGGCGCCGCCATGGCCGCGCTGCTGGCCGCCGCGCCCGCCGCGCCGACGCTCGCCAAGTCACCCGTGGAGCCCTCGGCCAAGCGCCAGCAGTGCTTCTTCCCCAGCAGCGTCAGCGGTTTCAGGGCCGCCGACGAGCACAACCTCTACCTTCGGGTCGGCGTGCGCGACGTCTACCAGTTCGAGATGTTCGGCCCCTGCCAGGACATCAACTGGAACGAACGGATCGCCATCGTCACCCGCGGCGGCGGCACGATCTGTTCGGGGATGGACGCGGACATCGTCACCCACACCTCGATCGGACCGCAGCGCTGTCCGGTGCGCAGCGTGCGCAAGCTTACGCCGGAAGAGGTCGCCGCCCTGCCCAAGAAGTCCCAGCCGTAGAGCTGGGTGGGCGCTAGACCCAATCTGGGAAGTATCCTGGGAGCGGGGAAAGGCCGGATTGCCTAACCCCTGGAAAACGATGGTGGACGTGCACAGGATCGAACTGTGGACCCCCTCGATGTCAACGAGGTGCTCTCCCGCTGAGCTACACGTCCAAGCCGTCGTCCGGGAAGGCGGGGATATACCGATGCGGCCCGGCTCGCGCAAGCGCGGCCGAAGTCGCCCCTAGGCTGCGATCATCCGGTCGACTTCCGAGACGATCTCGCGCAGGTGGATCGGCTTGGACAGCACCTTGGCCCCGGCGGGGGCGGCGTCGCCCGCGGCCAGCGCCACGGCCGCGAAGCCGGTGATGAACATGATCCGCAGGCCCGGATGGCGCGCGGCGGCCTGGCGGGCCACCTCGATGCCGTCGAGGCCGGGCATGACGATGTCGGTGAGCAGCAGGTCCCAGTCCTGGTCGAGGACGGCCACGGCCTCCTCGCCGTCGGCGCAGGCGGTGACCTCGTAGCCGGCCCGCTCCAGCGCACGCGCCAGGAAGCCCCTCAGCGAATCGTCGTCTTCGGCCAGGAGGATGCGGGACATGGACCTTGGGAACCTTTGACGGAACGCTCATGGCGCGGCCCGCCTGGGCGGAGCGCGCGCAAAGGACAATCCTAGCGAAGGATCGGTAAAGGCGCGATGAACCTTTGACCCATATGGGCGCTTCAGCGTTCTATGCGGCCGATGAACGCATGGGAGTCCATGGGCGGCGAGAGGGACGTGCGCGCCGCGGCGTTCGACCTGCGGCGTCCCGCGTCCGGGGACCTGGCCGCGAGCCCGCTGGTGTTCGCCTCCCCCCATTCCGGGCGGCACTATCCCGACGACATGATGGCGGCGAGCACGCTCGACGCCCAGGCGATACGCCGGTCGGAAGACGCCTTCGTCGACAACCTGATCGCCGCGGCGCCCGACCTCGGCGCCGCCCTGATCACGGCGCGTTGCGCGCGCGCCTATATCGACCTCAACCGCGAGCCCTTCGAGCTGGACCCCGGGATGTTCGCCGACGAACTGCCCGACTTCGCGCGGGCCAGGACCGCGCGGGTGGCGGCGGGCCTGGGGGCGATCGCCCGCGTGGTCTCCGAGGGGCAGGAGATCTATGCGCGAAAACTGACCTTCGCCGAGGCGCGCGCGCGGATCGAATGGGCGCACCGGCCCTATCACGCGGCGCTGGAGGCGCTGATCGCCGAGGCGCACGCGGCGCACGGCTTCGCGATCCTGATCGATTGGCACTCGATGCCGGCGGCGGCGGCCCGGGCGGGGGGCCGCGACGGGTCTTGCGACTTTGTCCTGGGCGACCGTTTCGGGGCGGCCTGCACCGGCGCGGTGACCGCCCGCGTCGAGGGCGAGCTGGAGGCCCTGGGCTACCGGGTGGCGCGCAACAGCCCCTACGCCGGCGGCTACACCACCGAACACTACGGCCGGCCCGCCCGGCGGGTTCACGCCCTGCAGATCGAGATCAACCGCGCGCTCTACCTCGACGAGGCGACGCTGGCGCCGACTGCGGGGTTCGAAACGCTGAAGGGAAAGATCGAGGCGCTCACGCGCGTGCTGGCCGGCGCCGACTGGTCCGGGCTGAAAGCGCGCTAGGGTTACGAGGTTCCTCTCGGCTTCGCCGGGGGCGAGGAGATGCGCGCCTTGATGTAGCGCGCAAAAAAAAGCCACGCCCGAAGGCGTGGCAGTTCATTAGGGAGGAAACGCCCAGGAAGGGCAGAGGGGCAAAGCCGCCTCACCCCCCTGATATACGGTGCAGCGCACAAAACCACAAGTTCCAAAATGCAGTTTGTGGGCGTTTTCATGGGGGTAGAGCGAAAATCCTCGGCGATTCAGGGCTTTGCTGTGACGAAAAAATACGTCATATAGGTTGCACCGCACAACGAACCGGTTCCATCGCCGCGCTCCCCCTTTTCGGAAGGCGCAGCATCGCTGTCGCGAACTCGTCGCTGGCCGCGAGGCTCCCGGTCGCCTAAAAGCCCGCCTTCCTTACGAGACCCGAGACACAAACCTCCTATGTCGCTCCGCAACATCGCCATCATCGCCCACGTCGACCACGGCAAGACCACGCTGGTGGACCAGCTCCTGGCCCAGTCCGGGGTCTTCCGAGCCAATGAGGCCCACGCCGAGCGGGCGATGGACTCCAACGACCAGGAGCGCGAGCGCGGGATCACCATCCTGGCCAAGTGCACCAGCGTGCTGTGGCACGGCGAGGCCGGCGACACGCGGATCAACATCATCGACACCCCCGGCCACGCCGACTTCGGCGGCGAGGTCGAGCGGATCCTGGGCATGGTGGACGGCTGCGTCATCCTGGTGGACGCCGAAGAAGGCGTCATGCCGCAGACCAAGTTCGTGTTGGGCAAGGCGCTGAAGATGGGCCTGCGGCCGATCCTCTGCCTCAACAAGATCGACCGGCCGCACGCCGATCCCGACCGCATCCTGAACGACGTCTTCGACCTCTTCGCCGCCATGGGCGCCACCGACGAGCAGCTCGACTTCCCGCACATCTACGCGTCGGGCAAGAACGGCTGGGCGACGCTCGACATGGCCAAGCCCAACGATAACCTGGCCCCGCTGTTCGACCTGATCGTGCGCCATGTGCCCGAGCCGAAGGTCGTGGAAAACAAGGACAAGCCGTTCCAGATCCTGGCGGTGCTGATCGAGAACGACCCCTTCCTGGGCCGCCTGCTCACCGGCCGCATCCAGTCGGGCAAGGCGACGCCGGGCATGGCGATCCACGCGATCGGCCTCGACGGCAAGGAAATCGAACGCGGCCGGATCACCAAGGTCCTGGCCTTCCGCGGCCTGAAGCGCCAGCCGATCGAAGACGCCGAGGCCGGCGACATCGTGGCCATCGCGGGGCTCTCCAAGGCGACCGTGGCCGACACGCTCTGCGCCATGGACGTCACCGAGGCGCTGCCGGCCCAGCCCATCGATCCGCCGACTATTTCCATGACCGTCAGCGTCAACGACAGCCCGCTGGCCGGCCGCGAAGGCGACAAGGTGCAGAGCCGGGTGATCGCCGCGCGGCTGCTGAAGGAAGCCGAATCCAACGTCGCGATCCGGGTGTCCGAGACCCCCGACCGGGACGCCTACGAAGTCGCCGGCCGCGGCGAACTGCAGCTCGGCGTGCTGATCGAGAGCATGCGCCGCGAGGGCTTCGAGCTCTCCATCAGCCGCCCGCGCGTGGTCTTCCAGTACGACCCGGAGACCAACGAGCGTCTGGAGCCGATCGAGGACGTGATGATCGACGTCGACGACGAGTTCACCGGCGTCGTCATCGAAAAGCTGTCGGCCCGCAAGGCCGAGCTGAAGGACATGGGCCCGTCGGGCGCCGGCAAGACCCGCCTCAGCCTGATGAGCCCGTCGCGCTCGCTGATCGGCTACCAGGGCGAGTTCCTGACCGACACCCGCGGCTCCGGCGTGCTCAACCGCGTGTTCAGCCACTACGAGCCCTACAAGGGCGCCATCGACGCCGGCCGCAAGGGCGTGCTGGTCTCCAACTCCGACGGCGAAACGGTGACGTTCGCGCTGTGGAACCTGGAAGACCGCGGGACCATGTTCGTCGGCGGCGGCGAGAAGACCTACCAGGGCATGATCATCGGCGAGAACAGCCGCGCCGACGACCTGGACGTCAATCCGCTGAAGTCCAAGCAGCTCACCAACGTCCGCTCCGCCGGCAAGGACGAGGCCGTGCGCCTGATCCCGCCGCGCCGTCCGACCCTCGAACAGGCCATCGCCTACATCGAGGAGGACGAACTGGTCGAGGTGACGCCCAAGTCCATCCGGCTGCGCAAGAAGGTGCTGAACCCCTCGTTCCGCAAGAAGCGCGTCAAGGAAGACTGATTCCGCGCCGGCCGCACGGCCTGGACGCTGAGCAGCAGGCCCGCGAGGGCGAAGACCTGCGCCACCAGGCAGACGGCGGCGCCCATGCCGATCGGCGCCTCGGCTCCGGCCACGGCCTCCAGCCGGGCCTCCAGGCCCTGGTAGTCGTCGAGCTGAGCGCAGGCGAAGGCGTCGACGATCAGCCGCTCGTCCGCGCTCGGCGGACGGCCCGGGCAGGACAGCCCGACCGGCCGTCGGGCGTGCAGCCTGAGCTGCTGGACGAACACCTCCAGCGCCCGGTAGGCCTCGGCCCCGCCGCATCCGCAGGCATCCTCGAAGAGCCGTCGTAGCGCCGGGCAGGCGGCCTCCAGCGCCAGCATGCGCAGCGTCCGCAACAGCAGCCCCTCGCCCTGGAGCGGATCCGTCTCGAGCTCGTCAACCGCGCACGCCATGGTCTGCTCCACCGCCATGGCCGGACGTTATTGCTATTGAGAATTACTCGCAACTGCAATTCGGACCTGCAGGCTGAGTCCTGTTGACGAGCTCAATCCTCGGCGATGCGGCTATGTCTCCGGGTGTCGCGCATGGCCACGTAGACGACCAGCGAGGCGGCCACCACGACCGTCACATAGGTGAAGTAGCCGGTCTCGTGGCCCCGCTGCTTGAAGGCGAGCGCCACATATTCCGCCCCGCCGCCGAAGATGGCGTTGGCGATGGAATAGGGCAGCGCCACGCCCAGCGCGCGGACCTCGGTGGGGAAGAGCTCGGCCTTCACCACCGCGTTCACCGAGGTGTAGAGGGCCACTACCAGCAAGGCGCCGGTGACCAGGACGAAGGCGGTGGCGACATCGCGGGTGTGGCTGAGCGCCGACAGCACGGGCCAGGTCATCACCGCGCCCAGCAGGCCAAACGCGATCAGCATGGGCCGCCGTCCGATCCGGTCGGAGAGCGCGCCGAACACCGGCTGGGCGAAGGTGAAGACGGCCATGCTGCCGGCGGCGATGAGGTTCGCCTGGTCCTTGGAGAAGCCCGAGGTGTTGACCAGGAACTTCTGCATGTAGGTCCCGAACGTATAGTAGGCGAGCGTCCCACCGGCGGTCAGGCCCATCACCGTCATGGTGGCGCGCGGGTGCGCCCGGATCAGTCCGAGCGTGGTGGTCCTGGGCCCCTGGCGGGCGTGGAAGGATGGCGTCTCGTCCATGCCGCGCCTGAGCCAGAAGACCGCGAAGGCCAGCAACCCGCCGATGAAGAACGGGATCCGCCAGCCGAACCGCTGCATGTCCTCCGGGCTGAGGACGGCGGTGAGCGTCAGCAGCACGCCAAGCGCGATCAGCTGGCCGCCCATCAGGGTGGCGTAGAATACCCCGGACCAGAAGCCGCGCGTCTCGCGCCGGGCCATCTCCGAGAGATAGACGGCGCTCGCGCCATATTCCCCGCCCATGCTCATCCCCTGCAGGATGCGGGCTGCCACCAGCACCGTGGGCGCGGCCATGCCGATCTCAGCCTGCCCGGGGCAGAGCCCGATGGCCAGCGAGCCCACGCCCATCAGCGACACCGAGATCACCATGGCGGCCTTGCGCCCCACCCGGTCGCCGTAGAGGCCCATCATCCAGGCCCCGACCGGCCGGGCCAGGAAGCCCACCAGGAACACAGCGGCGGTGTTCAGGAGCTGGGTGGTGCGGTCGCCCTCGGGAAAGAACACCTTGGAGAAATAGAGCCCGAACGCCGCGTAGACGAACCAGTCGAAGGTCTCGACCAGGTTGCCGGCGGATCCCGCCAGCATCGAGCGCACACGGTTGGTCAGGCGCTCCGGCGCGGCGGCGATGTCGGTCAAAGGCCTGCGGTCCCCCAAACCCGGATTGGAGCGGTTTTCGGCCCGGGATTCAATGGCTTCGGCGCCTCCCCCGAAGGGAACACTTCGGGGGAGGTGGATCGGCGCGGATACGCGACGAGACGGAGGTGGCGTAAAGCTGCAAGCTCAGCGACCTTGGCCTTTGCGCCCCCTCCGTCGGCTTCGCCGCCACCTCCCCCGTCCTCTTCGGGCCGAGGGAGGAGCAGGGATCGGAAGGCAGCGGCGCGGATGTCCGGGATGACGGCTTTTGGGGTGCCCAGATGGACGAACCGCTCTCGGCTGGTCATGAAGGCGGACCTTCAACGCGTTACTGACACATGACCAATCCGATCTACTCAAGCCTGCCGACGACGATCTTCGAGGAGATGTCGGGGCTGGCCGGCGCGCTGGGCGCGGTGAACCTGGGCCAGGGATTCCCCGACGATCCGGGACCGGAGGCGATCCGGGCGAAGGCGGCGGACGCCGTGCTCAACGGCTACAACCAGTATCCGCGGATGGCCGGGGCGCCTGAGCTGCGCGAAGCGGTCGCCGCGCACTACGGGCGCGCCCAGGGCCTTGACCTGGATTGGCAGACCGAGGTGACGGTGACCTCGGGCGCCACGGAGGCCCTGGCCTCGGCCTTCTTCGGCCTGCTGGAGCCCGGCGACGAGGTGGTGGTCTTCCAGCCGTTCTACGACGCCTACCTGCCGCTGATCCGCCGGGCGGGGGGCGTGCCCAGGCTGGTGCGCCTGGAGCCGCCGCACTGGCGCTTCGACAGGGCGATGCTGGAGGCCGCGTTCGGTCCGCGCACCCGCTTCGTGGTGCTGAACAACCCGATCAATCCGGCGGGCGTCGTCCTGCCCGAGGCGGATCTCGCCCTGCTGGCCGAATTCTGTGTCGCGCACGACGCGGTCGCCATCTGCGACGAGGTCTGGGAGCAGGTGGTGTTCGGCGATGCCGTCCACCGGCCGCTGATCGGCTTTCCGGGCATGCGCGAGCGCACGGTGAAGATCGGCTCGGCGGGCAAGATGTTCGGCCTGACGGGCTGGAAGGTTGGCTGGCTGTGCGCCGCGCCGGAACTCACCCACACCCTGGCCCGCGCCCACCAGTTCCTGACCTTCACCACGCCACCTAATCTGCAGTCAGCGGTTGCCTGGGGGCTGGAGAATAGCGGCGACTGGTTCCGCGAGATGCCGCAAGGCCTGGCGCGGTCGCGGGACCGGCTGGCCGAGGGGCTGCGGCGCGAAGGATTCGCGGTGCTGGCCTCCCAGGGCACCTATTTCCTGAACGTCGACCTCGCGGCTTCCGGGATCGTCGAGCCCGACCGGGACTTCGCGCTCAGGGCCGCGCGCGAGGCGGGCGTGGCTTCGATCCCGGTCTCGGCGCTCTACGAGCAGGACCCGGTGACCTCGATCCTGCGCCTCTGCTTCTCCAAGGCCGACGCGACCCTGGACCTGGGCGTCGAGCGCCTGGCAAGGGCGCGGGAACTCTCGCGCGCGGCGGGCTGAGGGGCGCTCAGCTCAGCAGGTCGTCCCGCCGTCCACGATGAAGGTCTGCCCCGTCGTCCACGCGCCGGCCCGGGACGCCAGGTAGACGGCGGCGCCGGCGATGTCGTCGGGCTCGCCCAGGCGGCGCAGCGGGGTCGCGAAGGCCTCTTCCTGCTCGCCATCGGGGTTTTCCCACAGCGCCCGGGCGAAGTCGGTCTTCACCAGGCCCGGCGCGATGCAGTTGATCCGGATGTTGTCGGGCCCAAGTTCGTGGGCCAGATTGCGGGCGAGCTGCATGTCGGCGGCCTTGGAGATGGCGTAGCCGCCGATCACCGTGGTGCCCTGGATGCCCGCGATCGACGAGATGATTATGATCGCCCCGTCCTTCCTGGCCCGCATCTCGGGGGCGACCATGCCGATCATCCAGTTGCTGGCGATGATGTTGTTGGCCAGGATCTTGGTGAAGGCCTCGTCGCTGATCTCGAGCTGGCTGCCGTAGTATGGGTTGGAGGCGGCGTTGCAGACCAGGATGTCGATCTTGCCGAACGCCTTGCGGGTCTCGTCCATCAAGGCCTGAAGATCGGCCTTCGACGAGATGTTGGCGGGGACCGCGATGGCGTGGCCGGGCGAGCGCGCATTGATCGCGGCGGCCACGTCCTCGCAGGGGCCGGCCTTGCGCGAGGAGATCACCACCTTGGCGCCGTGGGCGGCCATGTGCTCGGCGATCGCCTTGCCAATGCCCCGCGACGAGCCGGTGATCACCGCCACCTTGCCGGTCAGGTCGAACAGCCGCCCGGTCAGGCTAGTGGTCTCGCTCATGGCGCGGTTCCCTTGAAACATCCGTTTGATCGCCGGCATTTGCGGTGCCGGCCAAGGTGGCGTCAAGCAGGCGGGGCGGCGATTTCCCGCAACCTTCGGCTTGCCCCGGACCGCGAGGCCCCATAACTCAAGGATCACACTCAGGCTGGCGGTCGAGCGGTCCCGATGGACGCTGCCCGCCGGCGCTCTCTCCAAGGTGCGCGCACATGACGAACTGGATGGTCCGGCTGGACGACGAAGACGGCGACGACGAGAAGGGCCGCGCGCCCGACATGCCGATGACCGCCGGTCCGGTGCAGAACGCGCTGTTCAAATCGCGCACCGTGCTGATCTTCGGCGAGATCGACATGCGCCTGGCCGAGCGGGTCACCGCCCAGCTCACCGCGCTCTCCACCGAGAGCGACAAGCCGATCCGGGTGATCATCAACTCCCCCGGCGGCCACGTGGAGAGCGGCGACACGATCCACGACATGATCCGCTTCTGCGGCGTCGAGGTGAAGGCGATCGGCACCGGCTGGGTGGCCAGCGCCGGCGCGCAGATCTTCCTGGGCGCCAAGAAGGAGAACCGGGTCTGCCTGCCCAACACCCGCTTCCTGCTGCACCAGCCGGCCGGCGGCATGCGCGGCCAGGCCTCGGACATCCAGATTGAGGCCGAGCAGATCATCAAGATGCGCGACCGGGTGAACCGGGTGATCGCGCGTGAGACCGGCCAGACCGTCGAGCGGATCGTCAAGGACACCCAGCGCAACTACTGGCTCAGCGCCGAGGAGGCCGTCGAGTACGGCCTGGTCTCGCGGATCATCAACAACACGACCGAGGTCTAGGCCCAGGTCCTCCCCCTTTTGGGGGAGGTGGCGCGCAGCGACGGAGGGGGTTTCATCCACGGCCGACAGGTCAGCGGGTTTCGACCCCCTCGGTCAGCTTCGCTGACAGCTCCCCCTGAGGGGGAGCACAGGCCATGAGTGAGCCAAGCCCCTGGTGGAAGGGTGCGATCCTCTACCACGTCTATGTGCGCAGCTTCTTCGACAGCGACGGGGACGGTCACGGCGACTTGGCGGGCGTGTTGGCCAAGCTCGACTACATCGCAAGTCTTGGCGTCGACGGGATCTGGCTCTCGCCGATCCACCCTTCGCCGAACCGCGACTGGGGCTACGACATCGCCGACTTCGACGGCGTGCAGGCCGACTACGGCGGGCTGGCCGATGTCGAGCGGCTGCTGGAGGCGGCGCACGCGCGCGGCTTGAAGGTCGTGCTGGACGAGGTCCTGTCGCACACCTCCGACGAACATCCCTGGTTCGTGGAGAGCCTGAGCGGCGGGCCGGACGGTCCCAAGGCCGACTGGTACGTCTGGGCCGACCCGAGGGAAGACGGGACGGCGCCCAACAACTGGCTGTCGGTGTTCGGCGGCCCGGCCTGGGCCTACCAGCCGGCGAGGCGGCAGCACTACCACCACAAGTTCCTCCGCCAGCAACCCAAGCTCAACTGGCGAAGCCCTGGCGCCCGGGAGGCGGCGCTTGGCGTGCTGGACCTGTGGCTGGAGCGCGGCGTCGACGGTTTCCGGCTGGACGTGGCCGGCACCTTCCTCCACGACCCGGCGCTCCCCGACAATCCGCCGGTGCCGACGCCTGAGCGCACCGCCTACGACTGGTCCCATGCCGGCAACCTGCAGCGCCACCTGCACGACTCCAACCTGCCGGAGAACGTCGAGACGCTGGATGTGGTGCGGCGCCGGGTCGAGGCGCACAACGAGGGCGGGCCACGCTTCGTATTCGGGGAATTCTCGGAGGAGGAGGAGCGCTGCGGGGCCTATCTTTCGCCGGCCGAGGGCCTTCACTCGGCCTATACGTTTGTCATGCTGCTGGCCAAGGACCTGACGCCGGCCTTCGTGCGCGGGCACTACGCGACGCTTGGCGCCTATCCGGCCCACTGGCCGACGATCTCGTTCTCCAATCACGACGTGCCGCGCACGGTGAGCCGCTTCGGGGGCCCCGACGCCTCGCCCGAGGTGGCCAGGCTCATGTTTGCGCTGCTGATCTCGCTGAAGGGTACGACGCTCATCTACCAGGGCGAGGAGCTTGGCCTGCCACAGGCCAGCCTCCGCCGCGAGCAGCTGCGCGATCCGGTGGGCGACCTCTACTGGCCTTACGCCGGCGGCCGCGACGGCTGCCGCACGCCCATGCCCTGGAGCCCGGGGCCGAACCTCGGCTTCACGACGGGCGCGCCCTGGCTGCCGGCCGCAACCGAACACGTGGGCCTGACGGTCGCCGCGCAGGAAGCCGATCCGGAGTCCACGCTCGCCTTCGCCCGCGAGATGATCGCGCTCAGGAAATCGTCGCCGGCCATGACAGTGGGCGGGCTGGAGTTCCTGGAAACCGCCGATCCAGTGCTGGCCTTCGTTCGGCGAGAGGGCGGGGAAGCGATCGCCTGCGTCTTCAACATGAGTCCCGAGCCGCGCTTCCTGGAGGAGCCCGCGTTCGAGGGCGCCGTGCTGCTGATGGTGCGGGCGGGCGACGCCGACCTTCGCGGAGGCTCGATCGGTCTCTCGGCATGGGCCGCGGTCTTCCTGCGGCTCTAGCGCCTTCCGCCGCCGCCCGGCGCGGCCTAGAACGCAAGCATGGCCGAGGGTGAGACCAGACCTGCGAGAGCGGAGGCCAGATTCGGCCAGGGGTTCCTGACGGACATCTGGTATTTCGCCGCGCTGTCGTCCGACCTTAAGCCCGGCAAGCTGGCGCGCCACGAGCTCTTGGGCGAGCCGGTGATGCTGGGGCGTTCGAAGGGCGGCCAGCTGTTCGCCTTGCGCGACATCTGCCCGCATCGCGCCGCGCCCCTGTCGGCCGGGCGGTTCCATCAGGAAAGCTCGGGCGCCACGACGGTGGAATGCCCCTACCACGGCTGGCGGTTCGGGGCGGACGGGGCCTGCGTGGCGATCCCCTCGCTGGTGGAGGACCAGGCGATGGACGTGGGCCGCATCCGGGTGCGCGGCTATCCCATCGCCGAGAGCCAGGGACTGGTTTTCGTCTGGGTGGGATCGGGCGAACCCTCAGAACCGCCGCCCCTGTTCGAGGGCATCGTCGGCGGCCGGCCGAAGCTGGTCGACCGCATGGACTTCGGCGCCCACATCGACCACGCCGTGGTCGGCCTGATGGACCCGGCGCACGGTCCGTTCGTGCACCAGCAATGGTGGTGGCGCTCCAAGACCAGCCAGCACGAGAAGGCCAAGCGCTTCGAGCCTCGCGAGCAGGGCTTCGCCATGGTCCGCCACGAGCCCTCGAAGAACAGCCGGGCCTACGCCATCCTGGGCGGCGAGCCGCTGACGGAGATCACCTTCCGCCTGCCGGGGCTGCGCTGGGAGCATGTGACGGTGGGCAAGCGCCAGATGCTGTCGCTGACCTGCCTGACGCCGGTGAACGACAAGACCACGCGGATCACCCAGATCGTCTGGTCCGACCACCCGGCGTTCCTGTTCCTGAAGCCGCTGATCGCCTGGGGCGCACGGGCCTTCCTGCGCCAGGACGGGGCGATGGTCGACCTGCAGGACCAGGGCCTGCGCTATGATCCCGCCCTGCTGTGGATCGACGACGCCGACCGCCAGGCCAAGTGGTACCTGGCGCTCAAGCGCGAATGGGCGGCGAGCCGGAAGGAAGGGCGGGCGTTCACGAACCCAGTGGAGGCCGTGACGCTGCGCTGGCGGAGCTGATCCAGGCCGGGCGTCTTCCCGTCGCGGGAGATCAGCCCATCAAATTTCCGGCGTTGCGGCTCCGCGTCGTATCGCAAGCCGCTTCCGCCGGCCTACATTATGCGTCTTCATGTTTATGTTTTGTTCTCGACGGCCGGATGCCGTCGATCAATATCTCCGCCATGCAGATGATCGATACCTCCCGTTTCCCCACCGGCGCCGGCGATCGCGTTGCGGCTTTATTGCGCGATCGCCCAGGATTGGGCCGACAATGTCCTGGCGGGCCGCGACCTCTCCGACAGCTATCCGATTCCGGTCGAGCCGACGCGGGAATACGCCGAGATGCTACTCGCGGGTCGATTTCATTCGGAAAGAATTCATTCCGCTTGCGTGACCGGAAGCCTGCCGAGCCTCGGAAGGCTAGCTCTTCTCCACCCCCACGAAATCCACCTTGGTCCCCTTCTTCACCGCCAGGCTGAGCTGGCGGACGTCCCAGTTGGTCAGGCGCACGCAGCCATGGCTGGCGACCTTGCCGACCAGCCGCGGGTCGGGGGTGCCGTGGATGCCGAAGGTGTCCTTGGTCAGGTCGATCCAGGTGCCGCCCACCGGATTGTTGGGGCCGGCCTTGATGGTCAGCTTGCCCTGGGCGGCCTTGCCGAAGGTCAGCCTGGAGGGATCGTAGGTATAGGTCGGGTTGGGCGCGGTGGCGCGCACCGCCCACTCGCCGGCCGGGGCCGGGCGCTCGGAGGAGCCCACCGTGGCCGGATAGACCGCCAGCAGCAGGTCGCCGTCGCCGTAGGCGCGGACCTGGCGCCTGGTCTTGTCGACCTCGATGCGGGTGACCGTGGCGGGCAGCTTGTCGGGGCCCAGCGCGGCGACGACGATCCGCGCTCCCGGCGTGGCGAGGTCGACGCCCGGGTTCAGCGCCTTCAGCAGGGCCTCGTCCATGTGGAATTTCTCGGCCAGCGCCTCGGAGGCGCTGGTGAAGCCGAGAGCCGGCAGCTTGGCCATTTCCTTGTAGTCGGTGGGGATGGCGGCCAGGAACGGGCCTTTCACGTCCTCGGGCGTGATGATGTAGTCGGTGACCGCCGGCTGCTCGTCCTTGGCGAGCGCGGCCCACACGGCCGGGTCCATGACGCCGTCGACTGGCAGGTCGTGGGCGGCTTCGAAGGCGGCGATGGCGTTCTTCACATTGCCGCCGTCCTGGCCGTCGATGACGCCGGGCGAGAAGTGGGCGCGGGCCAGCAGCACCTGGGCGCGGATCATCGCGTCGCGCCTGGCCTGGGGCGAGGGCGGACTCGCCTGCCAGACGGCCATGTCTATGGGCCTGGCGACCAGCGAGACGGAGGCCTCGATCGCCTGGCGCTCCACGGGCTGGTCGTGGGTCACCACCTCGGGCGGCGGACCGTTCGCCGCCATCGGGGCGGGGGTCGCGGGCGTCTGGGTGGCCGAAGACGCAGCCTTGCCGCTGGGCGCGGGTTCCGAACAGGCGGCCAGCAGGATCGCGCACGCGCCGGCGTAAAGCGCCGCCTTCGGAAACAACATCATGGACCTCAAGGCAAAGCCGCGCGTTAGTCGCCGGCGTGAGGTTCAAGCCTTCAGATGCGTTGCGGTTCCTGACGGGGCTGGCGGCGGCCTTCGCCGTGCTGGCCTTCGTGGCCCTGCGGGTGACCAGTTGCGCGCCCGTTCCGCACCCGGTCCCGACCCTGACAGCCGCCGCCGCGCCGATCCCGCCGCCACCGCCGGTCCCGACACCCCCGCCGGCGCGGGCCGCTATCGAATGCGCGGCCGGGCCGCTCGCCGCGGCTCAGGCCAACGCCGTCTCGATGGGCGCGCTCGCCTGGGCCCCCTTCCGGCGGCCGGAGGTGGGTTGGGAGGTCTACGCGCCGCTGTTCGCCCGCGAGGTGCGCACGGCCTGCCCGCCTCAGAGCCCCGGGTTCGCCCGCGCGCTCGCGGCCTGGGAGGCGCGCCAGGGACTGCCCGCGCAGGGGGTGTTCAATGACGCCGACTTCACCCGGTTCAAGGGCCTGACCCAGACGCGACGCACCTTCGTGATGCTGTCCGTCCAGGGTGTGTGCCCGCCGCCGCCCGCCGAGGCGACGCTGGAGACCAGCCGTCCGGACGAGGGCTATGGCGCCAAGCAGGTCCTGCTGCGCCCGGCCGCCCTCGCCGCCTGGCGGGCCATGGTCGCGGCGGCCCGCGCCGAGGATCCGCAAATCGCCGCCGATCCCAGGAACCTGACCCTGTTTTCCGGCTACCGCAGTCCGGACGCGGATGCTGCGCGCTGCGCGGCGGAGGGCAACTGCGACGGCGTGATCCGCGCGACCTGCTCGCCGCACCGCACGGGCCTGGCGATCGACCTCTATGTCGGCCAGGCGCCGGGTTATGGGCCGGATTCGTCGGCCGATCCGAACCGCCTGTTCATGATCCGCACGCCCGCCTACCGCTGGCTGGTGGCCAATGCCGACCGGTTCGGGTTCACGCCCTATCCGTTCGAGCCGTGGCACTGGGAGTGGACCGGCGAGGCGCCCTAGACCCTTGGCGGCCCGGCCCATAGGTTGCCGGCATGGCCAGCTTCACCGCGAACGACGTCGAGATCGCCTATGACGACATCACCCCGGCGGGCGGCGATGACGGCGCCATCGTGCTGATCCACGGCTACGCCTCCAACCGCGACGAGGGGTGGCGCAGGACGGGTTGGTACGGGGCGTTCGAACGCCGGCGGATGCGGGTGATCGCCCTGGATCAGCGCGGGCATGGGCAGAGCGCCAAACCTCACGACGCGAAAGCCTGCGGGCGGGAGCAGATGGCCGGCGACGTGCTGGCGCTGATGGACCACCTGGGCGTGGGACACGCGGCGCTGTTCGGCTATTCCATGGGCACGCGCACCGCCATCGAGGCCGCGCTGGCGGCGCCCGAGCGGTTCACCAACCTGATCCTGGGCGGGGTGGGCGGCAGGCTGCTCGAGCCTGAGGCGCCTGGGGTGCGCGCGGCCATGGCCGAGGCCATGCTGGCGGACGATCCCGAGACGATCGCCGAAACCATGCCGCGGCGGTTTCGCCAGTTCGCCGACCGGCAGGGGGAGGACCGCCTGGCGCTGGCCGCCGTCTCGGCCGCCCGGAGCCCGCCGTTCGACTGGGAGACGGTGGGCGCCTTGCCCATGCCGGTGCTGGTGGTGGCCGGGTCCGACGACATGGGCGCCGGTGACCCCCAGGGCCTGGCGCGGATTTTCGCCCACGCGCACGGCGTGACGGTGGCCGGCTGCGACCACTTTTCGGCGATCCCGCACGCGCTGACCAAGGCCGCCGTCTTCGATTTCCTGGACGGGGTGCTGGACTTCGAGGCGCGGATCTAGCCGCCGCCGAGGCGTCCAAGGATTTCGGCCGCCACGGCTTCGACAGGCTGTGAGGCGTCCACGGGGTCGCCGAAACCCGGTTCCAGATGGGCCTCGCAGCACTGCCGCGCCCGTCGGCGCTGCCAGCGGCTGACGCCGGTCCCCTTCGGCCCGGCCCGCGCGAACAGCCGCTCGCGCACAAGCTCATGGGGGGCGATGAGGCAGTAGGTCTTCACTTCCGCCCGCCCGGCCAGGGCTTCCTGGAACTCGGCGAGATGGCCCCGGTCGGAGAAGGCCATCGGCATGATCACCGTCGCGCGGCCGACATGGGCCGCGAGGGCGCCCCAGACGATGAAGCGCCGCCAGGCCGGCAGGTCCCGGAAGTCGTCGACGCTGGTCTTGCGGCCCAGGAGCCACGGCGGGACGCCGACGAGCCTGGAGCCGATCCGCTCCGGGCTGAAGATCGCGGCGTTGCGAAGCTCGGCCTTCAGGAGGCCCGCCGCCGCCGACCGGCCTGTGCCATAGGCGCCGTTGAGCAGGACGAACATGCGCTTTCCCCTTGGGCTCGGAGGGGCAACAAGGCCGCGAGACGCGGCGCGAGGCAAGCCCGGCGAACTAGCGCTTCGCGAAGCCCTGCGCGATCAGGCCGATCTGGCGGTCCATCACCGAGGTCAGCGTGGCCACGTCCGCGCCCTCCCAGGCGGCCAGGCGGTAGGTCCAGGCATAGGCCGACATCAGGAGGTCGATGATCTCCTGCTGGTCGCAGGCCGGATCCACGTCGCCCTCGGCGACGCCCTTGTCCAGGCATTCGCGGATGATGTCCTGCAGGCGCGGCGTCTTGCCGAACGGCCGGGCGCCGGCCGGCATGGTCCAGTCGTAGGCCGCGACGATGTGGGCCAGGAACAGGCGGGTGCGCGGCGCCTCGAAGGCGAAGTGGATGGCGAACATCGAGCGCAGGCGGTCGGCGGTCGAGCCGCGCAGGTGCGGCAACACCCGGTCGAGTTCGGCGTAGAGCGCTTCCAGCCGCGCCTGCATCACCTCCGCGAGGATCTCCCCCTTGGAGGCGAAGGTCGTGAAAACGCTGCCCACCGAGACGCCGGCCAGGCGCGCGATCTCGCGCACCGAGGCGCCCTGGTAGCCCTTGGAGTCGAACAACTCCCGCGCCGCCTCGATGACCCGATTGCGGGTGGCTTCCTTCTGCGTTTGCCGGGGCCGGTTTTCGGCCGGGCCTGGCTGTGGCGCGGCGGCCGGCGGGGCCGACAGACCCGGCCCGATGGGTTCCCCGCGCGAGGGCACGTCGCCTAGCCGAGACGGGCGCCGGCCAGCAGCACGCGGATCTGGTCGCGCGAGCGGGCCTGCAGCGCCTCCAGGGTCCAGCCCTCGAAGATCGCCTGCGGATAGTTGGACAGGTAGGCGTCGAACAGCATCTGGGCGCGCAGCGGCACCTCGTCTTCCTTGCCGAGTTCGCCGCGGGCGATGGCGGCGAGCAGCAGTTCGGCGAAGACGGCGGGCAAATCCAGCGCGGGTTCGGCGGCGCGCAGCGCCGGGCCATCCTGGCGGGACCAGCCGACGCTGAAGGCGGCGCGGGCCAGCGGCATCTGGGACTTGTAGAAGTCGTAGCCGGCGTCGAACACCTTGAGCAGGATGTCGTCGATGCCCTTGCCGCGGCTGGCGGCCTCACGCATGGCCCCGGTGAGCGCGGTCATGTCGACGAACATGATCTCGCGGAACAGGTCGGACTTGTCGGCGAAATTGGCGAACACCGCGCCGGTCGACATGCCGGCGGCCGCGGCGATGTCGCGGATGGTGGCGCCTTCATAGCCTTGTTCGCTGAACAGCTGGCGAGCCGCCAAGAGCACCTTGGCGCGGGTCTGCAGCTTGGCCAGGGTTCGGCGAGTGGGCACTTTCACAACCGTTTCACCGGCGGCCTGGATGGGGGCGATATGCTTCATAATCACGACGGCCCAGCCGTCCTCTCACTGGCGCCTCGCGTCAGGCGCGTCCGATGAACATGCTCAATGACTTCGTTACGCGATGCGAAGCCCGAATTGTAGCGCAACAGTGTGGCGATTGGCGGCCCCGCCAGATGACGATTCCGGCGAGTGTGATGACCCGCGATAACCCCGAACTGGGGCAGAAATCCGACAATTCCAACGAATCATACTCGATGAACGCGCTCAACTGGCGAGTGTGCGCCGGGACATATCGCCGATATGGGTGGTTCGCAACCCGGGCCGAGCCTAGATTGGCGCCATGGATATCTTCTCCTACCTGATCCCGGCAGCGCTTGGCGCGGTGAGCATCGTGCTGGCCTTCGGCATCTACGCCCTGTTCCGGGGCGGCGATTTCGGCCGGTCCTATTCCAACAAGCTGATGCGCCTGCGCGTGCTGGCCCAGGCCGTCGCGGTCGCCGTGCTGATGGGCGCGGTGTGGTGGCGGGCGAGGCACTAGCCCGCATGGTCACGCTCAACCGCATCTACACGCGCACCGGCGACGCCGGGACGACGCGGCTTTCGACCGGCGCCCCGGTCAGCAAGGCGGATCCGCGCGTCGAGGCCTATGGCGCGGTGGACGAGACCAACGCCTGCCTGGGGCTGGTCCGCGCGCACACCGCCGACGACGCGCTGCTCGACCCGATGCTGGCGCGGATCCAGAACGAGTTGTTCGACCTGGGCGCGGATCTCTCGACCCCGGCCAAGGCGGACGAGGCCGCGGGCTCGGTGCTGCGGATCCTCGACGGCCAGGTCGAGCGGCTGGAAGGCGAGATCGACGAACTCAACGGCGTGCTGCCGCCGCTGACCTCCTTCGTCCTCCCCGGGGGGACGCCGGCGGCGGCGGCCCTGCACCTGGCGCGGACGGTCTGCCGGCGGGCCGAGCGGGAGGCCGTGCGGCTGATCGAGGGCGGCGAGCCGGTCAGCGGGCCGGCGCTGCGCTATCTCAACAGGCTGTCGGACTTCCTGTTCGTCGCCGCCCGCTTCGCCAACGACCGGGGCGCGGCCGAGGTGTTCTGGAAATCCGGCGCGACCCGCTAGGGCTTGGCCGCGGCCGGCGCGCGGCCGATCTCGCGCAGGGCCTCGGCGCGGGCCTTGGGGTCGGCGATCACCCGGCCGGTAATGTCGGAGATCAGCACCGGCTGGGCGCAGACGCGCTGGGAATAGTCCCACCACTTGTGGGCCGCGTCGCACTTGTCCTTCGGCATGGCCCAGCCAAACGTCCAGACCAGGATGGCGACGTTGGCCACCGCGAAAATGCCGAGGAAGATGAGCTTCAACCGCTCGATGGTCGGGTTCATGGGTCTTCTTAAGGGATGGGCGCGGTCCTTGGCTAGACTCGCGCGAAGACCGAAATGCGGCGTCTTGACCGGGCGCGCCGGGTTGCAATGCTCGCGGGAAGCTTTATTGCCCGCTGCGACGAATTTTCCGCCATGCAATATGAGGCGCTAGCGACCCATGAAGGTGTTGGTCCCGGTCAAGCGGGTGATCGATTATAACGTCAAGGCGCGGGTGAAGCCCGATCAGACCGGCGTCGACCTCGCCAATGTTAAGATGTCGATGAACCCGTTCTGCGAAATCGCCGTGGAAGAGGCGGTCCGCCTGAAGGAAAAGGGGGTGGTCACCGAGATCGTCGCCGTCTCCGTCGGACCGGCCCAGGCCGGCGAGACCCTGCGCACGGCGCTGGCCATCGGCGCCGACCGCGCGATCCTGGTGCAGACCACGGACGACCTGGAGCCCCTGGCCGTTGCCAAGGTGTTCAAGGCGATCATCGCCGAGGAAAACCCCGACCTGGTGATCATGGGCAAGCAGGCCATCGACGGCGACAACAACGCCACCGGCCAGATGCTGGCGACCATCCTGGACTGGCCGCAGGCGACGTTCGCCTCGGCGCTGGAAGTGTCCGGCGGCAAGGCCAAGGTCACCCGCGAGGTGGACGGCGGCCTGCAGACCCTGGAAGTCGACCTGCCGGCGATCGTCACCGCCGACCTGCGCCTGAACGAGCCGCGCTACGCCAGCCTGCCCAACATCATGAAGGCCAAGAAGAAAGAACTGGTCATCAAGGAACTGGCTTCGCTGGGCGTCGACACCGCGCCGCGCCTGAAGGTCCTGAAGGTCACCGAACCGCCGAAGCGCGGAGGCGGGATCAAGGTGGAGACCGCCGCCGACCTGGTCTCGAAACTCAAGAATGAAGCGGGGGTGCTCTAGTGGCCGTTCTCGTCATCGCCGACCACGACAACGCGACGCTCAAGGACAATACCCACAAGACGGTGACCGCCGCCCTGGGCCTGTCCAAGGACATCGACATCCTGGTTGCCGGTCAGGGCGCCAAGGCCGTGGCCGACGCCGCGGCCAAGATCTCGGGCGTCCGCAAGGTTCTGCTGGCCGAGAGCGCCGAGCTGGGCCAGGGCCTGGCCGAGGCCATGCAGGGCCTCGTCGTGCCGCTCATGGCCAACTATGACGCGGTGCTGACGCCGGCGACCTCGCAGGGCAAGAACTTCAGCCCCCGGATCGCCGCGGCGCTGGACGTGGCCCAGATCTCCGAGATCGTCGAAGTGGTCTCCGCCGACACCTTCGTGCGGCCGATCTACGCCGGCAACGCGCTCGAGACCGTGCAGTCCTCCGACGGCAAGAAGGTCATCACCGTCCGCCCCACCGTCTTCCAGGCGGCGGCGGAAGGCGGCTCGGCCAGCGTGGAATCGATCCCCGCCGCCGCAGCCCCGGCCAAGACGCACTTCGTCGACCAGCAGCTGGTGAAGTCGGCGCGTCCCGAACTCTCGGGCGCCAAGATCGTGGTCTCCGGCGGCCGGGCCCTCGGCTCGTCCGAGGAATTCCACAAGGTGATCGAGCCGTTGGCCGACAAGCTGGGGGCCGCCGTCGGCGCCTCGCGCGCGGCCGTGGACGCGGGCTACGCGCCCAACGACTATCAGGTCGGCCAGACCGGCAAGGTGGTCGCGCCCGAACTCTACATCGCCATCGGCATCTCCGGCGCCATCCAGCACCTGGCCGGGATGAAGGATTCCAAGATCATCGTGGCGATCAACAAGGACGCCGACGCACCGATCTTCCAGGTCGCCGACTACGGGCTGGTGGCCGACTACAAGACCGCCGTCCCCGAACTCATGGACGCCCTGACCGCCGCCGGAAAATAGACGCCGGCCGACGGGACAAAAAAAGAGGGGCGGTCCCGCGAGGGGCCGCCCCTTTCCGTGTCAGGGTCTAACGAACGCCCAGGCTGGGATTCTGGGCGGCCATGACCGGCGCGGAACCGAAGGTCAGGGTGACGGTGCGGCCGGTCAGCGCCGCCGGAACCTGGGCGACGGGCATCCGGCGCAGCGCCTGATCGACGGCCCGGTCGACAGCCAGATCGCCGGTCGAGTCGAAGCGCACGCCGTTCAGCCGAGCGACGCCTGCACCTTGAGCGGGTTGGAGAGGTGCACGTGGGCGGCCGAGAGCCGCGCGTCGGCCTGGGCGGCGACCTGGGCCAGATAGGCCCGGTCGATGCCGTTGGCGTCCGCCCGGGCCGCGATAGGGCTCAGCAGAAGGCCGGCCGCGCTCAGGATGAGAAGCGTCTTCATGGTCTATATCCTTGAAAGGGTTTCAGAAGTTCGCGGCGCCGTTGCTGAAGATGTAGGTCGATGGAGACCGGGGCGCGAACGATAGGTTTTGCACTAGGTTGTTACCTGCGCTAACAACCTTGGCCGTGAGCCGCCTGCCCGCCTTCTTCGCCCTTCGCGCCCTGGAGGCGGCCGCGCGCCACCGAAGCTACAGCCGTGCCGCCGAGGAACTGGCCGTCACCCATGGGGCGATCAGCCAGCAGATCGGCAAGCTGGAGGCCGAACTGGGCGCGCGGCTGTTCCGCCGCCAGGGCAACAGCATGATCCCGACGCCGGCCGCCGAACGCCTGGCGCGAGAGGTATGCGCCGCTCAGGATATCCTGCAGGCGGCGGTGGCGGTTTTCACGGAGTCGGCCGACTGCGACCCGCTGGTGGTCAGCATCGATCCGCAGTTCGGGGCCCGCTGGCTGCCGGCGCGCCTGCCCAGGCTGCTGGCCGACCCGGCCGGGGCGAACCTGGACTTCCGCGTCGAGGCTCGGACCGCCGACTTCGTCACCGACGGGGTGGACATGGGCGTCCGCTATGGCCGGGGCGGCGACCAGGGCGTGGAGAAGGCCTTCCTGTTCCGCGAAAGCCTGTTTCCCATCTGCAGCCCGGCGCTGGCCGCCGAACTGGCGATCAGCACGCCCCAGGACCTGCTGCGCGCCCCGCTGCTGCGCCACAGCCACCGGCCCTGGAGACTGTGGTTCTCGGGCTTCGGCCTGGAGGAGCCTGTGCTGAGCGGCCCCGAGTTCGACGACAGCCTGATGATCCAGGAAGCCGCCGCCCTCGGCATGGGGGTGGCGCTCGGCCGCTCCAGCCTGGCCGAGCAGGACCTAGCCAGCGGGCGGCTCGTGCGGCTGCTGCCGGAGGCGGTGGAGAACGACTTCGCCTTCTATCTCGCCTGGCGCGCCGACAGCCCGAAACTGCGCCGCATCCACGCGCTCCGCGACTGGCTGTTGGCCGAGGTCGCGGCCGATCCGGGTGGCTCCGCCGCGCAGATATGCTAGCCCGCGAGGCAAACACTTACGTTGCGGCGCAGCAAAAGCCTTGCGGCCTTATGCCGCCCCTATGTTAGAAAGCCGTCACAAAAAGTAGGACCGCGGGCGACGCGGCCGCATTGAGGCCTTGCTGGAATGAATCAGATCAAGTCGGTCGGCGTCATTGGCGCTGGCCAGATGGGCACGGGCATTGCCCATGTTGCGGCGCTCGCCGGCTACGACGTGCTGCTGCACGACGTCAGCCAGGACCGCATCGACGCGGGCCTGGCCCTGATCGAGCGCAACATGAGCCGCCAGGTGGTGCGCGGCATCATCGACCAGGACGCGATGGATTCAGGCCTGAAGCGCGTCAAGGGCGCGCCGGAGCTGCAGACCATCGGCCAGACGGACCTGGCCATCGAGGCGGCCACCGAGAACGAAGAGACCAAGAAGGCGATCTTCAAGGCGCTCGGCCCGCATCTTTCGGACCGCACCCTGCTGGCCTCCAACACCTCGTCGATCTCGATCACCCGGCTGGCGTCGGTGACCGACCGGCCCGACCGGTTCATCGGCCTGCACTTCATGAACCCCGTGCCGCTGATGAAGCTGGTGGAGATCATCCGGGGCATCGCCACGGGCCCCGACACCTACGAACTGGCCGTGAACTTCGCCAAGTCGCTGGGCAAGACCACGTCCAACGCCGAGGACTTCCCGGCCTTCATCGTCAACCGCATCCTGGTGCCGATGATCAACGAGGCGATCTACACCCTCTATGAGGGCGTGGGCACGGTGGACGCCATCGACACGGCCATGAAGCTGGGCGCCAACCACCCGATGGGTCCGCTGGAACTGGGCGACTTCATCGGCCTGGACACGGTGCTGTCGATCATGAACGTGCTCTACGAGGGCCTGGCGGATTCCAAGTACCGGCCCTGTCCGCTGCTCACCAAGTACGTCGAGGCCGGCTGGCTGGGCCGCAAGACCGGCCGGGGCTTCTACGACTACCGCGGCGACGTGCCGGTTCCGACCCGCTAACCCGCCGCCGGCTCCGGGTTGGAGAACGCCAGCACGCCATCTTCCAGCTTGGCGTAGCGCAGGCTCAGGAGGTCGCGCGCATAGTTCTGGTGCAGCTTCCACGGCGGGCGGGCGCCCTGCTTGGGGAAGTCCGCCATGGCCCGCTGGACATAGCCCGAGGAGAAATCGAGGAACGGTTCGCGTCCGAGCCCGGGATCGTCGTTGCGCGGCGTGACCTGGCGCATGCCCCGCGCCTTCATGTGGTCGAGCAGCCGGCATACCCAGGCGCAGGTGAGGTCGGCCTTCAGCGTCCAGGCCGCGTTGGTGTAGCCGAAGGACGAGGCGAGGTTGGGGACGCCCTCGTACATCATGCCCTTGTAGGCGAGCGTCTCGCCGGGCGCGATCGCGCGGCCGTCGACACTCAGCTGGAGCCCGTTCATCACCTGGAGGGTGAGGCCGGTGGCCGTGACGATGACGTCGGCGGGAAGTTCCGCGCCCGACTTCAGCTTGATCCCCGTTCCGGTGAAGCTCTCGATATGGTCGGTGACCACCGAGGCGCGGCCCGACTTGATAGCCTGAAAGAGATCGGCGTCGGGCACCAGGCACAGGCGCTGGTCCCAGGGATTGTAGCGCGGGGTGAAATGGGTCGCGACGTCGTAGTCGGGGCCGAGCGCCTGGCGGATCATCCCGATGATGTTGCGCTTCACGCCCTCGGGCTTTTTTCGCGCCAGCCGGAAGAACCACATGCCGAACAGCACATTGCGCCAGCGGATCAGGTTGTAGGCCAGCATCGCCGGCAGCCAGCGCTGGAGTCTGGCCGCCCAGGCGTCGTCGGCCGGCCGGGAGACCACGTAGGTCGGCGAACGCTGCAGCATGGTGACGTGGGCCGCGGTCCTGGCCATCTCCGGGACCAGGGTCACCGCCGTGGCGCCCGAGCCGATCACCACCACCCGCTTGCCGGCGTAGTCCAGGTCCGCCGGCCAGGCCTGGGGATGGACCACCTGGCCCTGGAACCGGTCGGCCCCGGGAAACGCCGGCGTGTAGCCGCCTTCATAGCTGTAGTAGCCGCCGCACAGGAAGACGAAGCCGGCGCTGAACCGCGCCGGCTGGCCTGCGCAAACCGCCTCGATCGTCCAGCGAGCGTCCTGGCTGGACCAGGCGGCGCATTTCACCTGGGTCCCAAAGCGGATGTGGCGCTCGACGCCCGCCTCCCGCGCGGCCTCGCGCACATAGTCCAGGATCGAGGGGCCGTCGGCGATGGACTTGCCGCTGGCCCAGGGCTTGAACGAATAGCCCAGGGTGAACATGTCGCTGTCGGAGCGCACGCCGGGATAGCGGAACAGGTCCCAGGTGCCGCCGACCGCCTGGCGGCCCTCGAGGATCACAAAGCGCAAGCCGGGGCAGAGCCTCTGCAGGTGGCGCGCCGCGCCGATGCCGGACAGGCCAGCGCCCACGATGACCACGTCGAAGTGTTCGTCCGCCATTTCTGTACCGCCCGGGTGACCGGCTTACTTAACACCGATCACCTGAGCGGCGCCATGCCGGCGGACCCGCGGCGTTAATCCATTCGACTTTCAGCGACGGCGCATCGGATACTTGCGGGTGATTCGGATGGCGGGACCATGCGACGGCTCACCCTCGCGCTGCTCTGCGCAACCTATCTCGTCCTTTCTCTGATCGTCGCCCTGACGCTATGGCGTAATGGCGGCGGCTGGGGCGCCGGCGTGGCCGCCCTGGTTGGCGGGCTCGGCCTCTGTTTCGCCTTCCACGGGCTGATCGAGCGCGCGCTGGAGACCGGCGCGATCCGGGGCGACATCGCCACCCTGCGCGAGGCCCACGCCATCCTGCTCGACCAGGTCGAACGCCTGGACGTGCGGCTGGGCCAGGTGGCCGCGGTGGTCGCGGACGACCAGAACCGGTCCGAGGAGCTGCTGGACGAGGTCCACATGCTGGAGACCCTGGTGCAGCGGATGGGGCGCCGGCTGGAGGAGCATGGCGAGGTCTCGGCCTTCCCCACCCGCTTTGGCGGCGACGTGAAACAGTCCGACGCCCTGCTGGAGACGGTGCGGGCGGCGCTCACCGACAACCGCGTCGATCTCTACCTGCAGCCCATCGTCAACCTGCCGCAGCGCAAGACCGTCTTCTACGAGAGCTTCTCGCGGCTGCGCGACGAGACCGGCCGGGTGCTGATGCCGGCGGAATACCTGACCGTGGCCGAGCCCGGCGGGCTGATCACCGCCATCGACAACCTGCTGCTGTTCCGCTGCGTGCAGATCGTGCGGCGCCTGGCCAAGCAGAGCCGGAGGATCGGCATCTTCTGCAATGTCTCGATGGCCAGCCTGGGCGACGAGACCTTCTTCCCGCAGTTCCTGGAGCTGCTCACCGCCAACCGCGACCTGGCCGGGGCGCTGATCTTCGAGATCGGCCAGCAGGCCTTCGACGCGCGCGGCTCGGTGGAGGCCCGCAACATGGGCAAGCTCGCCGACCTCGGCTTCCGCTTCAGCGTCGACAAGGTCACCGACCTCGACCTCGACCTGCAGGATCTCTCGCGCTCCGACGTGAAGTTCCTGAAGGTGGGCGCCGAGTTGCTGTTGTCCGAACTCACCGAGATCGACGGGCGGCTGGTGCTGAACGCGCTGCCCGACCTCGCCGCCGAGGATTTTGCTCAGCTGACCCGCCGCTACGGCGTCGATGTCATTGTCGAGAAGGTGGAGAACGAGCGCCAGGCGGTGGACATCCTCGATCTCGACATCGGCTACGGCCAGGGGCACCTGTTCGGCGAGCCCCGGGCAATCAAGGACGCGGTCCTGGCCGAGGCCGGCCCGGCGCCGGCCGTGCTCAACCCCATGGCGCTTCGCCGGGCGGCGGCCGGTTAGCGGACGCCGAGCGGCGGGGAGGTCGGCCGCGCCGCCCCTAATCCCGCCAGTCGATCAGCCCCAGCTTGGCCAGCCAGGGGATCGCCAGCTCCACCGCGAACTGACGCGGACCCGGAAATCCCTTCAGCACCTCGAGCACGGTCCGCGCCGCGCCCGAGGCGATCAGGTCGATGACCCGCTCGCACTCGGCTGGGGTGGCCCTGAGGTTGCCGAAGGCCTGATCCAACGCACCGTCCAGAGCCTGCAGGTCCCCGGGCCGGGCCGTCGTCGAGAGGGCGTCGTCCAGGGCCAGCGTGCGGGTCGCGAAGTGGGCGAAGTCGGCGAACGGATCGCCCCTCACCGGATCGGCGCGCGCCAGCGGCGCGGCGCGGGCGGCCGCTCCGCGGATCGCGGCCAGCTCGTCCAGCAGCGCCTGGTACGCGCCCGCGACGACACGCCAGTCGAAGGTGTCGCGCACGCGTTCCCGGCCCGCAGCGCCCATGCGCCGTCTCAGGTCCGGAGACCTGATGAGGTCCGCGAGGACCGTCGCGGCGCGCCCGACGTGCACCGCCGTATGCTGGGCCACCTCACCGACATACTGCTGGTAGTTCGTCGCCCCCAGGATGTGCCGCTGGAGCATGGTCACTCCCAGCGGACCGGCGGTGGCCCCAAGGGTCGGGATGAGGAAGCCATCCACGCCGTCGCGGATCGTGGAACGATAGCCGTCCCAATCGCTCGCCACGACCGGAAGCCCCGCCGCCATGGCTTCCAGCGGCGTGATGCCGAAGGTCTCCTGGATGTTGTCGACAAGGGACAGGAAGATATCCGCCGCCGCCCAAAGCTCGCCCAGCAGGTCGCGGTCGTTGCCGTCCAGGAAGTGAATTGGAAGGCCGGGGGCGTGGCGTCGGGCCGCTTCCTCATAGCGCGGGCGATCAAGGTCTCCGGGAAACCACCCAGACATGGCGAAGTGCACGGTGACCCCGGTCTCCTCGGCGGCGCGCCACACCGCCTGGAACATCGGCTGCGGAAAGGCCTTCTCGAAGAACGACAGGCGACCCACCCACAGGACCAGGACGTCGTCGTTTCCGAGGCCGAGCTGGTCGCGGAGCCTGGCGCGGGCATCCGGACGATCGGCGAGGGCCGCAAGCCCCGGTCCATCGACCCCCAGGGGGATGATCGGCAAGGCGGGACGAGGCGGCGGCGCGCCGCCGACCCGCTCGGCGAGATAGTCGCCCCACCCCGCGAACAGCGCCTCAATGGAGTCGCGGACGCTGGGCGAGGTGCAGATCAACGCGTCCCACGGATGGGTCGGTCCGACCTGCGCCATGGCGATGATCTGGCGCATGGCGGGGGGCCCGATCGTATGGATGAGCCCAACCAGGCTATAGGCCTGGTCCCCGACGAGGGTGCGGCGTAGCCACGCCAGGTCGTAAAGGTCCGGCGTTCCCCGCAGCAGGGCGCCGGACTCGACCGCGGCGGCCTGGTCCAGGATCCCGCGCGACGCAAACCGCGGCCCGTCGGCTTGCCCACCTCCCAACTCGCGGATCAGATCGGCTTCCTCGGCGGGCCTGGCGCTCAGCACCGTCAGGCGCTCAAACCCGCCGTGCCGGGCCAGCGCCCGGAACAGCTCAAGGTTGGCGACGTCCTTGCCGAACGGGTTGGACCGCAGCTGCAGTCCGCCGTTCGGGTGATAGATGGACAGACTTCGCGCCATGATTCGCCGTCAGCAGGCGACCCGATCCGGGCCAGGAGCCTAGCTAGCTTTCCCGCCGCCACCCGCGCCAGGATTTTGCGGCTGAGGCTGGTTCTCCCGCGTACGGCGGACGGTCAGCGCCGAGCCGCCCGCACGGCTGACGCCGCGCGCGTGAACGCCTGCGCGCCCGCCCGGTCGAAGGCCTCGGTGCTGAAGCGCTGCAGCACGCGGGCCCGGGCGGCCTCTCCCATGGCCGTGAGGTCCCCCGGCTCTGACAACAGGGCCCGAAGAGCCTGGGCCAGCGGCCGCGGATCGCCGGGCGGAACGACCAGGCCGGTCACGCCGCTGGCGACGCTGAAGGGCATTTCGCCAACCGCCGTGACCAGCGCGGGAAGGCCTGTCTCCATGGCCTCATGGACGGCGATGCAGAGCCCTTCGCGCCGCGAGGGCTGCAGGTAGAGGTGCAGGTCCTGAAGGACGCCGCGCGGGTTGTCGGCGAAACCCTGCAGACGCATGTTGTCGATCCCCGCGTGGGCCATGGCGGCCTCGAGCGCGCCGCGCTCGGCGCCTTCTCCGGCGATGCGGATCTCGAACGGGACGGGCGCCCGGAAGCCCTCCGCCCGAAGGATCGCCAGGGCCTGGACCAGCAGATCGTAGCCCTTGGCCGGGTGCAGCCGGCCCAGCGACCCGAGCCGCAGGGTCTCGCCTGGCTCCCAGGGCCTGGCCTGGGGCGCGTCGGGGCGCGCCGCGAAGAGCGGCCAGGCGGCCAGGCGTTCGGAAGGCGCGCCCAGACGACGGGCGGTCAGCGCCGTCACGCTGAGGGAATCGCCGACCCACAGGGCCGACAGGCGCTGGCTCGCCCGCAGCAGCAGGGCGTTGGCCGGCTTGAGGTAGGCGTTGTGCTGCCAACTGACCACGGGAAGCCCGCGCCGCGCGCCGACCATCTGGCCCAGCAGGGTGGCGCGGGTGAGCGAGGTCCAGATCAGCTGCGCGCCGAAGTCGCGGATCCGGCCGTCCAGCCAGGCCGCGGCGGCCAGGTGGTCGCGCTCGCCGCCGGGACGAACGTGGACCGTCAGCCCGGCCGCCTCCATCGCGGCCAGCGCGCGGCCGTTGCGGCGGGTGAGGGCGAAGATCTCGATCGCCGCGCCCTGGCGCATCAGGACCCCGGCGACCGCCGGGACCGGCGCGGCCGCGCCGCCGCCTTCGACGGAATTGATCACATAGGCGATCCGCATCAGCCCGCCGTCGCGCCCACTGGCGCGTGATCAGCCACGGCCGACGACCGGACGGGGCCCCGCCACCATGGTCGTTTCGGGCCACGCCAGCCCCGCGAACACCGCGACGGCGCGCGCGGCGCGCTCGGAGGACGGCTCGCCGGTGAGGTCGAAGCTGTAGGCGAACGCGGCCTCCTGGATGGGCCGGTAGACGGTGTCGTGATCCTCCCGCGCCTGCGCCAGGGCGGCGCCCAGGTCGGCGACATCCTCGACCACCGGGCCGGTGTTCCAGTGCGCGAAGTTGCGGTCGCCCCGCCAGGCCACGTGGTGGGCGTCGAGAAACACACAGGGGCGCGGGTTGAGCAGGAATTCATAGACCTGGCTGCTCGCGTCGCCGAGGTAGATGTCCGCGCGGCGGGTGTAGGCCATGGTCGTCGACGCCCTGCTGCCGAGGTCGATCTGGATGTTCGGGGCGCGCAGGAAGCGCTCGTCGATGCGCCCCGCCCGGTCGATCCTCAGCCGGTCGATCGAGATCACGAACGGCCGCTCGAAGAGCATCACGTGGGGCGCGAAGATGAGATGGTACTCTTCGTGCGCCACGAACCAGTCCAGCACCTGGCGGCCCATGCGGTACCAGGACGACAGGTGCGGGGAAACATGAGGGTTGTAGAAGACCACCGGCCGGTCGTTGTCGATCGCCGGATGCACCCCGCCACGCTCGCGGGAAAGGTCGAATTTCGGATAGCCCACGATCGAGATGTCGGCGGGCTCGACCTGGGCTTCGGCCACCAGGCGGTCGCGGATCTTCGGGCCCGACACCAGCACATGGTCGAAGCCGGCGCTGGCCTTGTCGAAGCCGATGGCCCGATCGCCGGCGCCATGGCGGGTGTGGACGATCTTCAGGCTCCGCAGGCCATAGCGGGTCTTCAGGATCAGCGAGGTCTTCTCGGCGACCACCAGCACATCGAGCGTGCGGAAGAATTCGAGGTTGTCGCCATAGATCATCAGCTTGGCGGCCGGGACCACGGCGTCCAGCAGGTCGGCGGCGAAGCGCCGGACCGGCGAGCGCAGGGTCAGTTCGACCAGGCGGATGCCATGGCCGATCAGGCCGCCGCCCAGCCGGATCACCTCCGCGGTCAGCCTCGGGTTGGTGGTCGCCACGACCAGATCGGCGTCCACGCCGCTACGCGCCAGCGCCAGGGCGATCGGCAGGCTGTGCGCGACCTGATGGACCTGGTCGTGATTGAACAGAAAGCCGATGCGCATGATCAACAGACGCCGCCGGACGGCGCGGGCCTCATCGTCAAGCTCGCGCGGACCTGCGCCGCTGGCGGCGGCGGCGTTGACCCCGCGCGCGCCGACCGCTACCGCGCGGCCATGACCGCGCCGAAGACAACCGCCCATTTCGCCGACGTCGCGCCAGCCTATGACGTCCTGCTGTGCGATGTCTGGGGGGTGATCCACAACGGGCGCGAGCACTTCCCGGCCGCCTGCGCGGCGCTGGCGAAATACCGCGCGGAGGTCGGGCCGGTGATCCTGATCTCCAACTCGCCGCGCCCGCGCGATCCGGTGATCGCCCAGCTCGACGGCCTGGGCGTGCCGCGCAAGGCCTGGTCGGAGATCGTCACCTCCGGCGACGCCACCCGCGTGCTGCTGGCCGCCCGCGCGCCGGCCGCCGCCTGGAAGATCGGCGACGCCCGCGACGCCCCGCTCTATGCTGGCCTCGAGCTGCGCGACGCCGGCCCCGAGGACGCCGACTTCATCTCGGTCACCGGTCCCTACGACGACGAGAACGACACCCCGGCCGACTACCGCGAACGGTTCCTGGCCTGCCTGGAGCGCGGCCTGGAGATGATCTGCGCCAACCCCGACATCGTCGTCCAGCGGGGCGACAAGCTGATCTACTGCGGCGGCGCGCTGGCCCAGCTCTACGAGAGCCTGGGCGGCAAGGTGACCATGGCGGGCAAGCCCTTGCCGGCGATCTACGGGATATCCCTGACGCTGGCCGCCCAGCGCCTCGGCCGGCCGTTGGATCCCGCCCGCGTGCTCTGTATCGGCGACGGCCTGCCCACCGACGTGCGCGGGGCCAACGCGCGCGGCCTGGACGTCCTGTTCATCGCCAGCGGCATCCACGGGGGCGAAACCATCGCCGCCGATGGCGCCCTCAACCCAACAGCCGTCGCCGACCTGCTGCGCCAGGACGGACTGTACGCCACGTGGGCGATGGCCGACCTGGTCTGGTGACTTTCGCCATTCGCCGTTAAGTGGGAGCCAACAGGGTCGGGGAGCGCGCGTGCAGCAGGGCCTCTATTTCGATGAACTCGCCGTGGGCCAGAGCGCGGAGATCACCCGCGTGGTCGGCGCCGCCGACGTCGAGGCCTTCGCCGAGGTCTCGGGCGACACCAATCCGGCGCACCTGGACGAGGCCTATGCGCAGACCACCCCGTTCGGCGGCCGCATCGCCCACGGCATGCTGGCGGCGGCCTATGTCTCGGCGGTGCTGGGCACCAAACTGCCGGGTCCAGGCGCCATCTATCTCTCCCAGTCGCTGCGTTTCCGCCGTCCGGTGAAGATCGGCGACCCGGTGACGGCGCGGGTGACGGTCAAGGCGCTGGACGCGAAGAAGAGCCATGTGACTTTGGAGACGCTGTGCCTGGTCAACGGCAAGACCGTGCTGGACGGGGAGGCGCTGGTGCTGGCGCCGCGACGCGACGCATGAGGCGGATCCGCGTCATCCGCGGCTGGCAGGACCTGCAGCCGGACGATCGTGGCGCATCGCTGGCCATGGGCAGCTTCGACGGGGTCCATCGCGGCCATCAGCGGGTGATCGCGCTGGCCGCCAAGGCGGCGGGCGAGCTGGGCGTCCCGCTGGGCGTGATCACCTTCGACCCGCACCCCAGGGTCTATTTCCGCCCCGACGAGCCCTTGTTCCGGCTGATGAAGCCCGACCAGCAGGCCCGCGCGCTGGAGGCGCTGGGCGTCGACATCCTGCATGTCCTGCCGCTGAACGCCGAACTGGCCGAGATGACCGACCGCGAGTTCGCGACCCAGGTGCTGCACGAGGGCCTGGGCGCGCGGCACGTGGCGGTGGGCTTCGACAACTCCTTCGGCAAGGGCCGCACCGGCAGTCCGGAAACCATGGCCGCCTATGGCCGCGAACTCGGCTTCGGGGTCTCGGTGGCCGAGCCGGCGGCGGATGGCTCGGGCGACAAGTTCTCGTCCACGGCGGTGCGCGAGGCGCTGCGCGCCGGCCGTCCGGAAGACGCCGCCCAGATCCTGGGCCGGCCCTTCGCCGTGGAAGGCGCCGTGCAGCGTGGCCGCCAGCTCGGCCGCAGGCTGGGTTTCCCCACCGCCAATGTGGCGCTGGCCGACTATGTGACGCCCCGGTTCGGGGTCTACGCCACCCGCTCGCGCCTACCCGACGGGCGCGAGATCCCCGGTGTGGCCAACATCGGGGTCAATCCGACCGTCGAGGGCTTCACCGACGCCCTTCTGGAGGTCTGGCTGCAGGATTTCGACGAGGACATCTACGATCAGATCATCGAGACCGATCTGGTGGCCTTCCTCCGCCCCGAGGAGAAATTCGAGAGCCTGGAGATCATGGCCGCCCAGGTGATGCGCGACGCCCAGGCCGCCCGAGACCTGCTGACGCCGGAGTTCGGCTGAGCCGCCGCCCGATCAACACAGCTGTTTTCCACGCGACCCTTGGGTTCGCGCCCAGCGTCTGTTATCCCCTCGCGCCATGAATTCGGTTCGGAAGACGGCGCGAATTATCCGCCCGGCGTGACGCCGGCAGACGAGGTGGTCTCCGCGCGCGCCGGGTCGTTTCCCGCATCCCAGCCTCCGAACCCAGCCGGAAAGTCCCATGGCCGACGACGCCGAAACTCCTTCGCGCGATTATCGCGAGACCGTCTTCCTTCCCGACACGCCGTTTCCGATGCGCGCGGGCCTGCCGCAGAAGGAGCCACAGATCCTGGCGCGCTGGGACGAGCTCGACCTCTACCACGCCATCCGCAAGGCCCGGCAGGCGGCCGGCTCCCCGCTGTTCGTGCTGCACGACGGCCCACCCTACGCCAACGGCGCCATCCACATCGGCCACGCCCTGCAGAAGACCCTGAAGGACTTCGTGGTCCGCTCGCGCTTCGCGCTCGGCTACGACGTCGACTACCTGCCCGGCTGGGACTGCCATGGCCTGCCCATCGAATGGAAGGTCGAGGAGGAGCTGCGCGCCAAGGGGCGGCGCAAGGACGACGTCTCGAAGGCCGAGTTCCGCGCGCGATGCCGCGAGTACGCCGGCGAATGGATCGAGGTCCAGAAGAAGGGCTTCAAGCGCCTGGGCGTGCTGGGCGACTGGGAGAACCGCTATTCGACCATGGACTATTCGAGCGAGGCCGCGATCGTGGCCGAGTTCCACAAGTTCGTGGCCACCGGCCAGCTCTACCGCGGCTCCAAGCCGGTCATGTGGAGCCCGGTGGAGCGCACGGCGCTGGCCGACGCGGAGGTCGAATACCATGATCACGTCAGCCCCACGGTCTGGGTGAAGTTCCCTGTGGTGGAAGGCTCGGACGCCGCCGCCAACGCCTGCGTGGTGATCTGGACCACGACCCCCTGGACGATCCCCGCAAACCGCGCGGTCAGCTACAATCCCGACATCGCCTACGCCGTCTACCAGGTGGAAGCGATCGAGGAGGGCCTGGCCTTCGAACCCTGGGCCAAGCCCGGCGACCGGCTGATCGTCGCCGAGAAGCTGGCCGACGAGGTCATGGAGGCCGCCAAGATCGCCAGGTTCCGCCGCGTCGAGACCGTGGACTGCGAAGGCATGGTGCTGGCCCACCCGCTGGCCGCGCTGGACCGCCACTACGGCTTCCCGGTGCCGATGCTGGCCGGCGACCACGTCACCGACGACGCGGGCACGGGCTTCGTGCACACCGCCCCGGGCCACGGGGCCGACGACTATGTGGTCTGGCTGGCCCACGGCCACCGCGAAATCCCCGAGACCGTTGATCCGGACGGCGCCTACTACGACCACGTGGCGCTATTCGGCGGCCTCAAGGTCCTGGAGACCGAGGGCAAGAGGGCGGGCAAATTCGGCCCCGCCAACAACGCGGTGATCGACAAGCTGATCGAGGCCCATCACCTGCTCGCCCGCGGCCGGATGGAGCATTCCTATCCGCACTCCTGGCGCTCCAAGGCGCCGGTGATCTTCCGCAACACGCCGCAGTGGTTCATCCGCCTGGACGAGCCGATCGAGGACCCTGTCCACGCCGGGCGCACCCTGCGCGAGACGGCGCTGGAGGCCATCGAGGCCACCGCCTTCTATCCGGAGGCCGGCCGCAACCGTATCCGGGCCATGGTCGAGGGCCGCCCGGACTGGCTGATCAGCCGCCAGCGCGCCTGGGGCTCGCCGCTGGCCATGTTCGTCGACAGGGAGACGAACCAGCCGCTGCACGACGAGGCGGTCAACAAGCGCATCGTCGACCTGATCTCGGCCGAGGGCGCCGACGCCTGGTTCACCCGGCCCGACAGCGATTTCCTGGGCAGCCACGACCCCGCCCGCTACGAGAAGGTCGAGGACATCCTCGACGTCTGGTTCGATTCAGGGGCCACCCACGCCTTCGTGCTGGAGAACCGATCCAACACCCGTTGGCCCGCCGATCTCTACCTGGAGGGCTCCGACCAGCACCGCGGCTGGTTCCAGTCGAGCCTTCTGGAGAGCGCCGGCACGCGGGGCCGCGCGCCCTACGACGGCATTCTCACCCACGGCTTCGTCATGGACGAGGCCGGCGAGAAGATGTCGAAGTCGAAGGGCAATGTCGTCGACCCGGAGCGGGTGATCGGCGAAAGCGGGGCCGAGATCATCCGCCTCTGGACCGCGACGGTGGACTATTCGGACGACTGCCGGATCGGCAAGACGGTGCTGCAGACCACGTCGGACGCCTACCGCAAGCTGCGCAACACGGTCCGCTACATGCTGGGCGCCCTGGCCGGCTTCACCGAGCAGGAGGCCGTGCCGCTGGAGGCCATGCCGCCGCTGGAGCGGTTCATCCTGCACCGGCTCTGGGAGCTCGACGCCCAGGTGCGCGACGCCTACGCCGGATATGTCTTCCAGGATGTCGCCCGCGCGCTGACCGAATTCTGCCAGGTGGAGCTCTCGGCGCTGTTCTTCGACATCCGCCGCGACAGCCTCTACTGCGACCGGCCGGACGCCGAGGGCCGGCGCGCCACCCGTACGGCGATGGCCGCGGTCTTCGAGCGGCTGACCATCTGGCTGGCCCCGCTGATCCCCTTCACCATGGAGGAGGCCTGGCTGACCCGCTGCCCGGACGCGGCCTCCAACAGCCTGCGGGTGTTCCCGGAGACTCCGGCCGCTTGGCGCAACGATGCGGAGGCGGACCGCTGGGCCAAGGTGCAGCAGGTGACCTCGGTGGTCACCGGGGCGCTGGAGGTCGAGCGGCGCGAGAAGCGGCTGGGAGCGGCGCTGGAAGCCGCGCCAAGCGTGCACGTGGCCGATCCGGCGCTGCTGGCGGCCTTCGAGGGCCTGGACGCCGCCGAGGTGTTCCGCACCAGCCAGGCGACCCTGCGGGCGGGCGAGGGCCCGGCGCAGGCCTTCCGGCTGCCGGATGTCGCGGGCGTCGCGGTCGAACCGCTGCGCGCCGAGGGCCGCAAGTGCGCGCGCTCCTGGCGCATCCTGCCGGAGGTGGGTTCCGACCCGCGCTACCCGGACCTGTCGCTCAGGGACGCCGACGCGGTCGCGGCCTGGGACCTCGCCCACGGAAAGGTGGGCGCGTGACCCGGCAAGGCGCCGCGGCGATGGGGTTGGCGGCCCTTGTGATCCTCCTCGACCAGGCGTCGAAATACTGGGTGCTGTCGGTTCTGCACCTGCCGCAGCTGTTCTCGACGCCGGTGATCGGGCCCTTCTACCTGACCATGGTCTGGAATCCGGGCGTCAGCTTCGGCCTGCTGCAAATGGACCACCGGCTGGTCCGCTGGGTGCTGGCGGCGTTCTCGGTGGGCGTGGCGCTGTTCCTGGCGGCCTGGGTGCGCGCGGCCACCCGGCCGCTGTTCGCGAGCGCGCTCGGCCTGATCATCGGCGGGGCGATCGGCAACGTCATCGACCGCATCCGCTTCGGCGCGGTGGTCGATTTCCTGGACGTCAGCCGGCTGCATTTCCCCTGGGTGTTCAACGTCGCCGACGCGGCCATCAACGTCGGCATCGCCTGCCTGCTCCTGGACATGCTGATCCAGGATCGTCGGGAACGGGCGGCGGGCGCCCTCAAGGATGCGGCTTAACGCGTCGTTGGCGGGGCGTCGCGATTGCGCTATCCACTCTCCCGCGCGGCCGGGGGCGGTCTTAGGAGCTATCAGTTGATGAGCATCAATCGCGTGATCGTCGCCTCGGCCCTGTTCGCGGCCGTCGGCCTCGCCGGATGCCAATCGGCCCAGAAGGCGCTCGGCATGAACAAGGTCACCCCGGACGAATTCCGGGTGGTCTCCAAGGCCCCGCTGGTGGTGCCGCCCGACTATGCGCTGCGCCCGCCGGCCCCCGGCAAGCCCCGGCCCCAGGAGCTGCAACCGGAGAGCGCCGCGCGCAACGCCCTGCTGGGCATGCGCGAGGGCGAGAACCGCACCGACGGCGAGAAGATGCTGGCCGCCAAGGCCGGCGCCGACAAGGCCGATCCGCTGATCCGCTATGTGGTCGACGACGAGTTCGGCGACGTGGCGCACAAGGAAAAGAGCTTCGCCGACCGGGTGATGTTCTGGCGCGCCGACAAGAAGACTACCGCCGCCGTCGCCGCGCCGGGCTCGGATACGCCGGACAATGTGGACGCCGCCGCCGAGGAGCAACGGATCACCAAGCTGACCGGCGGCAAGCCGGTGGTGATCCAGCGCGAACAGTCCAACAAGATCAAGCTGCCCGGGCTGTAGGGCCAAAGCCCTTCCCCTCGATGGGGAAGGGTCGGGATGGGGTGTGGCCGCAGAGGCGCCGCCCTGCCCCGGGATGGCGCCGAATCCACCCGTCGCCCCGACGCCGGCGCGCGCACCCCTATTCCCAGCCCTTTCCCCATCGAGGGGAAAGGGAGCTTGCGAGGCCTGGAGGCTCACTCCTCGCCCGGCGTCTTCACCGTGAAGCCGGCGGCCTGCAGGCGCTCCAGCACCCCGCCCTGCGCCAGCAGGGGGCGCAGCGGCACCACAGCTATGGCGTGACCAGGCATTCTCAGCGCGTTCTCGATCGCCGCGACGAGGTCGTTCTTGGTGCGGGCGTCGAAGGCCTGGGCGCCTGGGACGAGCGCGATGCACCGCTCATAGGTCCGCTCGTTGTCCAGCGCGCCGCGCACGTCGCCCGCGGCCCAGGCCCGCGTGGCCGAAAGGGTGATCCCGGGCCCGGCCTCGGCCTGCGCCAGCACCTCGTCGAAGCAGCCTCGTCCGGCGGCGGGCGAGGTGCGCAGCACGGCGCCCATCAGGGGACCGATGTCGTAGCTCTTCTGTGACACCGGGACCTTGGCAAGCTGCGCCAGGTATTTGACCAGCTTGGTGGGGTCGGAGTTGGTCAGCCCGGTCTTGTCGCGGTAGTCGGTGGCCAGGATCAGGCCGGCCGCCAGCGGGTTCTTGGTGGGATAGTGCTTGGCGGGCTGGCCCAGCCGCGTGCGCACCGCCACGAAGCGGGCGCGGGTGGCGGGGTCCAGCGTGTCCTCGAAGGCCGCGCTGGAGCGCAGGCGCATGTAGTTGAACGCCGCTCCGAACATCCCGGTCACGCGCACGGCCAGGTTCTGGTAGGGCACGATGACCACGCTGGCGCCCTTCAGCCGCCGCTCTAAGACCGCGCGGTCCCAGGCCATGTGTTTCGGCGCGATGGAGGGCGAGCCCAGCACATAGACCGTGGTGTCGGCGTCCGAGACCGTCCACCAGGCCGGACCGGGCAGGCGGCCCATCACCACCAGCTCCTCCACCACGACGGCGTCGGGGTCGTTGGGGTCCGGCGCGGCGGGGGTCAGCGGGACCTGGGCCGTGGCCGGGGACGCCAGGGCGAGCCCCAGGCCGGCAAGGGCGCCGATACGATGTCTCAAGCTCATCCGCTGCTCCGGAATCGTCCTATACTGCGCTGACGTCGAAAGCCTCGCCATGCCGATCCGCCGCCTGCCGCCAGAAACCGTCAATCGCATCGCCGCCGGCGAGGTGGTGGAACGCCCGGCGAGCGCGGTCAAGGAGCTGGTGGAGAACGCGTTGGACGCCGGCGCGGCGAAGGTCGAGGTGCAGGCCGACGGTGGCGGCCTGACCCGGGTCCTGGTGGCCGACGACGGCCAGGGCCTGGCGCCGCACGAGCTGCCGCTGGCGGTGGAGCGCCACGCCACCTCCAAGCTCGCCCCCGACGACGCCGGCGACTACGACCTCCTGCACATCGCCACCCTGGGCTTCCGGGGCGAGGCGCTGCCGTCCATCGGCTCGGTGGCGCGGCTGTCGATCACCAGCCGGGCCCGGGGGTCGGCTGACGCCTACGCCATCCTGGTCGAGGGCGGCGCGATGGGCGCGGTTTCGCCTGCCGCCTTCCCCGGGCCGCATGGGGCCAGGGTGGAGGTGCGGGACCTCTTCTACGCAACGCCCGCGCGGCTGAAGTTCATGAAGTCCGAACGCTCGGAAGCCATGGCTATCGCCGAGGAGCTCAAGCGCCAGGCCATGGCCCACGAGGCGGTGGCCTTCAGCCTGGACCTCGACGGGCGGCGCACCCTTCGCCTGCCGGCCGAGACGCCGGGCCCGGACGGGCGGCTCGCCCGGCTGGCCGCGATCATGGGGCGCGAGTTCGCCGACAATGCGCTCGCCCTCGAGCACGAGCGCGAGGGTGTCAGGCTCTCCGGCTTCGCGGGCCTGCCCACCTACAGCCGGGGCAACGCGGCCCACCAGTACCTGTTCGTCAACGGCCGGCCGGTGCGCGACCGGCTGCTGCAGGGGGCCCTCCGGGCCGCCTACGCCGACTTCCTGGCCCGCGACCGCCATCCGCTCGCCGCGCTCTATGTGAAGCTCGACACCGCCTATGTGGACGTCAACGTCCATCCCGCGAAGGCCGAGGTGCGGTTCCGCGATCCCGGGCTGGTGCGGGGCCTGATCATCGGCGGTCTGCGCCATGCCCTGGCCGGCGCCGGCCACCGGGCCTCGACGACGGTCTCCAGCGCCGCCCTGGGCGGTTTTCGGCCGGGCGGTTATCAGCCCCCGCCGTCCGCGGTGGGCTACTCGGCCTGGCGGCAGGGCGGCTGGCAGCCGCAGGCGGTGGCGACCGCGCTCCAGTCGATCCCGGGCCTCACCGAGGTCTCGGCCCGCGCCGAGCCCGCGTGGACGCCCGGCGTGGCGGAGGATCAGCCCTCAGCCCCGGTGTTCGATCCCGTGGACTTCCCGCTCGGCGCCGCCCGCGCCCAGGTGCACGAGACTTATATCGTCGCCCAGACCCGCGACGGAGTGGTCATCGTCGACCAGCACGCGGCCCACGAGCGGCTGGTCTATGAGCGGATGAAGGGCGAGATGGCCGAGGGCGGCGTCGCCCGCCAGGCCCTGCTGCTGCCCGAGGTGGTCGAACTCGACCCCGCCGAGGCCGAGCGGGTGACGGCGAAGGCCGAGGAACTGGGCGCGCTGGGGCTGGTGCTGGAGGCCTTCGGCCCGGGCGCCGTGCTGGTCCGTGAGACGCCCGCGCTGCTGGGCGAGACCGACGTGCAGGGCCTGGTGCGCGACATCGCCGACGACCTCGCGGAGAACGGCCAGGCGCTGGCGCTCAAGGAACGGCTGGCCGACGTCTGCTCGACCATGGCCTGCCACGGCTCGGTGCGAGCGGGCCGCAGGCTCTCCGCTCCGGAGATGAACGCCTTGCTGCGCCAGATGGAGGCCACGCCGCACTCCGGCCAGTGCAATCACGGCCGCCCGACCTACGTCGAACTCAAGCTCGCCGACATCGAACGCCTCTTCGGCCGCCGCTGAGGGCCTAGCTCTCGAACCGCAGGAAATGCCCCCGCGCCGCGCCGTAGTCGCGCGTATCCAGCGGCTCGAACCCTTCGACGCTGAATGCCGTTTCGGAAACCCCGCGCTCGAACATCACCAGCGCGCCCGGCGCCAGCCAGCCCCCCGCGGCGAGCTTGGCCAGCGCGATCTCACCCAGGCCTTTGGCGTAGGGCGGATCCAGGAAAGCCACATCGAAGGCCGGGCCGTCGGCGCCCGGCTTGACGCCCAGGTCGGTGGCGTCGCGGCGGTGGACGCGGGTCTTGCCGAACAGGCCGCCCAGCGCATCGACGTTCTCGCGGATCGCGCCGCGCGCCGCCTCGTCGGTCTCCACGAAGAGGCAGAAGGCGGCGCCGCGCGAGAGCGCCTCGAAGCCCAGGGCGCCGGAGCCCGCGAAGAGATCGATGACCCGCTTGCTCCGCAGGCCGTCGGCCCAGGGCGCGTGCTCCAGGATGTTGAAGATCGATTCCCGCGCGCGGTCCGAGGTGGGGCGCGTGGCCTGGCCCGGCGGGGCGTGCAGGGTCCGGCCCCGGAATTCTCCCGACACGATGCGCATAGGGTCTTCTTAGGCCCAGCGCTGTGGCGGGGCGAGGGCCTTCAGCGCTTCCAGCCGGGCGCGCAGTTCCTCCATGAAGGCCATGCGGTCGCCGCCCCAGCGGAACGGGTCGCCGACCAGCACCGTGCAGTTCATCGGCACCGGCACATGGGCGCCCTTGGGCAGGACGCGGCCGGCGCCCTGCAGCCAGACCGGCGTCACCGGCGCGCCGGGGAAGGCCGCCGCCAGCTTGGCGACCCCGGTCTTGAGGCGGGTGAGTTCCTGGCCGTCGCCCCGCGTGCCTTCCGGGAAGATCAGCACGATGTCGCCCGCCGCCAGCGCCTCGCGGGCCGGGGCCAGGATGTCCTCGCCGGCCTGCGCCCGGTCGCGGGCCACCGGCACGATGGCCAGGATGTTGCGCGAGAACCAGCTCATCACCGCGCTCTTGAGGAAGTAGTCGGCCGCCGCGGCCGGCCGCACCCGGTCCAGCGCCCGGGTCGGGTAGATGGTCAGGAGCAGGATGGTGTCGACGTGGCTCGCGTGGTTGGCCACCAGGATCGCGGGACCTTTGAGCGGCAGCTTCTCGCGGCCCACCACATCGGCGCCGGTGAACACCCGGGCCAGCGGCCGGGCGATCAGCACGATCACCGCGCGCCTCAGAAAGCGCATCTAGAAGTCCCTCAGGGCGAAGAAGATCAGGATGTGGAAATAGAGTGGCGCGGTGAAGATCAGGCTGTCGGCCCGGTCAAGGATGCCGCCGTGCCCGGGGATCAGGGCGCTGGAGTCCTTGACCCCGATGTCGCGCTTCACCGCGCTCATGGTCACGTCGCCCGCGAACCCCGCCACGGGCAGGAAGACCGCCAGGATCGCCAGGCCCAGGCCGCTCAGCGGCGTGAACACCGGACCCAGAAACCAGATCAGCGCGGCCGTCGAGATCCAGCCGCCGAGGAAGCCCTCCCAGGTCTTGTTGGGGCTGACCTTGGGGATGATCTTGCGGCGGCCCATCGCCTTGCCCCAGCAATACTGCAGGACGTCGTTGGCCTCGGTGGCGACCAGCAGGAAGAACACCAGGCCCGCCGGCCCGGCCGGCAGGTCGTGCGCCGGCGCCCGCATCAGGTAGGCGGCGTAACCCAGGCTGTAGACGCAGGTGACCAGGCCCCAGTGGAAGCTCGCCGCCGTCGCCAGATAGGCCCGCGTCTGGCCGATCACCGCCATGGCGAAGGGGATGAACATGAAGACATAGACCGGGATGAACACCAGGTACATGCCGTACCGGTTGATCGCGATGAAGCTGTAGCTGACCGGAATGCAGAGGTAGGCCAGCAGCACGATCAGCCGGTCCTCCGGCCGGATGTGGGCCAGCGACAGGAATTCGCGCAGCGCGATGAAGCTGATCACCACGAACAGCAGGGTGACCGCCACCCAGCCCAGCAGCAGGGCGCCGGCGAGCAGCGCGATCATCACCCACCACGACCGGATCCGCTCCCGCAGGTTCGTATAGTCCTTCCCGGGCTTCAGCCTGGGCAGGGCCTGGGCGACAGCGACCGCCAGGGTCAGCACGCCCAGCACGCCGCCCAGGCCCCAGAGCAGCGCGGGCGGCTGGTCGGCGAAGACGCTGGCGATGGCGACCATGAAACCCCCTGGATCGGCGCGAGCATGACGGGCGCGCCGGGAGGGTCAAGCCGCCGTGGCTTGACCGGGGCTGCGGGCGCGGGCGAGGGTCGCTCGCCCATGCGGAACCTTGCCCGGTCGACCTTCGTCCATATCGCCTTCGCGTTCGTCGCCATGGGCGGCTGGACGCTCTGGGCCAACAGCGGCCACGGCCTGGCCGCGGCCTGGCGCCCGGCGCTGGTCCAGGGCGTCATCTCCGGAGTCATCACGCTTGTCATGAAGCGGGCGATCGAGGCGATGGTCGCGCGGCTGTCCGGACCGGCCGCCTTCGTGGTTCCGCCGCTCGTGACGGCCAGCGTCATCCTGGCCGTCCTGGTCACCGTCCACCGCCTGATCGGCACGCCCGAGGTCGCCCGGACGATCGCGGTTCCGTGGTCGGTCTCGACCCTCTATGCCATCGTCTATGGCGCCGCGGTGGCGCGCGGACGAAGCAGGGCCGAGGCATGACCGAAGACGGGCTGGAAAACCGCCGCCCTCTGAAAAGTCGGGGCAGCGGCTGGGCCCGGGGCCTGGCCCGGGCGCTGGCCCGCGCGGGCGCCAGGCCCAACCACATCTCCGCCGCCAGCGTCGCCTTCGCGGCCGCGGGCTTCGCGCTCTTCGTCATCGCCGGCCTGCAGCCGCCGCCCGTCCGTACCGCGGCCCTCGTCGGCGCGGCGCTCTGCATCCAGCTTCGCCTGGTCTGCAACCTGCTCGACGGGATGGTGGCGGTGGAATACCAGCGCGGCAGCGCCTCGGGGCCGATCTGGAACGAACTGCCGGACCGGTTCGCCGACGCCCTGTTCCTGGCCGGCGCCGGTTATTGCGCGGCGGGCGCGGGCTACTTCCTGCTGCTGGGTCCCGTCCTCGGCTGGCTGGCCGCCGTCCTGGCGGTGACCACGGCCTATCTGCGGGAGCTCGGCCGTGGGTTGGGTTTTCCCGCCGATTTCTCGGGCCCCATGGCCAAGCCGCAGCGGATGGCCGCGCTGACCGTCACCGCCGTGGCCGCCGCCTTCGAACCGCTATGGGGCGGCCATGGCCAGACCATCCTCGCGGGCCTCGCCGTGATCGTCCTGGGCGCGGGCCTGACCGTGATCGGCCGCACGCGCACCCTGGCCCGGCGCCTGGCCGAGGCGAAACGCTGATCAGCGGGGCTTTGGTCCGCCTGGGCGGGGCGGGGCGGCCGTCGCCGCGCCGGGCTTGCCGCCCGAGCGGCGCTTGGGGCCCGCCTTCGGCTTGGTGACGGGCTTGGGCTTTGGCTTGGCCCAGCCGGCCTTGTATTCGGTCTTCGGCGCGGGCTCGGCCGGCGCCTTGCGGGAACGCTGGGCCGGGCGGCCGGTCCGACCGGTGCGCGGACCCCGGTCGAGCTCCACGGCGCCCCGGCGCGGGCCGGCGGCGGCCGGCGCGGCGGGCGCCTTCCACAGCGGCCGGTCGCCCTTGGGCAGGTTGGCGGGGGCGATGTGCGGGGCGAACTGTTCGCGGATCACGCGCGGGCCGACCTCCTCGATCTCGCCGGGCAGCAGGGTTCCCAGCGCCAGCGGGCCGTAGGAGAGGCGGATCAGCCGGTTCACCTTCAGGCCCAGCGCCTCCAGGACGCGGCGGACCTCGCGGTTCTTGCCCTCCGCCAGCACCACGGTGATCCACAGGTTGGCGCCCTGCGGCCCCTCCTTGGCCTTGTCGAGGCTGGCCTCGATGGCGCCGTAGTGGACGCCCTCGACGGTGATGCCGTTCTTCAGGGTGTCGAGCTTCTCCTGGGTGACCCGGCCCCGGGCGCGGGCCCGATAGCGGCGCACGACGCCGGTCTGCGGCAGTTCCAGGGCGCGCGCCAGGCCGCCGTCGTTGGTAAGCAGCAGCAGGCCCTCGGAATTGATGTCCAGCCGCCCCACCGAGATCAGCCGGGGCAGGCCCTTGGGCAGGGCCTCGAACACCGTGGGCCGGCCCTGCGGGTCGCTGTGCGAGGTCACCAGGTCGAGGGGCTTGTGGTAGCGGAAGAGGCGCGCGGGCTCGGCCTCGTTGACCACCTTGCCGTCGACGGTGAGGATGTCGCCCGCCTCGACCTTGACGGCCGGCGTGGTCAGCACCTTGCCGTTCAGCGCCACGCGCCCGGCCTCGATCAGCCGCTCGACCTCGCGCCGCGAGGCGACGCCGGCGCGGGCCAGGGCCTTGGCGACGCGGTCGCCGTCGGCGGCTGCATCGGGCATGCGGGCTTGACCGGGCGGGCCGCTGCCGGTTCGGTGAGGATCGTGGATCATGACCATCTCACCATGCGCATCGCCCTCGAAGCCGCGCAAGCGGCAGCCGGGCGCGGCGAGACGCCGGTTGGCGCCGTGGTGGTCGATCCGGCCTCCAGCGAAGTGATCGCGGTGGGCGCCAACAGTCCCATCGGGTCGAACGACCCGACCGCGCACGCCGAGATCGTGGCGCTCAGGGCGGCGGCCGCCCGGCTGGGCAACTATCGGCTGACGGGCCTGACCCTGGTGGTGACGCTGGAGCCCTGCGCCATGTGCGCCGGCGCGATCAGCCACGCGCGGATCGGACGGCTGGTGTTCGGGGCGCAGGACCCCAAGGGTGGGGCGGTGGTCAACGGCGTCCGGTTCTTCGAACAGCCCACCTGCCACCACCGGCCGGCGGTCGAGGGCGGCGTGCTGGCCGAGGAGAGCTCGGCGATGCTCAAGGGGTTCTTCAGGGCGCGGCGGGGTTAGCGAACGCCGCCAGCCGCGCGTCGAGGCGATCGCGCACGGCCGGCCATTCCCCGGCCAGGACCGAGAACACCACCGTGTCTCGCACCCGGCCGGTCCAGGTCACCCGGTCCTGGCGCATGACGCCTTCCTGCACCGCGCCGAGCTTCAGCACCGCGGCGCGGCTGCGCAGGTTCAGCGCGTCCACGCGAAAGACGACGCGCCGCGCTCCGGTGTCGAAGGCGTGGCCCATCAGCAGGCGCTTGGCCCCCGGGTTGATCGGCCCGCCGCGCGCGTCGGGCCGATAGTAGGTGCCGCCGATCTCGACGCTGGCGTTGGCGGCGTCCGGCGCCAGGAACGAGGAGAGGCCGACGCAGCGGCCCTGGGCGATCACGGCGAAGGCGATGGCCTGGCCGGCCGCCACTTGGCGCGACAGGCGCAGCCAGCTCGGCTCGAACTCGGCGCCCGCCCAGGAGATGGGATAGAGCGCCGTCCAGATGTCCGGGTCGGCCGCGCAGGCCGCCCGCAGCGCCTCGGGGTGCGCCTCGGCCAGGGGCTCCAGCCGCGCGAAGGGATTTTCCAGGACCGCGGGTTCGAGTTTCATGGATTCATCCGACGCCAAAAATATCCGCGCCGCTCTTGCACAGCTTGGATCCGCGCATAAGTGAGGCTTGCCCATTCCTGGGCGTTTCCTCCCAATGACTTACCGCCGGGCCCAACAGGCCGGCGGTTTTTTTTGGTCTCAATGGCCGGCCAGATAGAGCTGCGCGCTCTGGACCAGGTAGGTGACGCCGACGCCGGTGACGATCCAGCGGGTCCAGCGCTTGAAGTCCACGTCGTTCAGCCGGTCGAGGATCACCCCGCCCACCGCCGTTCCGGCCATCGACAGCGGGATGGCCAGCGCGAACACCCACCAGGGCGGCATGCCCTTGCCGCCGGCGGCGAACAGCGGCGCGCCATAGACCACGATCTTGGCCAGGTGGGCGAACACCTGGGTCGCGGCCTTGGTGGCGACGATGGCGTGGCGGGTGAGCGCGGTGCGCACGAAGAAGATGTCGAGCAGGGGCCCGGCCACGCCGGCCGCCAGGTTCAGGCCGGTGACCGAGAGGCCGGAGAGGAAGGCCTGCGGGGGCCGCGCGGCGTCCAGGTTGATCCACCGCTGCGGCAGCCACGTCAGCCAGGGCACCAGGCCCAGGAACAGGTAGAGCAGCGGCTTGGACGGAACCAGCGCCAGGAAGCTTACCGCCACCCCGGCGATCAGCGAGGCCAGCGCATACCAGCCGACGATGTCCCAGCGGACATGCTTACGATGCAGGATCGCCCGCCAGCCGTTGGCGACCAGCTGCAGGACGCCGTGGGTGACGAAGGCGGCCGACACCGGCAAGACCACGGCCAGCCCGCCCATCAGGACAAGGCCGCCGGCCATGCCGAAGACGCCGGACAGGGCCGCGGTGACGAACGCCATCACCACGATGAAGAACGCGGCCAGGATGCTCATGGGAATAGTCCTCCGGGGTTGCGACCCGCCCCGGCGGGCGGGCACAGGCCACCCCCGGTCGCGGATCTGCTGCGCGTCGCGCGCAAGAACTGAGGAGCGGCCGGGCGTCTCGCGCCGTCTGGCCTTGGGTCACAGGCGCGGCGCCGGGCCCTGGGGGGCCTTGGCGCGCCTCGTCCGGTGCCGGGCGCCCTATGCGATCGGTCGAGCTCATGTGAACGGCGTTCGCTTACACCCGCCGTGACCCCAAGGCCAAGCTTGGATGTCAGCCGGGCCGGTTGCGGCGGAACTCGGCGGCCAGCAGGACCGACAGGCCGAGCGAGACGGCCAGCACCATCAGACCGCCGGAATAGTCGCCGGTGGCCTCCTTCATGAAGCCCATGATCGAGGGCCCGGCATAGCCCGCCAGGTTGCCGACCGAATTGATCAGGGCGATGCCGCCCGCCGCGGCGGAAGCCCGCAGGAACCGGGTCGGGAAACTCCACAGCATCGGCGCCGCGCAGCAGACGCCGATGGTGGCCGCCGACAGGCCGGCGAACTGGATCGACGGGTCGTGGGCCATGGCCGCCAGCAGGAAGCCCGCCGAGGCCAGGGCGGCGGGCAGGCCGAAATGCCAGACCCGCTCGCCGGTGCGGTCGGAATGCCGACCCCACAGGTACATGGCGACGGCCGCCACCAGATAGGGCAGGGCGGTGAGCCAGCCGGTCTGCTGGTTGGTGAGCCCGCCGAAGCCCTTGACGATCTGCGGCAGCCAGAAGGACAGGCCGTAGTTGCCCATGATGACGCCGAAATAGACCAGGGCGTAACGCCAGACCTGTGGGCTGCGAACGGCGGCGGCCAGGCCATGGACGTGGCCGGCCGCGGGCTGGGCCTCGCGGTCGAGCGCGGCCTGCAGCACCGCCCGCTCGTCGGCCGTCAACCAGGCGGCGGCCGCCGGCCGGTCGGTCATCAGGAAGATGACCGCGATCCCCAGCAGCACCGCGGGTATGCCCTCCAGCAGGAACATGGTCTGCCAGCCGTGCAGGCCGAGAACGCTGACCCCCAGGAGCGCGGTGGACACCGGCGCGCCGACCACGCTGGAAAGCGGGATGGCCAGCATGAACATGGCGATGATCCGCGCCCGCCGCGCCCAGGGGAACCAGTAGGTGAGATAGAGGATCATGCCCGGGAAGAACCCGGCCTCGGCCACGCCGAGCAGGAAGCGGACCCCATAGAAGCTGGTCGGGCCCCGGACGAAGGCCATCGCCGCCGAGAGCACGCCCCAGGTGATCATGATCCGCGCGATCCAGCGCCGGGCCCCGACCTTCTCCAGGATCAGGTTGGAGGGGATCTCGAACAGGAAATAGCCGATGAAGAAGATGCCGGAGCCCAGGCCGTAGGCGGCCGCCGACAGGCCGATGTCCCGGTTCATGGTCAGCGCCGCGAAGCCGACGTTCACCCGGTCCAGGTAGGCGGTGAAATAGAGCAGGCCCATGAACGGCAGGAGCCGCAGTGCGATCTTGCGCAGCACCTTGGTCTCGCGCGCCGAAGCCTCGCCCGCATCGGTCATGGTGGTGTCCCCCTGGCCGCAGCCTAGTTCCGGAACACCGCCGCCGTCGAGGGATCGACAGGCGCCTCGCGATACTGGCGCAGTTCGTTGCGGCCCACGACCATGTGGTGGACCTCGTCCGGCCCGTCGGCGATCCTCAGGGTCCGGTTGGCGGTGTACATCCGGGCGAGCGGGGTCTTCTGGGAGACGCCCAGCGCGCCGTGCATCTGGATCGCCTGGTCGATGATTTCGCCCACCCGCTCCGGGACCAGGGCCTTGACCATGTGGATCCAGACCCGGGCCTCCTGGTTGCCCAGCACGTCCATGGCCTTGGCGGCCTTCAGCACCATCAGGCGCATGGCCTCGATGTCGATCCGCGCGCGGCTGATGATCTCCAGGTTGCCGCCCAGTTGGACGAGCGGCTTGCCGAACGCCTCGCGGCTGAGGCCGCGGGTGACCATCAGGTCCAGCGCCTTCTCGGCCGCGCCGATGGCGCGCATGCAGTGGTGGATGCGGCCGGGACCGAGGCGCAGCTGGCTGATCTCGAATCCGCGGCCCTCGCCCAGCAGCATGTTCGAGGCCGGGACCCAGACGTTGTCGAACAGGACATGCATGTGGCCGTGCGGCGCGTCCGGATCGCCGAACACATGCATCGGGCCCAGGACCTTCACGCCCGGCGTGTCGGTGGGCACCAGGATCTGCGACTGCCGCAGGCTCGGCGGGCCGTCGGGGCTGGTCTGGACCATGGCGATCATGATCTTGCAGCGCGGGTCGCCCAGGCCGGAGATGAAGTGCTTCTCGCCGTTGATCACATATTCGTCGCCCACCAGGGTGGCGCGGGTGTTGATGTTCTTGGCGTCGGAGGAGGCGGCGTTCACTTCGGTCATGGCGAAGGCCGAGCGGATCTTGCCCTCCAGCAGCGGCTTCAGCCACCGTTCCTTCTGCTCGGGGCTGCCGACCCGCTCCAGCACCTCCATGTTGCCGGTGTCGGGGGCCGCGCAGTTCATGGTCTCCGAGGCCATCCGGTTCTTGCCGAGCTCGACGGCGATATAGGCGTAGTCGAGGTTGGAAAGGCCCTCGCCGGTCTTGGCGTTGGGCAGGAAGAAGTTCCACAGCCCCTCGGCCTTGGCCTTGTCCTTGGCCTTCTCCAGGCAGTCCAGCTGGCCGGGCGCGAAGGACCAGATGTCGGGATTGCCCTCGCCCAGCCGGTCGAACTCCGTGCTCATCGGCTCGACGGTTTCGCGGATGAACCGTTTCACGTGTTCGAGCAGCGGCAGGGCGCCTTCGGACATCCGCAGGTCGTTGAGCTCATCCATCGGATTCAGGCCGAAGCCCGACGCCGGCTGATCGACGGTCCTGTTCATCCTGGGCCTCCCGGGCGCTGGTCTTGCCCGCCAGCTTGGACGCATGTCCGGGCGAAATCAAACAAGCGTTTGACGCTCCGGGAGGGCTTCGTCTCGGCTATTTCACCGGCGCCTGGTCGGCGAGCGGACAGACCGTGGCGACCAGGGCCTCGTTTTCGGGGCCGTCCGCCCGCTTGGCCGGCTCGGAACGCCACCGGTCGCCGATAGCGAGCGGCTTGGAGGGCGTGTAGCTGGAGATCAGGGTCATCGACTTGCGCCGGCAGTCGATGGACACAAGGCTGCCGACGCCGTCGGGCTTGCCGGGCGCGCCTGGGCCGAAACTGGCGGAGGGTTTGGAGATCGCCTGCAGCACCACCAGCCGGCCGCTGGCCTGGTCCTTGTAGAGGTAGTCCGCGTCGTAGGACCACTCGGTCCCCTTCTCGCCGTTGACGTATTTGGTCCAGTGCTCGGCGCTCGCGGTTCCGGCGGCGGCAAGGGCGATCAGGGTGGCGAGGGCGATGGCGCGGCGCATGGGGTTCTCCGTTAGGCCTGTCACATCCGAGCCGGGAGCCTAGAGGCGGCCGGAAAGCGTCTCCAGCGGAATCGCGGAATCGCCCCTTCGCCTTGACTCCGCCACAGGCCCTTCCTAATTGCCTGCCCGACGTTGGCACTCATGAGTGGCGACTGCTAACAGCCGCGCTTGGACGTGACACGTCGTCACCAAACCAACCGTCGCGAACGGAGAAAGAGCAAAATGGCGTTTCGTCCCCTGGGAGACCGCGTCCTCGTGAAGCGCGTCGAGGAAGAAGAAAAGACCCGCGGAGGGATCATCATCCCCGACACCGCGAAGGAAAAGCCGCAAGAAGGCGAAGTGATCGCCACGGGCCCCGGCGCCCGCGATGACAGCGGCAAGATCCAGCCCCTCGACGTCAAGGCTGGCGACCGCATCCTGTTCGGCAAGTGGTCCGGCACCGAGGTCAAGCTCGACGGCCAGGACCTGCTGATCATGAAGGAATCCGACATCCTGGGCGTCCTCGACGCCGACGCGAAGGCCGCCAAGGCCGCCTAAAGGTAGGCCTTTCCGTCCCCCCAACACGTTCCAAGAAAGAGAGTCACCATCATGGCTGCGAAAGACGTCTATTTCGCCTCCGACGCCCGCGACCGCATGCTGCGCGGCGTGAATATCCTGGCCAATGCGGTCAAGGTGACGTTGGGCCCCAAGGGCCGCAACGTGATCATCGAGAAGTCCTTCGGCGCCCCGCGCTCCACCAAGGACGGCGTCTCGGTGGCCAAGGAAATCGAACTGGCTGACCGCTTCGAGAACCTAGGCGCCCAGCTGATCCGCGAAGTCGCCTCCAAGACCAACGACAAGGCCGGCGACGGCACCACCACCGCCACGGTGCTGGCGCAAGCCATCGTCACCGAGGGCCTGAAGTCGGTCGCGGCCGGCATGAACCCGATGGACCTGAAGCGCGGCGTCGACAAGGCGGTCGCCAAGGTCGTCGAGGAGATCAAGCGTTCGGCCAAGAAGGTCACCACCAACGCCGAGATCAGCCAGGTCGGCACCATCTCCGCCAACGGCGACGTGGAAGTCGGCGAGATGATCGCCAAGGCCATGGCCAAGGTCGGCAACGAAGGCGTCATCACGGTTGAAGAAGCCAAGACCGCCGAGACCGAGCTCGACGTCGTCGAAGGCATGCAGTTCGACCGCGGCTACCTCAGCCCCTACTTCATCACCAACGCCGAGAAGATGGAGGCCGACCTCGAAGAGCCGATGATCCTGCTCTTCGAAAAGAAGCTCTCCTCGCTGCAGCCCCTGCTGCCGGTGCTGGAAGCGGTGGTCCAGTCGGGCCGTCCGCTGCTGATCATCGCCGAAGACGTCGAAGGTGAAGCGCTCGCGACCCTGGTCGTGAACAAGCTGCGCGGCGGCCTCCGCGTCGCGGCCGTCAAGGCGCCGGGCTTCGGCGATCGCCGCAAGGCCATGCTCGAAGACATCGCCATCCTGACCGGCGGCCAGCTGATCAGCGAAGACCTGGGCATCAAGCTCGAGAACGTCACCCTCGAAATGCTCGGCAAGGCCAAGAAGGTCACGATCACCAAGGACGACACCACGATCGTCGACGGTTCGGGCGACAAGGGCGGCATCGAAGGCCGCATCGCCCAGATCAAGGCGCAGATCGAAACCACCACGTCTGACTACGACAAGGAAAAGCTGCAGGAACGTCTGGCCAAGCTGGCCGGCGGCGTTGCCGTGGTCCGCGTCGGCGGCTCGACCGAAGTGGAAGTTAAGGAAAAGAAGGACCGCGTCGACGACGCCCTCAACGCGACCCGCGCGGCCGTGGAAGAAGGCATCGTCCCCGGCGGCGGCGTCGCCCTGCTCAAGGCCTCCAAGATCCTGGACGGCTTCAAGGGTGACAACGACGACCAGGAAGCCGGCGTCGCCATCGTGCGCCGGGCGCTGCAGGCCCCGATCCGTCAGATCGCCGAAAACGCCGGCGTCGAAGGCTCGATCGTGGTCGGCAAGGTGATGGAGAACGCCTCCCCCACCTTCGGCTTCAACGCCCAGACCGAAGAGTACGTCGACATGGTCCAGGCCGGCGTCATCGACCCGGCCAAGGTCGTGCGCACGGCCCTGCAGGACGCGGCCTCGGTCGCCGGTCTGATGATCACCACCGAAGCGGCCATCGTCGAGTCGCCCAAGAAGGGCGGCGGCGGCGGCGGCATGCCCGGCGGCGGCGGCATGGGCGGCATGGGCGACATGGACTTCTAGTCCACGCTCAACGCTTGAGAATGACGAAGGGGGGGATCGAAAGGTCCCGCCCTTTTTCTTTAGGCAGGCACGGCGGCGGACGTCAGCTTCGACCCTTAACCGACATCGCGACGGTCCGCTTTTTGGCCCAGCTTGCAAAGATTACGGAGTTGAGCCCCGGCAGTGCTGGCGGCAGCTGCCGGGAGCGCCAGAAAAGCGAGAAAGACTAGGCCGACTGGCCACATGTTGGCGCCAACGGCGGGGGGAGAGTCGACTTGCATAATCGGAAATTGCGCGAAGACAACGATGATGCCCCAGCGCCACGAGCGCTCATTGAATAGGAATCCGAACGCCGCGCTAAGGCCCAGTGCTGCGAAGTAGAATCCAAGATAGTGCGGTGAGTCCCAAGGCTCGCTTGTGCCTTGAACGACGTTTGCCAACTTCCAGAATGCGAGTCCTGCCATCGCAACGGTGAGATAGCCGGCGAGCGATCTATACATTCGACCAAGCTAGTGCGAGCGAACGTGCTTTGTCGATTCCTGGAACGTCCGCTTCCCACCTGCCATTGAAATAGTCCGCATCGAGATAGCGGATGATCGGCCCCAGCCGACACCCAGCCATAAATCTCATGGCGGCCATTCTGCCTGCCCCTCCAGGTCTCTCAAGGACCGGCCGCAGGCCGGCCGCCGCGCGGCGCTGCCCGAGGGCAGCGTCCTTGACTTGCCGAGTCCGGAAGGCTCGCATCCCCCAAGAGATTTAAGCCCCACAAGCATCCGACGCGCCCCCTTCCTTTCCCGCGGAACGCGGGAGAGGGGGACCGCACGCCGACCCCGGCGCAGCCGGGGGAAGAGCGGGCGGTGGAGAGGGAGAGCCAAGCCCGCTGAGTCCTGCCAGCCCTCCGATCCGCCGAGCCTGAGGCCCGCCCTCTCCACCATCGGCTCTTCGGCCGATGGTCCCCCTCTCCCGCGTGCCGCGGGAAAGGAAGGGCCCGGGTCCTTGACTTCGCCCACCCCACACGCTCGCATCCGGCCAACGAAAAGCCGTCCGAGGAACCCCCATCCATGCTGCTCAAGGGCCTGAACGTCGTCGAGTGGGCGACCTGGGTGGCGGGGCCGGGCGCAGGCGCGGTAATGGCCGACTGGGGCGCCCAGGTGACCAAGGTGGAGTCCGGAACGGGCGACGCCACCCGGGCCTTCTTCCACGACGCCCTGACCGGCAGCCCGGTCTTCGCCAACGAGAACCGGGGCAAGCGCGGCGTCGTGCTGGACGTCGCCAAACCCGAGGGCCGCGCCGCCCTGATCGCGCTCCTCAAGGACGCCGACATCTTCATCACCAACGTGCGCCCGGGCTCGCTCCGCCGCGCCCGCCTGGACTACGACAGCCTGAAGGCCGAGCTCCCCCGGCTGATCTACGCCAACGTCACCGGCTACGGGCTGGTGGGCGAGGACATCGACGTCCCGGCCTTCGACTTCACCGGCTTCTGGACTCGCAGCGGAGTGGCCGCCTCGACCATCCCGCCCGACCAGGACCCCTACACCTGCCGCCCGGGGTTCGGCGACCACACCACCGCGCTGGCGACGCTTTCGGGCGTGCTGGCCGCCGTCCACGAGCGCCACGCGACGGGCAAGGGCCGTCATGTGGAGACCTCGCTGCTGCGGGCTGGCGTCTATGCCCTGAGCTGGGACTATTCGATCCAGCTGCGCTACGGCGACGCCACCACCGCCCAGGCGCGCCACGACCGGCCCGAGCCGCTGATGGGCTTCTTCCGCAGCGGCGACGACCGCTGGTTCTGTGTCGCGACGCGGGGGCCCCGCGACCTGCCGGCCGTGCTGCGGGTCATCGGGCGCGAGGACCTGACCTGCGAGCCGCGCTGCACGCCGCCGGTCCGCGACCTGGACGTGGTGCGCATGCTGCGCGCCGTCCTGGACGCGGCGTTTGGCGCGATGACGCTGGAGGCGATCCTGGCGATGCTGAAGGGCGCCGACGTCATCGCCGCCGCCATGGCGACCATGGAGGAGGTGATCGCCGATCCCCAGGCGCACGACGCCGGCTGTTTCGTGGAGACGCCGGACGGACGCGGGTCGAGCTTCCTGGCGCCCGCGACGCCAGTCCGCTTTCCGGGCTTGGAGACCGGGCCTGCCGGACCCGCGCCCAGGCTTGGCGAACACACCCGCCAGGTGCTGCGCGAGGCGGGCTACGCCGAGGCGGCGATCGAGACCCTGATCGCCTCGGGCGCGGCGAGTTAGCGCCGGCCGCCCCGGTCGTCGCGCAACACCATGCCGCCGATCCAGCTGATCACCCCGGTGACGATGGCGGCCAGGACCCCGGGGACCAGCCCGTCCACGTGGAAGCCGCGCAGCAGCACCGCCACCAGCCCGATCATCGCGGCGTTCACGACCAGCAGGAACAGCCCCAGCGTCACGATGGTGATCGGCAGGGTCAGCACGAAGATCACCGGGCGGACAAAGGCGTTGACCACGCCCAGCAGCAGGGCCGCCAGGATCAGCGTCGTGGTGTCGTCGAACCGGACGCCGTGCACCAGCTTCGAGGCGCACCACAGGCCAACGGCCCCGAACAACGCACGGACAAGCAATCTGGCGAGCATCCCGGCAGTCTAGACTGCCTTGCGGCGGGGCCAAAGGGTTTCGCCAGCGACACGCGCCGGGCCCATTTCCGCCGTAGCATTGCGCTCTAGGTTCGCTCGGCAACAGGGATTCCACGGATGGTTCGACGGCTTCTCTTGGCGGCGGCGCCCTTCGTCCTAATGGCCGGCCTGGCGGGGCATGCGGCGGCCCTGCCGGCGGATGATTCGATCATCGAGATGCGCGGACCCGACGCGCCAAGGGCGGCCGGCCCCCGCATCCGCCTGTTCATCAGCCCGATGGGCGAGCCGTTCCGCGGGCCGGACGGGTTCGGGACCTGGTTCTCCGGCGCCGACACGGATCACGACGGAACCCTGACGCCGGCGGAATTCCGCGCCGACGGGGAACGGTTCTTCCGCCTGCTCGACACCAACAGCGACGGCGCCATCGACGGTTTCGAGATCCAGGCCTACGAGCGCGAGCGGGTCCCCGAGATCGCTGGGCTCAATTTCGACGAGGGCGGACGCGGCGGGGGCGGGTTCCGGGGCGGCGGACGCGGGCGTGGCGGCGGTCGCCGAGGCGGCGGCATGGGCCATGGCGGCGAGTCCTCCGCCGAAGGGCCGCAGGGTGGTCAGGCCGGCGGCTTCCGTGGCGCGGGGGCCGACGGGACCACGCGGCGGAGCGGCGCTTCGGCATGCTGGACAAGGCCAAGGCCGGCGTCCTGACTCGCGACGGCCTGCGCCCGCCGGGGAAGCGCTAGGCTACAGTCTCGATCTCTACCACGGGCACGGTCTGGGAAAGGCGTCCGCCGATGCGGATCGGCTCGATGCGCCGGGCGAGGCCCGTGGCGTCGTCGGTTTCCACATAGACCCCGCAGACGGTGGCCGGGCCCTCGGCGGGCCGGTAGCGCCCGCCGGAGATGCGGGTGGTGAACCGCCGCAGCGGCTCTTCCTTGTGGTTGCCGATCACGCTGTCGTAGTCGGCGCAGGCCCCGGCGTCGGTCTGGTAGGCGGTGCCGCCCACCAGGACCTGGGCGTCGGCGGTCGGCACGTGGCTGTGGGTGCCGACCACCAGGCTGGCGCGGCCGTCGCAGAAATGGCCCATGGCCATCTTCTCGGAGGTCGCCTCGGCGTGGATGTCGACCACAATGGCGTCGGCCACGGCGCCCAGCGGGCAGGCCTCAAGCTCGCGGTCGACCGCCGCGAAGGGATCGTCGAGGCTGTCCATGAACACCCGGCCCAAGAGGTTGATCACCAGGATCTGCTTGCCGCCCTGCGTCTCGAAGAGCTGCGCGCCACGCCCGGGCGCGGCGGAGAAGGCGGAATAGTTCAGGGGCCGGATCAGGCGGGGCTCGCGGACGATATAGGTCAGCGCCTCCTTCTGGTCCCAGGAGTGGTTGCCGAGCGTCAGCGCGTCGGCGCCGGCCTCGAACAGCTCCTTGGCCGTGGATTCGGTGATGCCGAAGCCCGCCGCGGCGTTCTCGGCGTTGACCATGACGAAATCCAGCCCGAGCCGGCGGCGCAGGCCCGGCAGGTGCTCGGCCAGGCCCTCGCGGCCCGAGCGGCCGACCACGTCTCCGAAGAACGCTAATCTCATCAAGGCTCCTTAGCTGACCTCTATATACGCCGTCTCGGTCAGGATCGCATCGAGCGGCTGGTCGTGGCGTCCCATGGGCACCGCGTCCACCTCCTGGCCGGCGAAGGCCAGGCCCAGGACGAACACCGGCTTGACCGCGCGAAGCGCCGCCAGGGTTCGGTCGTAATGGCCGCCGCCCTGGCCCAGCCGGCCGCCCCGGCGGTCGAAGGCCAGCAGCGGGGTGAGGATCAGGTTGGGGGCGACCTCGGGCGCGGAGGGCGGCGGGGCCGGGATGTCGCAGGCGTCCGGCGTCAGGCCGTCGCCGGCGCGCCACAGGCGGAAATGCAAGGGGGACTTGGCGTCCACCGCCACCGGCAGGGCCGCCCGCGCGGAGCCGGGGACGAACCCCAGGATGGCGTCCAGCACGGGTGTCGGGTCCAGTTCGGCGCCCTGGGGCCGGTAGGCGGCTATGATGCGGAAGCGGGTGAAGCGCGAAAGCGGCAGGCGCCGCGCCGCCCGCTCGGCGGCGTCGGGGGCTTCCTCGGCCAGCCTGCGGCGCAGCGCGCGCATCTGGACGCGCAGCGCGGTCTTGTCGGAAGCCTCGGTCACGGACGGGTCTTCAAGGGAAAGGGTGGCGGCGCCGCGGACACCGTGAAGGACTGTTTCATTCCCTCGACCTGTTAGTGACAGGTGGGCGCCGTGTGTCCGGGACCACGATCCCGGCCAGGGACAGCTCCCTAGAGGTGAATTAAGGTCGCTGGAATATGTCGCCTTCGACGAGAGCCGCAGCAGAACCGCCACCCCCAACGTAGTGCGCCCGGCGGCGGTTTCCAAGCGACGCGTCGACGCGGGCCCCGTTTCAGGGCCCCGATGCTACAATCCCCTTCATTCCGGGTCGAATTCCGGTCATGGGGAAGCCTTGAACAAACCCGTCGCCCTCGAACCCCCCAGCCTGGCCAGGCAGGCCAATGCGCTGGCCCGCGACCTGACGCGGCCGAGCCCGCGCATCTATTGGCTCGACCTGAGTGCGACCGCGCTCGTGCTCTACGCCAGCCTCTGGATGGCGCTCAGCGCGCGGACGGCGGGCTGGCAAACGGTCTCGGCCCTGGTCTGCGTGCTGGCGCTCTATCGGGGGATCAGCTTCATCCATGAGCTGACGCACCTGCGCCCCGACGCCGTCCCCGGCTTCCACCTGGCGTGGAACGCCCTGGTCGGGGTTCCCTTCCTGACGCCGTCGCTGATGTACGAAGGGGTGCACATGCTGCACCACGACAAGGCCCGCTACGGCACCGCCGCCGACCCGGAGTATCATCCCCTGGCCCGGCTGCCGGTCAGCCAGCTCATGGTGTTCCTGGGCATAGCCCTCCTGGCGCCGTTGGGGGTCGTGCTGCGGTTCGCGGTGGTGACGCCGATGTCCCTGCTGGTCCCGCCGCTGCGGCGGCTGGCGCACGCCAAGCTCTCGGCGATGACGATCAATCCAGGGTTCTCCCGCGAGGACCTTGAGCGGACACGCGGCCGCGCGTGGCTCGCGCAGGAACTGGCCTGCTGGCTGTGGAGTTGGACCGTGATCGCGCTCGCCGCCGCCGGGACGATCCCCTTGCGCGCGGTGCTCGTCACCGGCGCGATCTACGCGGCCATGGCGCTCCTGAACCAGGTCCGCACCGCCGTGGCCCACGCCTGGGAGAACGACGGCCAGCCGATGAACGTCCGCGACCAGTTCCTGGACACCGTCAATGTGCCTCCGCCGACGCTGCTGCCGGCGCTCTGGGCGCCGGTCGGCCTGCGCTACCACGCCCTGCACCACCTGATGCCGCGTCTGCCCTACCACAACCTGGGCATCGCCCACCGCCGACTGGTCGCCGAACTGCCGGGCGACAGCGACTACCGGCGGGTGGAACAGGCCGGCCTGCTCTCCGCGTTCCGCCGACTGCTGGCCAGCATCGCCGCCAGGGCCTAGGTCAGGCGTCCTCGGCGGCCAGCTTCTCGATGCGCTTGGCGGCGGTCTCAAGCGCGGTGACGGCGCGGCTCTCGATGCGGGTGCGGTCCGACTGCAGGCGGCTCACCTCGGCCTGGGCGGCGAACAGGCGGTTGCGGGCGTCGGCGAGCTCGTCGGCCAGCAGCAGCGCGCCCATCAGGAACAGGCGCGTGTCGCCAAGCTGGCCCATGTCCTGGGACACCTGGCGGACCTGGTGGTCGAACATGCGGGCCAGGTCCAGCAGGTGGGCCTCCTGGCCGTCCTCGCAGCCGACGGCGTAGGGCCGGCCATTCACCTCGACATTGACCTGGGCCATGGCGTCAGTGCTCCGCGCTCTGGGTGGACGGGCCGGGTCCCGCGCCGTTGAGGGCGGCGCGGATCTCGACAATGGCGCGGCCAAGCGCCGCGGAGGCCTCGGCGCCGGCGGCCTCCAGCTTGCGTTCGCGGGCGCGGGCCTCGTCGAGCTGGGCGGCCAGGTTGGCGCGGTCCTGGTCGAACAGTCCGCCGGCCTGCGCGCCCGCTTCCTTGAGCCTGGCGGTCAGGCGCTGTTCAAGCACATGAATCGCCTGCTCCAGCCGTCGGGCCGCCAGGTCGAGCGCATTGTCGCCGCCGCTCATCGCCGTCCTCCGGAAGGTTCGGACAGTCCCTATATAGGCCTGCGTCGCGGCGGTTGCGAAGCGGCGATCGGCCCCACTTTTCTTGACCCTCGCCCGCGCACATGCGACCCCCCGCGCGCATTCCTTAACGCCGGACGAAACCTCCCCCATGCCTGCGCCCCTCTCGACCATGGCCGACGCCATCCGCGTGCTTTCGATGGACGCCGTGCACAGGGCGAAGTCCGGCCACCAGGGCATGCCCATGGGCATGGCCGACGTCGCCACCGTGCTCTGGACCAAGTTCCTCAAGTACGACGCCGCCAACCCCGACTGGGCCGACCGCGACCGCTTCGTGCTGTCGGCGGGCCACGGCTCGATGCTGATCTACGCGCTGCTGCACCTGACCGGCTTCAAGGCCGTGACCATGGAGCAGATCAAGGACTTCCGGCAGTGGGGCTCGAACACCGCCGGCCACCCGGAATACGGCCACACGCCGGGCGTCGAGACCACCACCGGGCCGCTGGGCCAGGGGCTGGCCACCGCCGTCGGCATGGCCATGGCCGAGCGCCACCTGGCCGCGCGCTTCGGCGACGAGATCGTCGACCACCGCACCTGGGTGATCGCAGGCGACGGCTGCCTGATGGAGGGCGTCAGCCACGAGGCCGCCTCCCTCGCCGGACGCTTCAGGCTCGCCAAGCTCACGGTCCTCTTCGACGACAACAACACCACCATCGACGGCGAGGCGACGATCTCGGAGACCGGCGACCAGCTGGCCCGCTTCAAGGCCTACGGCTGGGCGGTGAAGGCGGTCGACGGCCACCATCCCGGCAAGATCGCCCAGGCCCTGAAGTGGGCGACGCGTCAGAACCGCCCGACCCTGATCGCCTGCAAGACCAAGATATCCAAGGGCGCGGGCCGCAAGGAAGGCGACCCGCACAGCCACGGCTACACCCTGTTCGACGACGAGATCGCCGACGCCCGGCTGGCCATGGGCTGGACCGCCGCGCCGTTCGAGGTGCCTGAGGCTGTGCTGAAGCCCTGGCGTTCGGCCGGCAAGAAGGGCGGCAAGGTCCGCAGGAAGTGGGAGAGCCAGCTCGCCAAATCGCCCCTGAAGTCGGAGTTCGAGCGCGCCATGGCCGGCGACCTGCCGCCGGGCGCTTTCGAGCGCATTGACGCCCACATCGCCAAGGCCGAGGCCGACAAGCCCGCCGCCGCGACCCGCCAGCACTCCGGCTCGGCGCTTGCCGAACTGGTCCCGGCGATCCCGGAGATGATCGGCGGCTCGGCCGACCTCACTGGCTCCAACAACACCATCGTCAAGGGCATGACCGCCTTCGACCTCCCGGACTATGCCGGCCGCTACGTCCACTACGGCGTGCGCGAGTTCGGCATGGCGGCGGCCATGAACGGCATGGCCCTGCACGGCGGGGTCATCCCCTATTCCGGGACGTTCCTGGTCTTCTCCGATTACAGCCGCCCGGCGATCCGGCTGGGCGCGCTGATGGGCATCCGGGTGATCCACGTGATGACCCACGACTCCATCGGGGTCGGCGAGGATGGCCCGACCCACCAGCCCGTCGAACACGTGGCGAGCCTGCGCGCGATCCCCAACCTCAACGTCTTCCGCCCCGCCGACGCGGTGGAGGCCGCCGAGTGCTGGAAGCTGGCGCTCGAGTCGCGGAAGTCGCCCTCGGTCATGGCGCTCTCCCGCCAGAAGGTCCCGGCGGCCCGCACTATCGTCGCCGGCGAGAACCTGTCGGCGCGCGGGGCCTACCAGCTCGTGGGCGCCGGCCAGCCGGCCCAGGTGACGATCTTCGCCTCGGGCACCGAGGTTTCCGTCGCGCTCGCCGCCCGCGACCTGCTGGAAGCCGACGGGATCGGCGCCCGCGTCGTCTCCACGCCCTGCTGGGAGCTCTTTGACGCCCAGCCCGCCGACTACCAAGCCCAGGTCATCGGGGAGAGCGACGTCCGCGTGGCCGTGGAAGCCGGCGTTCGGCAGGGCTGGGAACGCTTCATCGGCGAGACCGGCGCCTTCGTCGGCATGACCGGCTTCGGCGCCAGCGCGCCCGCCGAGCGGCTCTACAAGGAGTTCGGCATCACCGCCGAGCACGTGGCGGCCGCGGCGAAGGCCAAGCTCCAGGCGGTCTGATGCGCCTGGGCACCCCCCTTTCGCCCTCGGCGGTCCGGGTCATGCTGCTGGGCTCCGGCGAGCTCGGCAAGGAAGTGGCCATCGAGCTGCAGCGGCTGGGCTGCGAGGTGATCGCCGTCGATCGCTACGCCGACGCCCCGGCCATGCAGGTCGCCCACCGCGGCCACGTGATCGCCATGACCGACGCCGCGGCGCTCCGGGCGCTGGTAGAGGCCGAGCGGCCGCACCTGATCGTGCCCGAGATCGAGGCCATCGCCACCGATGAGCTGGCGCGGATCGAGGCCGATGGCCTGGCGGTCGTCATCCCGACGGCGCGGGCCGCCCAACTGACCATGAACCGCGAGGGCATCCGCCGGCTGGCCGCCGAGGACCTGGGCCTGCCCACCAGCGCCTACGCCTTCGCCTCCACCGAGGCCGAGCTGGCCGCCGCCGCGCGGGACGTCACCGGCTTTCCCTGCTTCGTGAAGCCGGTGATGAGTTCGTCCGGCAAGGGGCAGTCCTATGTCGAGGCTCCCGACCAGGTCGCGGCGGCTTGGCGCTACGCCCTTGAGGGCGGGCGGGTCGAGCAGGCCCGCGTCATTGTCGAGGGCCTGGTGAGGTTCGACTTCGAGATCACCCAGCTCACCGTCCGAAGCCTGCGGGACGGGAAGGTTGAGACCAGCTTCTGCGACCCCATCGGCCATCGCCAGGTGAAGGGCGACTACGTGGAGAGCTGGCAGCCCCAGGCCATGACGCCCGCCGCGCTGGCCAGCAGCCGCGAGATCGCCAAGGCGGTGACCGACGCGCTGGGCGGCCAGGGCCTGTTCGGCGTCGAGCTGTTCGTGAAGGGCGACGAGGTCTGGTTCTCGGAGGTCAGCCCCCGTCCGCACGACACCGGCCTGGTGACGCTCGCCACCCAATACCAGAGCGAGTTCGCCATCCACGCCCGCGCCATCCTGGGCCTGCCGGTGGACGTGACCCTGCGCGAGCCCGGCGCCAGCGCGGTGATCTACGGCGGCCTGGAGGCCAGGGGCGTCGCCTTCGAGGGCGTCGCCGAGGCGCTCGCCGTCCCCGGCGCTGACTTGCGCCTGTTCGGCAAGCCGGAGAGCTATGAGCGCCGCCGCATGGGCGTGGCGCTCGCGCGGGGCGCGGACACCGATGAGGCCCGCCAGCGCGCCGCCGAAGCCGCCGGCAAGGTGAAGCCGGTCAAAGGCTAGATCAGCCCAGACCCGTGCCGGGGTCCGCAGGCAGCCGGACGTGAACGCCCTCCTGAAGCCGCGCCAGGATCACGCCCTGGTCGTCCCGGAAGTCCTGCAGGAACTTGATTTCCCGCTCGTCGCAGCCCAGCAGCCTGGCGACCCTGATCTGGTGGTTGATGGCCTCGACCTCGCGGGCGATCTGGACGTGCTGCTGCATGGCGAAGCCGCCGTCGCGCATGAACTGCACGATGTGCCAGCAATCGTGGAACAGCGTGTGGCCGTGGACGTCGGCGTCGCGGTTCCGCAGGAACTCCTCGTCGATCTCCCAGTAGAAGATCCGGTCGTCCTCGTCGCAGCACGAGCGGCTCATGACGTGGGTGTTCACCAGCACGGTGTCCGAGAAGAACACGATCTTGTCCATCAGGCGGTAGGCGTTCTCGTACTCGGCGGGCCAGGTGGTCCCGTTGATCAGCTCGGCCATGACCGCCAGATCGCCCAGGATGTCCGCGCGGCGCGCATGCGGCGGGTCGGCGAACTCGACCCGCATGTTCTTTCCAAGGATCGTGACCTTTTCGACCATCTCGGCCTCCACGCTAGGGTTGTGTAGCATCGCTCCCTACAACCCGTCTCGGCAAGGCTTCCCGAGGGCTGCGGGTGTCAGGGGTTGACTTGCCGCCCCTCGCCCCCAAAAAACGCCCGCACTTCAGGCAAGGAGATTTTCGTCCCATGACCGTCCGCGTCGCCATCAATGGGTTCGGCCGCATCGGCAGGCTGGTCCTGCGTTCGATCGTCGAACATGGCCGCAAGGACATCGAGGTCGTGGCGATCAACGACCTGGGCCCCGTCGAGACCAACGCCCACCTGCTGCGCTACGACAGCGTGCATGGCCGCTTCCCGGGCGTGGTGACCACCGGCGAGGACTGGATCGACGCGGGCTTCGGCAAGATCAAGGTCACGGCGATCCGCGACCCCAAGGACCTGCCGCACAAGGCGCTGAACGTCGACATCGCGCTGGAATGCACGGGCCTGTTCACCGCCCGCGACAAGGCCGCCCTTCACCTGGAGGCCGGCGCCAAGCGGGTGATCATCTCGGCCCCCGGCGACGGCGTCGACAAGACCATCGTCTTTGGCGTCAACCACGAGACACTGACCAGGGACGACCTGATCATCTCCAACGCGTCCTGCACCACCAACTGCCTGGCGCCGGTGGCACACGTGCTGCAGGGCCTCTGCGGGATCGAGCGGGGGTACATGACCACGATCCACTCCTACACCGGCGACCAGCCGACGCTGGATACGATGCACAAGGACCTCTACCGGGCCCGCGCCGCGGCCATGTCGATGATCCCGACGTCGACCGGCGCCGCCAAGGCGCTGGGCCTGGTGATCCCGGCGCTGAAGGGCAAGCTGGACGGCTCCTCGATCCGCGTGCCGACCCCCAACGTCTCGGTGGTCGATCTCACCTTCGTGCCCAGTCGCGCGACCACGGTGGAAGCCATCAACGCCGCCATGGAAGCCGCCGCCGCCTCGGGCCCGCTGAAGGGCGTCCTGGCGGTGACCAAGGACCCGCTGGTCTCCATCGACTTCAACCACGTCCCGGCCTCGTCCACCGTTGCCCTGCCGCAGACCCAGATCGTCGACGGGGGCCTAGCCCGGGTGCTTTCCTGGTACGATAACGAGTGGGGCTTCTCGACGCGGATGAGCGACACCGCGCTCGCGATGGCGAAGCTGATATAAGCCAAGGATGGCGTTCAAGACCCTCGACGAGGCCGAGCTTTCGGGCAAGCGCGCCCTGGTGCGCGTGGACTTCAACGTGCCGATGGAGGACGGGCGGGTCTCCGACGACACCCGCCTGCGGGCCGCCAAGCCGACGGTCGACAAGCTTCGCGCGGGCGGCGCCAAGGTGATCCTGCTCGCCCACTTCGACCGGCCGAAGGGCAAGGTCGTGCCGTCCATGAGCCTGGGGCCCATCGTCGAGCCCCTGGCCAAGGTGCTGGGCGTCCCCGTGGCCTTCGCCCCGGACTGCGTGGGCGCCAAGGCCCGCGAGGCGGTGAACGCCATGCGGCCCGGCGACGTGCTGCTGCTGGAGAACGTCCGGTTCCATCCGGGGGAGGAGGCCAACGACAAGGCCTTCGCCAATGAGCTGGCGGCCAATGGCGACCTCTATGTGAACGACGCCTTCTCGGCCGCCCACCGGGCGCATGCCTCCACCGAGGGGCTGGCGCACCTTCTGCCCGCCTATGCCGGGGAACAGATGCGGCTGGAGCTCGACGCGCTGGACCGCGCGCTGGGCAATCCGGAGCGGCCGGTGCTGGGGATCGTCGGCGGCTCGAAGGTCTCCACCAAGCTGGACCTGCTGTCGCACCTGGTCACCAGGCTGGACAAGCTGGCCATCGGCGGGGGCATGGCCAACACCTTCCTCTACGCCCAGGGCCACGACGTCGGCGCGTCCTACTGCGAGAAGGAACTCGCCGAGACGGCGCGCGAGATCATCCGCCTGGCCGGCAAGAACAACTGCAAGCTTTTCCTGCCGCTGGACGTCGTGGTGGCCGAAAAGATGGCGCCCGGCGCTCCGGCCCGGGTGCGCGATCCGGGCTCCATTGACGACGACGAACGCATCCTCGACGCTGGTCCGGAGACGGTCGAACGCCTTTGCCGCGCCATGGGCAATTCCAAGACCTTGGTCTGGAACGGCCCGCTGGGGGTCTTCGAGATCCCGCCCTTCGACAAGGGCACCATGGAGGCGGCCCGGCATGCGGCGAAACTGGCGCGCGAAGGGAAGCTGGTGGCGGTGGCCGGCGGTGGTGATACCGTGGCGGCGCTGAACGCGGTGGGCGTCGTGGACGATTTCACCTTCGTCTCCACGGCGGGCGGCGCGTTTCTTGAATGGATGGAAGGCAAGACGCTGCCCGGGGTGGCGGCGCTTCTCGATAAGAGACTGCCTCGATAGGGATATTGGGATCATGGCGCGGATTACGCTTCGACAGCTTCTCGATCACGCCGCCGAGCACGGCTACGGCGTGCCGGCGTACAACATCAACAACATGGAGCAGGGCCTGGCCATCATGGAGGCGGCGGATGCGACGGACAGCCCCGTCATTATCCAGGCCAGCCGCGGCGCGCGGTCCTACGCCAACGACATCGTGCTGAAGCACCTGATCGACGCGTTGGCGGAGATGTACCCGCACATCCCGATCTGCATGCACCAGGACCACGGGAACAACGAGGCGACCTGCGCCACCGCCATCCAGTACGGCTTCACCAGCGTGATGATGGACGGCTCGCTGAAGGGCGACGGCAAGACCCCGGCCGACTACGACTACAACGTCGCCGTCACCAAGGCGGTCTGCGACATGGCCCACTGGGTCGGCGCCTCGGTCGAGGGCGAGCTCGGCGTGCTGGGCAGCCTGGAGACCGGCATGGGCGAGAAGGAGGACGGCCACGGCTTCGAGGGCAAGCTCGACCACTCCCAGCTGCTGACCGACCCCGATCAGGCGGTCGACTTCGTGAAGGCCACCGGCGTCGATGCGCTGGCCATCGCCATGGGCACCAGCCACGGGGCCTACAAGTTCACCCGCAAGCCGGACGGCGACGTCCTGGCCATGAACGTCATCGAGGAGATCCACCAGCGCCTGCCCAACACCCACCTGGTGATGCA
>CANJXI010000003.1 GCA_947478785.1 Caulobacteraceae bacterium
GCGGGCAAGGCCTCAATCCCCTTGATAAACCTGAAGCGGTAGCTGGCGCCCGAGGCGCCGGTTAAATCGAGATAATCTTGCATGGCCATAAGATGGCCCATTGATGTCCGGGATACCATGCCCCGGCCACTGGGATCGATAGGGGGGGGCAAACCTACCCGCAGAACGCCGCCCAGTCCGCCATGAGCCGCCTACGCTTCTCCAGGGCGTCGCCACGCCTGTAGGCCTGCTCGGCGGCGTCGCCGATGCTGTGGGCAAGGGCTGCCTGTAATGGTGGGTAAGGTGGTGGGTAATAATGTCGTGTCGTAATTATAGCAATTAAAACAGTAATCTATAGCGGACACCCTCTCCGCCAGCCATAAATAATTGTTTTGATTCAACTTTCTGGAAGTCGGAATACCTCCGACATTCCGGGTGGTTGGCGTGGATTCGCGATGGTAACTCCGCCTTCTCTGGCGCCATTTGCGGCCGTTAGCGGTGGTTTTTAGGGGCCTATTCTCTGCCCGTCAGGACCGGTGTGCCCCCGCAGGAACGCGGGCTGGCTATGAACGTCGGCCGGCCTTGTCGGCTCCGGAGGCACAAACTCAACAAATCGCGTGTTGACCGGCGCCTGGTCCGGCCATGCCAACATCGCGCTTTGGGGCTGGATCCCAACTACGATGTCGTTGGGCGTCCAGCCAGACGCCAGGTTACTCAACAGCTTCAGATCCGCGTCGAAGTACGGGGAAATGACCGAAACGCGGGTCGGCGCCCACTGCGCCCACCGCCAATTCCCGTTAATGACAAATGGTTTTGGAGCGGCCGCGCGCTGGCGCGCTGCCGGTTTCGGCCCCCGAATCCCTTTGTCTGGCGCTTACGCTTTTCACGAGCGGCGGTTTTGGGTGTCCTCTAGAATGCAGGCATAGGCGTTGGTGGGACGCCGTCAGCTCGATCGAATGTTCGTGTCGGCGTGATCCCCCGGCGGATGCGGACCCGCAAAGCGGGCTCCCGCATCCGAAGAAACAGGCGTCGGCGAAGGGGAGGATGGCGATGAAGTTCCACTGGTTCGCCGAGGTCACCTATCCAGGGATGCCGAAGGGCTTTCCCGCGCCCGGCCAGGTCAACTGGATCAAGACCGACACGACGCTGATCGATCCCCGCGCGACGGGCGAGCTCTACCGCATGTTCATCCGGTTGATGCAGGGCGCCGACAAGGTCGGGTTCGACGGGTTGGCGGTCAACGAGCACCACCAGACCGGCTTTGCCATGACGCCGTCGCCCAACCTGCTGGCCGCCAGCCTGGCCGGCACCACCGAGAACGCCGCCATCCTGGTGATCGGCGACTCGCTGGCGCTCTACAATCCGGCCCACCGGGTGGCCGAGGAGCTGGCCTATCTCGACTGCCTGTCGGACGGCCGGCTGATCGCCGGTTTCGTGTTCGGCACGCCGATGGACTCGACCTTCGCCTACGGCAATCCGCCGGTCGAGGTGCGCGAGCGCTTCCACGAGGCCCGCAAGCTGATCCTGCGCGCCTGGGCCGAGCCCGAGCCGTTCGCCTTCAACGGCCGCTTCAACAAGCTGCGCTATGTCAACATCGTGCCCAGGCCGATCCAGACGCCGCCGCCGGTGTGGGTCCCGGGCTCCGGCAGCGTGGAGACCTGGGACCTGGTGATCGACGAGGCCTATTGCTACGGCCACCTGAGCTTCTCGGGGCTGCAGTCGGCCAAGCCGCTGGTCGACGCCTTCTGGAACTACTGCGAACAGCGCGGCGGCGACATGAACCCGCACCGGATGGCCTTCACCCAGATCATCTGCTGCGCCGAGACCGACGCCGAGGCGGAGGCGCAATATTACGAGGCGGTGCGCTGCTTCCATCGGTCGAACGCGGTTGATCCAAACTTCGCCGCGCCGCCCGGCTACAGCACCGAGCGCTCGATGCGCGCCCAAGGCACGCTGATGGCCGGCCGCAGCAAGCTGACGCCCGAGGATCGGTTGCGGGCCTCGCGGGGCGAGATGTCGTTCTGGGAGTACGACGAGAAGGGCTACATCGTGGCCGGAACGCCCGCCCGCGTGCGCCAGAGGCTGCGCGAACTGGCCACCGACCTGCGCATCGGCCAGCTGATCGCCTGCCTGCACATGGGCGACCTGTCCGAGGCGGTCGCCGCGCAGAACACCAGGCTGATGGGCGAGCAGGTGATCCCGTACCTGCGTGACCTGTGGGCGGAGTACCCGGACCACTGGACGCCGCAGGTGAGCCAGCAGCGGGTCGCGGCGATCTCGCCCGGCAGGCCCGAGCCCGCCCGCGCCGCCGAGTCTGCCGAATGACCGGCGCGGCGGAGACCACGATGCGTATGTCCAGGGTGGGCGCCTTCGACGTCCGCAGCTGGGACCGCGGAAGCGGCCCGCCGCTGCTCTACCTCCACGGCTTCGAGCAGCACCCGGGCGAGGCGCCCTACCTCGCGCGGCTGGCCGAGCGCCACAGCGTCAAGGCGCCCGAGCATCCGGGTTTCGGCGCGTCCACCGGCATCGAGGACATCCAGCACATCCTCGACGTCGCGCTGCACTATCGCGAGATGGTTGAGGCCTGGGGCCAGGGCCCGGTGGACGTGGTCGGCCACGCCCTGGGCGGCATGTTCGCCGCCGAGTTCGCGGCGGTCTCGCCCCACCTGGTTCGCCGGCTTGTCCTGGTCTCGCCCTATGGAGTCTGGCGCGACGACGAGCCCGCAGCCGACCCGTTCGTGCTGCCGCCCGCCGCGATGGACGCCGCGAAGTGGCACGACGCCGCCTGGGCGAAACGCGAGACGTCGGCCTTCACCGACGTCGAGGACAAGGCCGAGCTCGCGATCTTCCGGACCAAGAACCTGAGCGCGGCGACCAAGTTCCTCTGGCCGATCCCCGACAGGGGGCTGAACCGGCGGCTGCGGCACATCAAGGCGCCGACCCTGGTGATCCGCGGCGAGTCCGACGGCCTGGTGCCCCTGTCCTACGCCCGGGACGTCGCGGCGGGCATCGCGGGCGCGCGGTTCGAGGCGATCCCTGCCGCCGGCCACCTGCCGATGGTCGAGACGGAGCAGGCCTTCATCGATCTCGTCGAAGATTTCCTGAGGTAATCCGGCGCATGGCGACGATCCAGGCCAACGGCCTACGGCTACACTACGACATCGAAGGCGAGGGGCCGCCCCTGGTCCTGATCACCGGGCTGGGCGGGCATTCGGGTGTCTGGGCCTCGGTGAAGCCGTTGCTGACCCAGCGCTTCAAGGTGGTCACCTTCGACAACCGCGGGACCGGCCGCAGCGAGGCGCCGCCTGGCCCCTACACGATCGATCAGATGGCCGACGACACGGCCGCGTTGATCGAGGCGCTCGACCTCGGACCGGTGGACGTGGTCGGCTGGTCGCTGGGCGGCTCGGTGGCCCAGTCGCTGCTGATCCGGCACGGCCGGCTGCTGCGCCGCGCGGTGCTGGTGGCGGCGTTCCCGTCCTACACGACCTTGCAGCACGGCTGGCTGGACTGCGTCCTGATGCTGAAGCGCAGCGCGGTCCCGGCGCTGGCCGCCGACATGTTCAAGATGGCCTGGGGGTTCACCCCGCGTTTCCTCAGCGACCACGAGGCGGTGGCGGCCTCGGCCCGCGCGGCCGGGCAGGACCCGACGCCGGTCACCGCCGAGGGTCTGGAAGCCCAGGCGCACGGTCTGCGCCGCTATGACAGCCGCCCGGACCTGCCGAAGGTGATGACGCCGACCCTGGTTCTGGTCGGGGCCGAGGACACGCTGACCCCGCCCGCCCAGTCGATCGAGATCGCCGCCCTGATCCCGGACGCCAAGCTGCAGGTCCTCCCACGCGGCGGTCACGGCGTGGTGCTGGAATATACGCCGGACGTGGTCGCCGCCGTGACGGCGTTCCTTGGGGCGCCTTGAGAGGCTGGCCCCCTACGCGCCGGTCTTGGCGGCCATGGCCTTCGCCTGCTCGCGGCGCTCCGCAAGGCCCCGGCGCAGTTCGATGAGCGTCCTGGCGGCGTGTTCGTTCTTGCCGATGGCCGCCCAGTAGGCGGTGACTTTGGGCGCCTGCGGGATTGGATCGGCCACGTCGCAGGCCGGCATGAAGGCCTCGATCAGGAACAGCGCCGGCACCAGGGCGCAGTCGGCCATGGTGAGGCGTCCCGAGACCGCGAACCCGTCCTCGCCGATGTAGTGTTCGAGCTCGTGCACCCCGCGGTTCACGCGGGCCGCCAGCATGTCGCGGACGGCGTCGTTGCGCATCGCGCGATTGGCCTGCGGCATGCACATGACCATGTTGTTGAGGAGGTAGATGTCGGCGATCCGCGAAACGGTGCGGATGCGGGCGGTCTCCAGCGGTGTCGCGCCCAGCAGCGAGGGTTCGGGATAAATCTCCTCAAGGTATTCGCAGATCACATCGGATTCTGGAATCCCCTCGCCTTCGTCCAGCTCGAGCACCGGCGCGCGGCCCAGCGGCGACAGCTTGCGGAACTCCGCAGGCACGAACACCGGGGGCATGCCAATCTCGATCCCCGTGATGCCCTTAGCGTAGATCTGCATCCGCACCCGGGCGGAATAGGGACTGAGGTCTCCGGAATAGAGCCGCAAGCGCGTGTCTCCCGATGGTGTTGCTTTTGGCGCTGAAGGTGAACCGCCGGCGACGCGCGTCAGGCAGGCGCCTTCAGCGGCGCGGGATGACCGCCATCAACTGTTCGTAGCCGCGGATCTGGATGGAATGGGTCCGCTTGGGTTCACCGGTCACGATGATCTCGGGGAAGCGCTTGAGGATCTCCTGCCAGACGATGCTCAGTTGCAACTCGGCCAAGCGGTTGCCGACGCAGCGGTGGATGCCATAGCCGAAGGAAATGTGGGAACGCGGGCGCGGCCGATCGATGATCAGGCGGTGGGGGTCCTCAAACATCTCTTCATCGCGGTTGGCCGAGATGTACCACATTGCGACCTTGTCGCCCTTGCGGATGGCCTTTCCCCCGACCTCGACGTCGCGGGTGGCGCGCCGGCGCATCAGGCTGACGGGCGTCTGCCAGCGGATCGCCTCGGACATCGCGCCGGGCAGAAGGTCCGGATCTTCCCGCAGCTTCCGCAGTTCGTCCGGGTACTGATTGAAGGCGAGAAGCGAACCGGTGATCGTGTTGCGCGTCGTGTCGTTGCCACCGGTCGTCAGCAGGATGACGTTCCCGAAGTATTGGGCCGGGGTCATATCGCGGGTCGCGAGATTGTGCGCGAGCATCGAGATGAGGTCGCCGCCCGGCGGGGCGTTCACCCGCTGGTTCCAGAGGTCGACGAAATAGGCCTCGAATTCGCGCAGAATCTGCCACTTGTGCTCGATCGAGTCGACGAGGCCATGCCCCGGGGTGGCGAACACCACGTCCGACCAGTAGGTCAGCTTGCGGCGATCTGCCTGTGGCACGTCGAAGAGGGTGGCGAGCGTCATCGCGGTCAGTTCGCGCGACACCCTGTCGACCCAGTCGAACTCCTCGCCGATGGGCAGGTCGTCGAGGATCTGGCCGGCCCGCTCGCGGATCAGCGGCTCCAGGCGCTGGAGGCTCATCGGCGACACGGCGGGGCTCACGGCCTTGCGCTGCTGGTCGTGGGTCGGTGGATCCATGGCGATGAAGCTCGGCAGGAGCTCGCCGCCGGCCGTGCCGTCGGGCAGGGCCACGCCGTCGGCGGACGAGAACGCCTCGTGGTCGATGTCCACCGCCATGACGTCGGCGTACCGGGTGATCGACCAGTAGGGACCGAACTCGCTCTCGGCGGTGTGGTGGACCGGGTCTTCCTTGCGCAGCCGCTCGAAGACCGGCCACATGGCGTCGGCCTCGAACAGCGCTGGCTGGGCTGGATTCAGCTGGTCAAGGGGCATCGACCAGACCTGGCCGTTCACCGCTGCGCGCAAGGCGTCGCCATCGGCCATGCTGGTTCCTCGCCTGATTTGCGGCGCGCTAGCACGCCGCGCCATTGTCCCCGAACGCTAGGAGCGATCCGGCGGAAAGACAACCAACGTACTGGGGGCCGTCGAAGGCCCTTAGGCTGAGCGGAACGTGTAGCCCTGGAACAGTTTCGGCGGCCATTTGTCGAAGCTGGCCTCGCCCATCCCGTCCTTCGGATTGTACCGCTCTCCGGGCCCTGGATAGAAGGCGTCCACGAGATAGTCGGAGAATCCGGCAAGGACCCAGGCGGTCGGCGTGATCGGCTCGATCACCCGGTTCTGGATGTACCAGCGGCCCTTTTCGCGCCCGGCCTGCCGGGCCTGGTTGGCGCGGGACTGCTCGCTGTCGGCTTCCAGGCCGTCGGGGTGCCCGCCGTGGATGTACCAGTTGCGGCTGTAGTGCTCGGGCGTCGTGCCATCTAGTCGCTCGTTCAGCCAGAGCAGTTGCTTGCCCGGCGCCTGGCCGCCGACCGGCACGGCGCTGGAGTCGTTGATCCGCGACTGGTGGACCCGCCAGCCCTGAACGTGGCCGCAGGCGCCCCGCAGGACCGAATTCACCGGGTCGGTCGCTACGTATGTCCCGGAGGAGGTGATCTGCAGCACCGCGTCGATCCGCCGTTCGACGCCCGACAGGGTGACGAGGGCGCCGGAGAAGGCGTTGGGGTCCTGGAACGAGACCCAGACGCCGCTTGCGCCCGGCAGCAGCCGCCCCGCGGCCTTGGCCAGGTCGTTCAGGACATACTGCTGGAATTCCATCCGCCCGGCGCCGTCGGGGCGCACAAGGGTCCAGACGCACTTGTCGTTCGCCGGCAGTCCGGTCCTCAGCAGCCCGCTGGGATCGGCGTCCGCCGCGCTTGCGGCCCACGGCGGCATCGCCGCGCCAGCCGCCGCCGCGGCCAACATCCTGCGCCTGGAAAGCATGCCGTTCCCTCCCCCGTGCGGTCGTCGGCCGCCTGCGGTTGGGCTAGCGCGAATCGCCCCAGCTCACAATCGCCGGGATGGGGCCGTGCGCGCGGGATTGGCAAGGCCAGCCACGGCCAGCATAGTGCGCGCGAAGGCCAGGGTGCGCGCGGCCCGCGCGGCCCAAAGGCTGGTGAGGCGCCCAATCAACGGACGCCGGGGGAAACAGAATGCGGCGACTGCAATCCATCGCGCCCGTGGTGGCAGGGCTATTGCTTGCGGCTTGGGCTGCGTCGAGCGCATCGGCCCAGGCGCGGTCCGAGCGTTCGCCTCCAGGGGCAAGGTGTGCTCCCGCCGTGACACATGGCGCCGCCCGCGCCAAATCCGGCGCGGCGGCATCGCGGGGTTGCTGGCTGCCAACCGGCTTCGCCGACGTGACGCCCTCGATCCAGGCGTCGAAGGCAGGCGTGCTGTTCGTCGCCCGCTCCAAGGACGCCGTGCTGCGCTCGACCGACCAGGGCCGCACGTGGACGAATATCCCGGTTCCGGCGCTGGCCAACGGCGACGGCCAGGGCGGTGGGCACGGCTACGTCCACATCGATCCGCGCACCGACCGCCTCTACTATGTGACCAGCATGAGCGCGCCTTCGTGTGGCGCCCGGCGCGGCTCGGTGCTGCAGTGGAGCGACGACCAGGGCGCCAGCTGGCGCGGCGTCACCGTCGCCTGCGACACCTACGACTGGGGCAAGGTGGTCACCGGCCCCGCGCCGCGCGGCGCCGCATATCCCAGCGCGATCTATTTCATGGGCGTCGGCCACCGCTTCGTGGGCGGCGAGCGCTTCGTCTACCGCTCCCTCGACGGCGGCGCGACCTGGAAGCGGATGGACCAGATCGCGTCGGCGACGACCGAGGCGGGCGTCGGCGTCGCCGCGCGCGACGGCACGGTCTACTTCGACTATCCGGAGTTCACCGGCTTCGATGCCACGCGGATGACCAACAAGACCTATCCCTGGAAGTCCGAGAACCAGTGCCGCCAGATGGTCGCCGTGAGCGAGGACTACGGCGTGACCTGGAGCCAGCGTCCCGTTACGGGCAGCCAGGCCTGCGGCCAGCTCTTCGGCCAGCAGCGGGTCGCGGTGGACGCCCACGACACGCTCTATGTCATCTGGGTCGGCGACAAGGACACCCAGCTTTACCTGTCGACCTCACGGGACCATGCGCGGACCTGGTCGGCGCCGGTCAACGTCACCGCGCCGGGCATGACCTTTTCTCTGGCCCACGCCAACATTGTCGCCGGCGAACCTGGGCACGTGGTGATCGCCAGCATGCAGATCGACACGCCGAAGCGGCCGGAGAGCCCGCCCAAATATCCGGGCCTCTATGGCGGCGCCGGCTATGACTCCTACGCGGTGCTCACGGAATCGCGGAACGCCACCGCCGCGCACCCGCGCTTCACCAGCGTCAACCTCGACGCCGGCGGCGACCCGACCGTGGCCAACGGTCAATCGGCCACCGAGGGGACCGGCTACCTGGCCATGGATCGCAGCGGCCAGGGATGGGCGGTCTATGTGCGGCACGCCGCGTCGACGAACAAGCCGGGCGACGTGGCCGTGGCGCGCTTCTTCGCGGGAGCCGCGCCTTGATCCCGACGGCGAAAAGGCCCCGCTCTTTGGAGCGGGGCCCTGATGAAGCGTGGCGGTGGAGCGCGTCTTAGAGGACGCGGCGGCCCGCCAGCGCGTGGTAGATGACCAGCACCACCACGGCGCCAAGTGTGGCGACGAGGATCGAATAGAGGTTGAGGCCGGTGACGCCGGCGGCGCCGAAGCGGGTGAACAGGAACCCGCCGACGAACGCGCCGACGACACCCAGCAGCAGGTCGAGCACCAGGCTGCCGCCGCTACGGTTCACGACCTTGCTGGCGATGAAGCCGGCCAGCAGGCCCAGGACAATCCAGGCTAGGATGGACATGAGATTTTCTCCACGGGGCCGGCTTCATGACCGGCGGACGCCCCACAAAAGCCAGGAAGCGCCGTTCGGTTCCGTCCAGGTCGTCAACGTCCGCGTGAAGCCGCCTTCGGCAACCTTTGCCGTGCGGGCGGGTTAAGGCACCCTGCGTGTCCGCTGCACTGAAGGAGAATTCTCGTGCGCAATAAGCTTCTCGCCACGGCGACCCTGGTGTGTTCGGCCATCGCCGTGGCCGCCGCCCCGATGGCCGCCGACGCCGCCTCGCGCCATCGGGTTCGGGTCTGCAAGTCCACCTCGTCGGCCCATAACACCCGCGGGACCGTGATCGGCGCGGTCGCCGGGGGCCTGCTCGGCAACGCCGTCTCCAGCGGCGGCGGCAAGACCGGCGGCACCATCATCGGCGCGGGGGCCGGCGCGGTCGCCGGCCACGAGATCGCCAAGCACAAGAAGTGCCACTGGGAATACCGCTACTACTAGGCGGTCGCGCTCAGCGTTTGACGCAGAGCCATCGCGCGCGGTGGAAGTTCTCCGCGTTGTCGACCCAGCCCGTGACCCTGGGGCTCACCAGGTTGCGGTTCACCTGATAGTAGACCGGCGCCACGCCCTCGTCGTCCAGCAAGGTCTGTTCGGCGCGGGCGAGGATGGCCGCGCGCCTGACGGGGTCGGGCTCGTTGTCCCCCCGCGCCAGCAGGGCGTCGTAGACAGGGCTCTTGTAGTCGCCGTAGTTCTGCGCGCCCGTGTCGGACTTCATCAGGCCCAGGAAGGTCACCGGGTCGTTGAAATCGGCGAGCCAGCTCATGAAGCCCGCGTCGAAGTCGCGGTTGCGGTAGGCCGCGAAGGCCACCGCCGCCTCGTTCTGTGCGATGGGCGCATCCACGCCGATGGCGCGCCAGTCGGCCTGGATCGCCTCGGTCAACAGCATGGTGTCGGTGTTGTTGGAGACCTTGAGTTCGACCCTCAGCGGGTGTTCGGCGGTGTAACCCGCCTGGGCCAGCAGGGCGCGGGCCTCGATCTGGCGCTGGGCCAGCGGCTTGTCGGCCCAAACCAGCTTGGCGCCGCGGCTGTAGTTGGCCGTTCCGGGCGGCACGAAGCTGTAGGCCGGAATCTGACCGGCGCGCAGCAGCTTGGCGGTGATGAAATCCCGGTCGATGGCCTCCGAAAGGGCGCGCCGGACGCGGATGTCCTGGAACCTCTTCTCGGTCTTGTTGAACGTGATGTAGGCGGTGGTCAGGCCCACGTGGCGCCGGGCGTAGCCCGGCATGGCCTTGTCGATGCGGCCCAGGCGGTTGGAGACGAAACTGGTGTTGATATCCAGTTCGCCGCGCTGGATGCGCCGCTCGGCCGAGACCACATCCGACGTCGGATAGTAGTTGATCCGGTCGACGCAGACCGCGGCGGCGTCCCAGAAGCGCTCATTCTTGACCACCTGGACCTTGTCGCCCAGCCGCCAGGAGACCAGCCTGAACGGACCGTTGCCCACGAAGTTGCCGGGTTTCACCCAGTCGTCGCCGAACTTCTCGATCACGTGGCGGGGCACGGGGAAGAAACTCTGGTGCTTCATCATCTCGGGCAGGTAGGGCGCGGGATGCTCCAGGGTGATCTGCAGGGTCAGGGGATCCAGCGCGCGGACGCCCAGGGCTTCTGGCCGCGCCTTGCCCTCGTTCACCGCCTGGCCGTTCTTCACGATGTAGACCAGGTAGGCGTAGATCGAGGCGGTCTCGGGGGCGAGGATCCGGCGGTAGGCGTAGACGAAGTCGTCGGCGGTGACGGGCACGCCGTCCGACCAAACGGCCTGGCGCATGTGGAAGGTCCAGGTGAGTCCGTCAGGTGTCACCTCCCACGACTTGGCCAGCGCCGGCACGGGGTTCGCGTCGGGGCCGTCGGTGGTCATGCCGACGATCAGGTCGCTGATGATCTGGAATTCCTCGACGAGGTTGGATTTCTGCGGGTCGAGCGTCCCAGGCTCTATATCGTTGCCGAACTCCAGGCAGACCTTGCCGGGCGGGCAGGCGGGCCTCTGGGCCTTGCCCTGGCAGCCGGCCAGCGGAATGGCGGCGGCGGCCAGGAGGGCGATCAGGACATGGCGCAATGGGCGACCTCACCGGAGACGGGCAGGCGCCATCACTCTCCCGCGAATGCGGAATTGTCGAGGCGCGTTCCGGGCGAACAGCCTCAGTGCAGGTAGAATTCCCCGTCGAGGGCCTTCAGTTCGGCGGGCTTGATCAACTTGCAGTGGCCGACCGTCACCTTGAACAGCGGCCCGTCCAGCGAGCGGATCCAGAAGTCGAGGAAGCCCTTGAGCTGCGGGAATTCCGGAAACAGGTCGTAGTCCTGCCAGATGTAGCTCTGCAGCAGGGCTGGGTGATCGGGCATGCGGTAGAGGATCTCCGCGGTGGTCAGTCCATAGCCCTGGAGCTGTTTGCGGAATTCGGGAGACGCTAGCATGGGCGGCCTCGGCACAGTGGGTCCACGCGCGGCGCAGCTTGGCCGCGCGGGATGACAATGCACGATTCTAGAAAAGAATCCGTAAATACAGTATCTTAGCACTCACCAAGCTTGACTGCTGCCAAACGTTCGGCCGCGCCGGGCGTCACCGCTTCTGGAAGCGCTTGGCCTGGGCGGCCAAGCTGGAGGCCCAGGGATCGGGCTCGGGCTCGTCGGCCTGGAACGGCAGCACGCCGGCGACGCCGCGGATCGCCAGCCACAGTTGCTGGTTGAAATGCCCCAGGATGCGCATGGGCCGGCGCTTGGAGTCGGTGACGTCCCAGCCCGCGTCCTCGAACGCGGCGACCTGCGCCGGGATGGGCCGGGTCTCGATGTCGTCCCAATCGGCCGGCCGTGGCAGCGCCTCGGCCTCGTCGGCGGTGAGCTTGAACAGCGTCCGCGAGGCCTCGTCGAGTTCGGGGTTTTCCAGGCGAGCCTCGGGCTCGGCATAGTCGCGCTTCATCACCGCCTTGAATTCGAGGTCGGCGATGCCGGGAAGGTCGATGAGACGGCGCGGGGTCATGCCTATGACATACTGCCGTCGGGCCGGCTTGGCGAATAAACTGAGGGCGAAGGCCCCGGTCCTCGGGAGGGAGGGACCGGGGGGCGCCATGCTAACGCCGGGGAACGTTGCGGTGGCTTTCCGGCGCTTGCGTTCGGGCGCTGCGACCGGTGCTTAAGATACGGGGCGACCGGCACGGGGGATGCAGAATTTTCGCGGGCTGGCGGCCTTCAGTTCCGCCGTCTGGAATCGTTCACTTTTTCATCCAGGGCTTGGATTTCGACGAGGCGTGGGCGGCGGCCGCCTGCTCGCGCTGGAAGCGGCCGCCGCGCGGCGGCTGGGCCTTGGCGGCCAGCAGGGCCTTCTTCAGGCGCAGCGCCCGCTGGATCGGCGTCTCTTCCGGGGCGTCGGCCATGCTCAGGGCTCTCTCGTCACTTGGGTGGCTTCAGGTCGGGGCGTGAGGCCAGGAAGGCGGCGCGTTCGGCGGGGGTCAGCACCTTGGCCCGCTTCTGGCGCGACACCTTCGGGGTCGGCGGCGCATAGGTTCCGGTCGGCGCGGAGCCGCCTTTCAGGTCGGAGAGCCTCTTGGTCGGCGGCTTCATCGGCGGGTCCTTGCGAAGGTTAGCCTTAGCCCGCGCCGCCAAGGCCGGCCAGCCGCTTGGGCGAAGACCTTGCGCTGCCCCGCGTGTCAGGGCGAAGGTCGGCAGCCAGTCTGGAGCCAGCCTTGACCATTCCTTCCCTGCCCTGCCGCGCCATGGTTCTGGCGTTTGCCGCCTGCGCGCTGCCGGCGGCCAGCGCAACCAAGCCCACATCGGCGCCCAAGGCCGCCCCGCCGGCGAAAGCCGCGGCCCCCGCGAAAGCCGCGCCGGCCGCAAACACCGCCTTCTATGTGATCCGCCGCAGCGAGGAGGCCTGGACCATCCTCGATCCCAACGCCGTGGAACGCGTGGCGGGCGGGCCGGTGCGCCGGGTGTTCAGCGTCACTGTGCGGCGCACCCTGGTGAACGGCGGCCCGCCGGCGCCGGGCTATGTGCGGACGCTCAACGAATATGACTGCGACGCCCGGCGCGCGCGCTGGCGGACCTTCACCATCTACTCGCGGTTCGGGGCGCAGGTGGTGAAGCAGGAGAACGCCGACCCCACCCTGGCCGTGCCGATCCCGGGCAGCGAGGACGAGACGGCGTTGCGGATCGTCTGCGACGGCGCCGGCGGAGGCTCGGTGGTGTCAGCCCCCTCCATGGGCCAGCTGGTGATCGGCCTGATGGAAGCCTGGGATCCGGTCGACGCGCCGCCGCCTTCGCCACCGTTCCCGGCGCCCCTTCCGCCAAAGGCGCAGAAGCCGACGGCGGCGGACGCCAAGGTCTCCCCGAAGCCGGGCCGGGCGCCATAGTCCGTTTGGACCCTATGGCCGCGCTCGCCTCTCAGGCGTGTTTGGTTGCCCTGGTTGAGCGCCCCCCGGCATAACGCCGAGATGCGGCCCTCAGGGGGTCATCGTTGGGGGATTCCATGAATAGCAAACTTGCCGGGGCTGCACTGGCCTTTTGTGTACTGGCCCAGGGCGGCCAGGCCGCCGCCGCCAACCTCTTGACCAATGGCGACTTCGAGGACGGCCCAGCGTCTTTCGGCACGGGTTCAAGCGCCTACTACCGGGGCATTCCCACCGGCTGGTCGGGCGTCGCGGGCTACGATGTCGTGGACATCGTCGAGGACGGTTACACCCAGGGCCCGCCGGTCCTGAAGACCGCCGAAAGCGGGACGCACTTTCTGGACATGAACGGTGAAGGCTCCAGCGGCGCCATCAGCCAGACCATCTCCGGCCTGACGGCAGGCTCGATCCTCGACCTGTCATTCTGGACCACCAAGTGGGCGACCAACTCCGTCAGCGGCGCGGTGCAGTATGCGTTCTACGACGCGGTGACCAACGCCGACCTCGGCCACGGAGGCCTCTTCGTGGGGTCCGACTGGGCGCAGTTCACGACGTCTTCGGCGGCGATCACCGGGACCAGCGTGCGCCTGGTGCTCAGCGGGACGACAGCCTTCCAGGCCGGGCCTGGCCTCGACAACGTAGTCCTCACCTCGCGCGACGCGGTGGGCGGCGTCCCGGAGCCGGCGACCTGGGGCCTGATGATCATGGGCTTCGGTGGGATCGGCGCGATATTGCGCCGTCGCCAGGGCGCGCCCGCCATCGCCTGAGCCCCGTTCAGTTGTAGTTGACGATCACCCTGACGTCGCCGCTGTAGCGGCCGGGGTCGGCGCCGGCCGACACCGGCAGGCTGCCGCCGAACGCGAAGCGGTGACGGGCGAAGTCCGGCCCGGCGCCGGCCAGCGGCGCCTCGCGGCGGGCCGGATCGAGTTCGAGCGCCAGAAGGCCTTGCCCGTCGTCCCGCCAAAGCATGAGCCGGCGGGAGGACTCCACGCTGAAGGTCTCGCCGGGCGGGGCGATAACCTCATAGCTGGCAGGCGAAATCTCGGCGGCGATCTGGCCTCTGGCCGGGCGTACGGTGGCTGTCACGGCCAGGTCCGACAGGGGCGTGACCGACATCGGATCGAGGATCGTCACGAAGGCCTGCGCCGTCGCCGACACGGTTCCGGCCCCCGCCGGGACCGGCGCGCACGCCAGGGTCCAGGCAGCCGAAAGGCCGCACAGCCGGATGCAACGCTTTTGCGTCGCCATCGTCAGACACCCCACCGGTGAGAACGTCTTCGCGTTCACCGCTCGATGGGCCATCAGTCGCACGGCGCCGTTGAAGGGCCGGTAAAGCGGCGTGGTTACTCAGGAATTTAGAAGTGGCGGTGGAGAAAGAGGACCGGGCAGGAGAGTGCACCCGGTCCTCCACTCAGCGCCCGTGATGACTGCACGGTGCGTAGCCTGTCCCAAATCAACGCATGAAGACGGGCTCGAAGGCATCCCTCGCACAAGCCGTGCCGCGATGGTGTTGTGGGAAGGCCAGCCGGGCGGCAGACCATCGGCGGGCGCTCGAGTGTCTCGGGGGATGAGCGCCCGCCATGGTCTGCCCGTTGGGCATCGGGCACGGGCTTCATGGCACGACGCATGTGACAGGGAGATGAACCAAGGCGCAGCTTGGACGTGGGGCCGACGCAACCTTTTGCCTGCGGAATGGTTACGCTTCACATGCCCAGAATCATCGTCAGCTGCACTGCCACCGGCGCCCCGGTGCCCACCGGCCACCGCACCCAGGATCTGGATCTCGCCAGCATGATCGGCACGCGGTCGTTCCGCTGTCCGACCTGCAACGCGGTCCACGCCTGGAGCGCGCAGGACGCTCACGTGGAGGTGGGCCTCCCCGAGGCCGCCCGTGACCGCGCCGTCGCCTGATCTCAATTCCCGCCGGGTTCTCAATTGGATCCGCTTCAGGCGCGGTTCACGTGAGGGCTGTCAGACGTCTGGATATGTTTTCCCGCACAGGCGTTGAAGTCCCCATGCAAACCCGTTTGCGCCGTCTCATTCCCGGCCTCGCCCTGGCCCTCACCGGGGCCTGCGCCTTCGCGCCCTTGGCCGGCCAGGCAGCCGACGTTGTCCGGCGCGTGGCCCCGGCGTTCGGCAACACCGTGCTGTCGACCTATCCGGACGGCCGCTCGCAGAAGATATGGCTGCGTCCTGATGGGACCTGGGAAGGCGCCAGCCGCCGGGGCAATCCGCTGGCCGGCAAGTGGTCGATCAAGGGCGAGAAGCTTTGCCTGAAGCAGACGAAGCCTGCCATGCCGCTGTCGTTCTGCGTGGCCTATCCGGGCGAGGCCCAGGTGGGCGCGGTCTGGACGTCCAAGGACCTGGCCGGCACGCCCATCAAGCTCAAGGTCGTCAAGGGGATCGTCGGGGCGAAAGCCGGAACCTGATCCGATCAGAGGCCGGCGCCCGCGACTGAGGGTCCGCCGGCGACGTCCCGACCCTCCGCCGGAACCTCCTGGCCCCGCGCCCACTGGGCGGCGACCGCGCGGGTGACCCCCTGCATCAGCGCGTGGGTGGCCGACGGCGGGCGCGAGGTCTGCCGGATCATCACGGCCACCGCATAGGTGCGCCCGTCCGGCGCGGTCAGCAGGCCCACGTCGTTGATGCCCACCGAGGCGCCGCGCCAGTCGGGTCCGGTGCCGGTCTTGTGGGCCAGCGTCCAGCCGCGCGGCACGCCACCCTTCAGGCGCTGGGTCCCGGTGCGCGCCTCGCCCATCAGCCCCAGCATGAAGTCGGTGGAGGCGCGGCTGAGCAGTTCGCCGCGCTTGAGGGCGGCAAGCGCCCGGACGATCCCGTTGGGGGTCGCGGCGTCGGGCGGATCGGCCAGGTAACGGGCCAGCGCCTCGTCGCGGACGCTGTCGGGCAGGCGCGAGCGCGCGGCTTTCCAGATCCAGGTCATCCCGTAGTCCGCCCGCCAGTCGAGACCGGCGGTGCGGGTCTGCAGCTCCCGCTCGGTGCCGCCGACCGACACGTTCTGAAGGCCCTTCTCGGTGATCGCCCGGGTGACCACGCCCGCGCCCCCGACCTCCTGGATCAGCTTGTCGTTGGCGGCGTTGTCGCTCTCGATCAGGGCGTGGCGCAGCAGGTCGGCCAGGGTGACCCTGAGGCCGTCGGGGCCTCGGATGCGCGAGGCCAGCGGCTGGTAGAAGACACTGCGGTCCTCCTTGCGCATGACCACCCACTGGTCGAGCGAAAGGCTGCCCTCGTCCACCGCCTTCAGGACCGTCAGCGCCACCCACAGCTTGGAGACGCTCTGCTGCGGGACCGGTGCGTCGCCGGCGATCTGGGCCGTCCAGCCATCGGTGACGTCGCTGACCGCGATCCCCACCGGCTCCCCGTAGCGCGCCACCAGCCGCTCAAGGTCGGCCTGCAGGGCGGCCGGCCCGGGACGCATGTCCACGCGCCTGACCGCGTCCGCGGGCGCCTTGGCGTAGCTGGCTTTCGGCGCGCCCAGGTGGAGCGCGCTGGTCCAGCCGCCGGCGAAGGCCGCCGCCGTCAGGGCGCCGGCGATCAACACCAGCGTCCGGGGCCGGGCCCACAGCCTGCGCCAGAGCTCGGAGGCCAGGCCGCTCACCTGGACCCGCTGTTCAGGGCTGGCGCGCGCGCGAACCTCACGGGTGGGCATGCCCGGCGTGGTCGTGGTCGTGACCCGCGCCGCGCACCTCGACCGTCACATGGGACAGGCCGGCCAGGCCCTGCAGCCTGGCGTGATAGGCCTCGGCGCCCTGCGGGTGGACCGCGCTGACCACCGCCACCGCCGCGTGGTGGCCGGGCCCCAGTCGCCAGAGGTGCAGGTCGACCACATGCTCGCCCTCGGCCTCAAGGCGGGAGCGGATCTCGGCGGTGAGTTCGGCGGAAGGGTTCATGTCCAGCAGGGTGGCGGCGGTCCTGCGGATCAGGGATAGCGAAAATTGCGCCACCAGGAAGGCGCCGGCCAGCCCCGCCAGGGGGTCGGCCCAGGTCCAGCCCAGCCGCGCGCCCGCCACCAGCCCCGCGATCGCCAGCAGGCCCACCAGCGCGTCGGCGGTCAGGTGCAGGTGGGCCGCCGACAGGTTGAGGTCGCGGCCGCCGGGCGTGGCGGTCTTCCGCGGCTTGAGCAGCCAGGCGCAGACCAGGGTCACCACCAGGCCGGCGCAGGCCAGGATCAGGGCCGAGTCGTAGTCCACGGCCTCGGGCTTCGAGAGCCGCTGGAGGCTTTCGACGCCGATGAACGCCGCGGTGATCGCCAGCACCACCGCGTTGGCGAACCCGGCCAGGTCGCCGATCTTGCCGGTCCCGAAGGCGAAGCGCGGATTGTCGGCGTGCCGCCTGGCCAGCGCATAGGCGCCCGAGGCGACCAGCAGGGCGGCCACGTGGGCGGCGGTGTGCAGGCCGGACGCGGTCAGGGCCATCGACTTGAAGACCAGGCCGCCGGCCACCTGCGCCACCAGGGTCGCCGCGCAGATGGCGGTCACGATCCAGGTCCGCCGCTCGTTGCGCCGGTGGTCGGCGCCCAGGTAGACGCGGTCGGCCCGGAAGCCGTCGAGCGACGCGCCGGGAGGGACGGCCGGGGAATGCGCGGTCTGGCTCAACAGGGCCCCTTCGCCGCCGGAATGGCGCGGCGTTATTGTATAACACCCATGGCGGGTCAAGGCATGGTCGGCCTATCCCCGTTTGCGGGGCGCGGAATAAGCACTAAGTACGCCGCATGACCGACAAGACTCCCGTCACCGTGCTCACCGGCTATCTCGGCGCCGGCAAGACCACATTGCTCAACCGCATCCTCTCCGAGGACCACGGCAAGCGCTACGCCGTCATCGTCAACGAGTTCGGCGAGATCGGCATCGACAACGACCTGATCGTCGGGGCCGACGAAGAGGTCTTCGAGATGAACAACGGCTGCGTCTGCTGTACGGTTCGCGGCGACCTGATCCGGGTGGTCTCCGGCCTGATGAAGCGCAAGGGCGGCTTCGACGCGATCATCGTGGAGACCACGGGCCTGGCCGATCCGGGCCCGGTCGCCCAGACCTTCTTCGTCGACGAGGATGTGCGCGCCAAGACCCAGCTCGACAGCGTCACCACCGTGGTGGACGCCAAGCACCTGCCGCTGCGGCTGGCGGATTCGAAGGAGGCGGCCGAGCAGATCGCCTTCGCCGACCAGATCATCCTCAACAAGACCGACCTCGTCACCGAGGCCGAGCTGGTCGAGGTGGAGCGCGCGATCCGCAGGCTCAATCCGCTCGCGCCGATCCATCGGGCCGTGCGGTCAGACGTGCCGCTCGAGATGGTGCTGGGCCGCGGCTCCTTCGACCTGGCGCGGATCGAGGACCTGGAGCCCGATTTCCTCAACCCGGGCCACGGCGAGGCCGGCCACGTGCACGACGAGGACTGCGGCCACGACCATCATGGCCACGACCACGATCATGACCATGACCACCAGGACCACCACGATCACATCGCCGACAGCGGCATCCGTGGCGTCTCGCTCTCGGCCCACAAGCCGATGCACGCCAACCGCGTCACGGCCTGGCTGAACGACGTGCTGCAGAAGCAGGGGCCCGACATCCTGCGCGCCAAGGGTATACTGGACGTGGCCGGCGAAGACCGGCGCCTGGTCTTCCAGGCGGTGCACATGATCCTGGAAGGCGACTTCCAGGGCCAATGGAAGTCCGGGGCCGACCGCTATTCGCGCCTGGTGTTCATCGGCCGCAACCTCGACGAAGACGCCCTGCGCGCCGGCTTCGAGTCCTGCGTGGCTTAACCCGTCAGCTTCTCAAGCTCTTCCGCCGAGATATCCTCGTTGGAATAGACGTTCTGGACATCGTCCTCGTCCTCCAGGATCTCCAGCAGCTTCATGAGCGTGGCCGCCGCGTCCCCCTCGATGGGCGTGCGTGACTTGGGCCGCCAGGCGATCGAGGTGGATTGCGCTGGGCCCAGCGCCGCTTCCAGCGCGCCGGCCACTTCCGAGAGGTCTCCAAAGGCGGTGTAGATGGTGTGGCCATCCTCGTCGGATTCCACGTCCTCGGCTCCGGCCTCGATGGCCGCCTCCATGACCTTGTCCTCGGAGCCGGCGGCCGCGGCGTAGACGATCTGGCCCACCCGGTCCCAGGTGAAGGCGACCGAGCCGGTGGCCCCAAGGTTGCCGCCATACTTGGAGAAGGTGGACCGCACGTTGGCCGCGGCGCGGTTGCGGTTGTCGGTCAGCGCCTCGACGATGATCCCCACGCCGCCGGGCCCGAAGCCCTCGTAGCGGATTTCCTCATAGGTCTCGCTGTCGCTGCCCGAGGCCTTCTTGATCGCCCGGTCGATGTTGTCCTTGGGCATGGACTCGGCCTTGGCGTTGGCCACCGCCAGCCGCAGGCGCGAGTTCATCGCCGGGTCGGGCATCCCCGACTTGGCGGCCACGGTGATCTCGCGGCTGAGCTTGGAAAACAGCTTGGACCGGGCGGAATCCGCGCGGCCCTTGCGATGCATGATGTTCTTGAACTTGGAATGTCCGGCCATGGTCCGTTTCGGCGGGTCGAGGAAAGAGGCTTGGCGCTTCTACCCTTGGGGGCCGGTTCACGGAACCCCTGCCATGCGCCCGGGGTTAGGCCAGCGAGACCTTGAGCGGGAGTCTATCCATGAGCGCGCACGGCTATGAAGACCTGGGCGACCTTTCGACGCCCGAGCCGAACGGCGAACTCGTCCACTGGATGCCGAATCCGCTGGCGGTTGGGCCGACCGGCGTCTCGCTGGCCGCCGTCGGCGCCTTCGCGCTCGGCGCGGCGGCGACCCTGGCGGTGCTGGCGCTCACCCACTGGCTTGGCCCGCAGCGCGGCCGCTTCGGGTTCGCGCGCCGGCGTTAGCAATCGAACCGATCGATCTGGCCCGCATGCAGGCGGAACACGGCGTCCTGCGGGACGTCCAGCTTCAGCATCTGTTGGCGGCTCAGTCCGGCATATAGGCCGCGCAGCACGCGCCCGCTGACCCCGTGGGAAACCACGATCAGCCGGTCATCTTCCCGGACCTCCGCCAGCCATTGCGAGAGGCGCGCGACGAGGGCTTCGTAGGTCTCCCCGTCCGGCGAATGGAAATACCGCTCCCAGCGCCCCAAGCCGTCCGGAATGAGGCTCTCGACTTCCTCGTGGGCGAGGCCGTCCCAGGACCCGAGGCTGATTTCCGACAGACGCTCGTCCAGGGTCAGGGCGAGGCGGCCGCCCAGGCTGGCCTGGATCAGTTCCGCCGTGCGACGGGCGCGGCCAAGGGGGCTCGACACCACGCGCCAGCCATCGGGCGTGACATGGAGCTTGGCGAGCATGGCGCCGATCCGCCGGGCCTGGTCCTCCCCGGCCAAGGTGAGAGGCGAATCGAGTCTCCCCTGGTAGCGGCCCGCCTGATTCCACTCGGTCTCACCGTGTCGCGCCAGCAGGATCATCGCTACGGGATCAACAGCACGCGTCCCACCGCCATCCGGCTTTCGATGTAGTGGTGGGCCTCGGCGGCGTCGGACAGCGCGTAGGTCCGGTCGATCACCACCTTCAGTTCGCCCTTGGCCACGTCATCGATCAGCCGCTGGATGCCATCGTGGACTCGGTCGGTGCCCATCTCGGCGCCCAGGAACACGCCCGACAGCGTGCGGTTGCCGCCCATCATCGAGCTGACGTCGACCTTCGTGGCCTCGCGGCCCGCCTGGCCGACCATGGTCACCCGGCCCCGGTTGGCCAGCGACAGGATCGAGGTCTGCAGGGTGGGGCCGCCGACCGGATCGACGACCACGTCGGCCATGTGATTGTCGGTGAGCCTGGCCACAGCCTTCACCACGTCGTCGCGGTGGTAGTTGATGCCGTGGGTGAGCCCGAGCGCCTTGAGCTTCTCCAGCCGTTCCTCGGACGAGGCGGTGGCCAGGATCATCGAGGCCCCGGCGCGCGCGGCGAGCTGGATGGCGGCGACGCCCACGCCGGAGGCGCCGGCCTGGATCAGCACGATCTCGCCCTTTCGCAGGCGGCCGAATTCGAAGAGGCAGTCGTGGGCCGTGCCGAAGGAAATGGGGACGGCGGCGGCGCGCATCACGTCCAGGCCCGCGGGTATGACCCACGCCGAACGGGCGGCGACGGCGCGCAGCGCGGCGTGGCTGCCGCAGGCCCCGGTGGTGACGACCTTGTCGCCCAGCTTGATGGTCTCGACCTCCTCGCCGACCGCGACGACCTCGCCGGCCGCCTGGTAGCCCACGATGTGCGGGCGGGTGGCGAGCGCGCCGCGGTAGCGGTTCAGCGTGTCGCCGCCCTCGATCGATACAGCTTCGACGCGGATGACGATGCCCTTGCGGTGGCACTCGGGGTCGGGGACCTCCTGGTACTTGAACACGTCCGGCCCGCCGTTTTCGTAGTAGACCGCAGCCTTCATCGGCGTTCCTCCCAAGTCTGTCTTGAACAACAAACCTCTGGTTGGCGTCAGGCATCCCACGGCGAAGTTGGGCGTGCAAGGCGGGGGCGCCCTACCGCGCCAGCGCCAATCCATCAGTATCGGGCCTTCGCGCGAATCACGGAACGGGCGGAGCATGAGGGTCCGGCCGGCGATGCCCGGCCGGACACGAAAGGACGATGAGCCAAATGACCACGCGGGCGCTGGTGCTGGGCGGGGGCGGGCCGATCGGCATCGCCTGGGAGAGCGGCGTGCTGGCCGGGCTGGCGCGGGGCGGCGTGGATCTGGGCCAGGCCGACTTCATTCTGGGCACCTCAGCAGGAGCCTTCGTGGGAGCCCGGCTGGCGCTGGGGGCGGAGACGGCGAGCCTGGCCGATGCGGTCTTCGCCGACGCCGAGCGCTCCGTGCGGCCGGTCAGCCGTGGCGGCCGCCGGCCGCCGGACCTGACGCCGGTCATGCGCCTAATGTCCAAGGCGCAGGAAGCCCAGCGCAACCCCGCCGAAGCGCGCGCCGAGGTTGGCGCCTATGCGCTGGCGGCCGACACCATGGGCGAGGAGGACTATATCGCCAGTTTCGGACGGACGTTCGCGACGCTGCCGGACACGCTCTGGCCGGAGCGCGACTTCGCCTGCACGGCGGTGGACGCCGAGACCGGCGCCTTCCACCTCTGGACGAAGGACTCCGGCGTCGGCGTCACCCGCGCCGTCGCCGCCAGCTGCAGCGTGCCGGGCGTCTATCCGCCGATCTCGCTGCAGGGACGGCGCTGGGTGGACGGCGGCGTGCGGTCCTCGACCAACGCCGACATGGCCGCCGGCCACGACGTCGTAGTGATCATCGCGGTGCGGCTGGGAGACTGGACCCCCGGCGGGGCGCTCGCCCGGGTGTTCGCCAAGCTGGACGAGGAGATCCAGGTGCTTACGGATGGCGACGCCACGGTCGTCACCCTGCTGCCGGACGAGGCCAGCCGGACCGCCATGGGCGGCAACCTGATGGATTTCCACAGGCGCCCCGACGCCGCCCGCGCCGGGCTCGCCCAGGGCCTGGCGGAGGCCGCCGAGATGAAAACCCTCTGGGGCTGAGCGTCAGCCGTTCTTGCCCACGAAGGCGCGGACGGCGGCGATCACCTGGTCCTGGTCGTCGGCGCTCAGATAGGGGTGCATCGGCAGGCTGATCACCGTCCTGGCCTTGGCCTCGGTGACCGGCAGGCCGCCCGGCGCCCGCGGATAGCCGGAATAGACGTCCTGCCGATGGATCGGGATCGGATAGTAGACGGCGCTCGGAACCCCCTGCTCGCGCAGGTGGGCGGCCAGGCCGTCACGGTCCGCCGTCTCGATCGTGTACTGGGCCCAGACCGAGACGCCGCCGGCAATCACCGCCGGCGCCCTGACCACGTCGCCGAACTCCTGGGCGTAACGGTCCGCAACCCGGTTTCGCGCTTCGATCTCGTCTTCGAAGATGGTCAGCTTCTGCAGCAGGACGGCGGCCTGGATGGTGTCCATCCGGCTGTTCATGCCGATGCGGACGTTGAGGTACTTCGGGTCATGCTCGAAGGTCTTGCCGGCGATGTCTCCCTTAACCGCCTGGCCATGCACGCGCAGGGAGACCAGGAGGTCGTGGAACGCCTCGTCCCTGGAGAGGACGGCGCCGCCGTCGCCGTAGCAGCCCAGCGGCTTGGCGGGGAAGAACGAGGTCGTCGTCACGTCCGCCCAGTGGATCGGATGCTTGCCGTCCAGCGTGCAGCCGAAGCCCTGGGCGCTGTCGGCGATCAGCTTCAGCCCATGACGGGCGCAGACCTCGGCGATGGCCGGATAGTCGGCGGGCTGGCCGAAGAGGTCGACGGCGATCACCGCGCACGGCGTCAGCTTGTCCTCGCGCTTCACCGCTTCGATGGCGGCTTCGAGGCTTTCGGCATCCATGTTGAAGGTGTCCGGGTCGATGTCCACGAACACCGGCGATGCGCCCACCAGCGGCATGGCCTCGGCGGTGGCGGCGAAGGTGAACGACGGGCAGAACACCGCGTCCCCCGGCCCGATCCCCCAGGCCATCAGCGGCAGCACCAGCGCCTCTGTGCCCGAGCCGCAGGAGAGCGCGAACGGCGCCTGGCCGAAGCCGGCCAGGGCCGCCTCGAACGCGGCGATCTCCGGGCCCATGATATAGGCGCCCGAGCGCACCACCTTGAGGATGGCGTCCTCCAGCGGCTGGCCCAGGCGTTTCCTCTGGGATTGCAGATCGATGAAGGGGATCATGGCGGCCTCGCGGAACTTGCGGGCTCATGCCATGCGTCGGCCGCTGCCGCCAAAACACGGTTGGTGAGCGGGTGTTTCCGATTAGGGGAAGGTCTTCGCCGCCCAGCGCCAGACGAGGAAGCCCACCGAGGCCCCGACGGTGGTCAGGAACGTCCCCCAGCAGATGTCGATCAGGGTGATGCGCGTCGCCCACACCTTCAGCGTCGCCTGGTTGGTCAGGTCGTAGGTAGCGTAGCACATGGTGCCCAGAAGCGCCCCCGTGAGCGCCGTCTTGCCCAACGTCGCATTCCGGTTGGGCAGGATCGCCAGCACCACTACTCCCAGCACGTAGACCAGGTAGAAGGCCACCGCCGCCGGCAGGGCCGGCTTGTCGGCCAGCGCATAGTCCAGCAGCGGCCGGTAGACCTTCTGGCCGGCCAGCGTCAGGTAGACGGCGTCCAGCGCCGCGAAGGCCACGCCAGTCCCCAGGTAGGTGATCAGGTATTTGAGCATCTTTGGTTCCCCCCGGAGCCGGATCAGGCAGGCTTGAGCCGGTAGTGGCTGACCCCCCACTCGTCGCCCCCACGGTGACCGAAGAGGCCGGCCGTGGCCAGGAAGAACAGGCGCCAGCGGCGATGCCAGAGCGTGGCGTCGGCGCCATAGACCTCGCGCAGCACCGGGCGGATCAGGGCGATGTTGCGGTCGTAGTTCTCCAGCCAGTGCAGCGCCGTCTTCTCGTAGTGCGTCCCACTCCAGCGCCAGTCCTCCTCGACGGCGAACAGGTCCGGGAACTGCCGCATCAGGTTGTGGCTGGGCATCACCCCGCCGGCGAAGAAGTGCTGGGCGATCCAGTCGGCCTCGTCCTCCACGTCGAAGCGGTAGGGCCCGGTGCGGTGCGTGAAGATGTGGATGAAGAGGCGGCCCTCCGGCTTCAGCCAGCCGCGCACCTTGGTGAGCAGCGCACGCCAGTTGGCCATGTGCTCGAACATCTCGACGGAGACCACCCGGTCGAACGTCCCCTCGGCCTGGAAGTCGTTCATGTCGGCGGTGACGACGGTGAGGTTGCTCAGGCCGAGCGCCTTGGCCCGGCCGCGGATGAAGGCGCCCTGGCTCGCGGAATTGGAGACCGAGGTGATCCTCGACCGCGGGAACTGGCCAGCTATCCAGAGCGACAGCGAGCCCCAGCCGCAGCCGAGCTCCAGCACGTCCTGGCCATCCGCCAGGTCCGCGTGCGCGACCGTCTCGGCCAGCGCCCTATCCTCGGCCTGGGCCAGGGTCTCGCCCGGCTCATAAAGGCAGGAAGAGTACTTCAGGCGCGGGCCAAGGCAGGCCTCGAAGAAGGCGGCGGGCACCTCGTAGTGCTGGGCGTTGGCCGCGTCGGTGTGCTCGGCGATCGGCCGCTCTGCCATCATCCGGGCGAAGGCCGCGTCGGCGCCCGGACCGGCGGCGGCGGCCTGCTTGCGCGCGCCGGAGACCAGCAGCTGGATGGCGGCCTTGCGCACGCCGTCGGGTAGGGGCGCGCCTTCGAACGCCGTGAGCGTGGTCGAAACGAGACTCATGCTGGGGAACGGTCCTCTAGGAAGCTTTTGGGGGAAGCGGGAAGAAGGCGCTGACGCGCCGCTGGTAGTCGCGATAGGCCTCGCCCTTCGATTTCACCTGGGCGGCCTCCAGCGGCGGGATGCCGGAGACACGGGTCAGCAGGACGAACATCACCACGGGCGCGATCAGGCTGAGCGCGCTGATCGGGCGGCCCGGGTCGAGGGCGATCACCGGATAGGAGAGCCAGACGACCCATTCGAAGAAGTAGTTGGGATGGCGCGACCATCCCCACAGGCCGGCTTCGCAGACACGGCCCTTGGTGGCCGGGTCACGCTTGAAGCGCTTCATCTGGGCGTCGGCCAGGCTCTCGCCCAGGATGGCGATGGCCAGCACCGCGACCCCCAGCACGTCGCGCAGGTCCAGCGCGGGATCGGGCTTGCGCGCTGCGACCAGCACGGTCAGCGCCAGCAGCGCCGTGGCCGGCGCCTGGGGCAGCGCCACGGACAGCATCTTCTGGCGATAGGCCGCGCCGAAATCCGTGCGGAACTGGGCGTAGCGCGGATCCTCCGGATGGCCCGAGACCCGGCCGGCGATATAGCTGCCCAGCCGGAACGCCCAGAGCGCCGCCAGCGCCGCCACCAGCCATTGGCGCGGTTGCGGCCCGGCGGCCGCGTCTAGCGGCCAGAGCGCGGCGCCGGCCAGCGCCACCCCGGTCCCGAAGGTCCAGAAGACGTCCGTCCAGCCGCCGTTCTTGCGCGCTAGGCCGAAGGCCCACGCGGACAACATGACGGCTGTCATGAAACCCAGCACGACGAGGCCCAGGATCCAGATCATGTGCGATGCGCCTTCCCTGTTGCCGATACGTGATGCTAGCTGGAGCAGATGCATCCAGCCGTCGAGCGATTCCGTAGCTCATCATGGCTGCGCCGGGGGCGGCGAAATCGTTCGCACGAAGGGATTGGGCTTGTTCGACTCTGAAGAGCAGCGGAAGCGCATCGCGGTGGTGGGCGCCGGGATCGGCGGTCTCTCGGCCGCCTGGCTGCTCTCCAAGACCCACGACGTCACGCTCTTCGAGGCCGACACCCGCCTGGGGGGCCACGCCAACACCGTTGTCGCGCAGGGCGCCAAGGGGCCGGTGCCGGTCGACACCGGCTTCATCGTCTACAACGAACCCAACTACCCCAATTTCACCGCGTTGCTCGAGTACCTGGAGGTTCCGAGCCAGCCGGCGGACATGGCGCTGTCCGTCAGCCTGGACGACGGGGCGTTCGAATATTCCAGCTTTGGCGCGCTCGGCATCTTCGCCCAGAAGCGCAACATCTTCTCGGCCCGCTTCTGGGCCATGCTGCGCGACGTCACCCGGTTCTACCGCAACGGCCCGAAGGACCTGGCCGCGCTCGAGGCGCCGCTGACCTCGCTGGACGACTATCTCGCCCAGAACGGCTACTGCCAGGCGTTCCGCGACGATCACCTCTTGCCGCAGGCCGCGGCTATCTGGTCGACGCCGCTGGCGGCCATCCGCGAGTATCCGGCCGCGGCCCTGATCCGCTTCTTCCAGAACCACGGGATGATGACCGTGTTCGGCCGCGGCGTCTGGCGCACCGTCACCGGCGGCAGCACCAGCTATGTGCGGAAACTCGTGGAGGCCTACCAGGGCGAGGTCCGCGCCGGCCACCGCGTCACCGGCGTACGCCGCACCCCGGCCGGCGTCGAGGTGCGCGACGCCACCGGCCACGTGGAGCGCTTCGACGAGGTGGTGATCGCCGCCCACGGCGACGCGGCTCTGGCGCTGCTGGAAGACCCGACGGCCGAGGAGAAGCGCCTGTTGGGCGCCTTCCGCTACAGCCGCAACCTGGCGGTCCTGCACACCGACCCCAGCGTGATGCCGAAACGCAAGGCCGCCTGGACCAGCTGGAACCACATCGGCCGCCGCGCGGCGCCGGAAGAGGGCTGCGTCACCTACTGGATGAACCGACTGCAGAGCCTGAAGAACGCCCCCAACCTCTTCGTCACGCTGAACCCGACCCGCCCGATCGACCCCGAGACCGTGGTCAAGACCGAGGTCTACGACCATCCGCTGTTCGACGCCGGCGCCATCGCCGCCCAGCGGGAGATCTGGAGTCTGCAGGGGGTGAAGCGCACCTGGTTCTGCGGCTCCTACTTCGGCCACGGCTTCCACGAGGACGCGCTGCAGGCGGGGCTTGCGGTCGCCGAGCAGCTGGGCGGCGTCCGCCGCCCCTGGACGGTCGCCGAGGAGTCCGGGCGCATCCATCTGGGCGAGGCCCCCGCGCCGCTCGAGGACGTGGCGGCGTGACACTCGCCTCGGGCCTCTACACGGGCCTGGTGAGCCACGCGCGGACCCGGCCCCGCAAGCACAGCCTCGCCTATCGCATCTTCATGCTGCTGGTCGACCTGGACGAACTGGACACGCTGGCCGACCTCAAGCGGCTGGGGATCGGGCGGTTCAACCTGGTGGGTTTCGATCCGGCCCGGCATGGCGACGGCTCCGGCCGGCCGCTGAAAATCCAGGTCGAGGCCGCCCTGGAACAGGCCGGCATCCCGTACGGCGGACCGGTCCGGGTGCTGGCCATGCCGCAGATCCTGGGCCGGGCCTTCAATCCCCTGACGGTCTATTTCTGCCACCGGCCGGACGGGACGCTCTCGGCGATCCTCTATGAGGTGAACAACACCTTCGGCGAACGGCATTCCTACCTTATCCCCGCGCCCGACGTGGGCATCGTCCGACAGGCCTGCGACAAGGCCTTCTACGTCTCGCCGTTCATGGACATGGACCTGACCTACGCGTTCCGGATCGTCCGTCCTGACGAGATGGTGCTGGTCGCTGTCGACTCCCACGACGCCGACGGTCTGGTCCTGGCGGCGAGCTTCACGGGTCAGCGCCAGCCGCTCACCGACAAGGCCTTGCTCAAGGCCTGGCTCACCCATCCCTGGATGACCGTCGGCGTGTTCGCCGCGATCCACGTGGAAGCCCTGAAGATCTGGCTGAAGGGCGAGAATATCCGCCACCGCCCGCCGGCGCCCGCCAACCGGGTCACCGTCGCGCCACGAGCCAAGCTCGCGGCCTAGGCTCTCCCACTTCCCTTCGCGCATCGCGTCGGGGGAGGCGGTGCTTTTCAGCCCCTCCGTCAAAACCCATTGCCGCCCGCCCGCCCGGCGCCCCACAATAGGGGCTCTCAGCAGATGGAATTCCGGGATGAGTGATTCGCCCCCGCCCGCGCGGGGTGCGTCGCCGTCTGAGTCTCCGACGGTCGACGTCACGGCCATGCCTTCGGTGCTGGCCCGGATAGCCGGGCTGGCCCTGCGCTATCCCGGGCGGGTGGCGCTGATCACCGCGACGTCGCTGCTGGCCGCCGTGGCGAGCCTGACGCTGCCCCGGCTGTTCGGCCGCGCCGTGGACCAGGCGACCCACCTGTTGGCCGGCGGCGCCGCCCAGGCCGATGCGGCGCGCGCCGCCCTGCTGGTCAGCGCGGGCCTGGTGATCGCGGCCACCTCGGCGCGCGGCCTGCTCGGCATGGCCTCCGCCTACCATTCCGAATACCTCAGCCAGAAGGTCGCCCGAGACCTGCGGATCGCCTTTTTTCAGCACCTGCAGATGCTGTCCTTCGGCTTCCACGACCGGGTCCATTCCGGCGACCTGATCACCCGCGGCATGCTGGACCTGGAGGGCGCGCGGACCTTCATCCAGGGGACGATGCAGCCGGCGCTGGCGCTGCTGCTGCTGCTGGCCTTCGCGGTCTGGATGATGGTCTCCACGGAACCGGCCATGGCGCTGATCGGCCTGGCCTTCGTGCCGGTGGCGGGCGTGGCGATGGCCAGGATGGGCTTTCGGCTTCGGGTCACCTGGCTGCGTGTCCAGCAGATGATGAGCGCGCTGACGCTGACCATGGAGGAGAACCTGCAGGGCATCCGCGTCGTGCGCGCCTTCGCCGGCCGCGGCTTCGAACTCGGCAAGTTCGACGCCGCCTCCAACGCCGTCCTGACCTTCCAGTACAAGCGCATCACGCTGCGCGCCCGCGGCGTGGCGGTGATGCAGTCGAGCTTCCACGTCTCGCTCATCGTCCTGCTCTGGTACGGCGGGCGCAGGGTGCTGGCCGGCCAGATGACCGTGGGCCGGCTCACCGAATTCCTGACCTACATGACCCTCTTGCAGTCGCCGATCCGGCAGATCGCGATCATCTTCAACTCCATGGCGCGGGCGACCTCGGGCGGCGCCCGGGTCTTCGAGGTGCTCGACCTGGAGCCGCAGATCGCCGACGCGCCGAACGCCCGGCCGCTGGTCGCGCCCAAGGGCGTGCTGCGCTTCGAGCACGTCGACTTCCATTACGACCCGCGCGGCCGGCAGGTCCTGTCCGACGTCAGCTTCGAGGTCATGCCGGGCAGGACATTGGGCATCGTGGGGCCGCCGGGATCGGGCAAGTCGACCATCGCCAACCTTATCCCGCGCTTCTACGACGTCAGCGCCGGGCGGATCACCATCGACGGCCAGGACGTACGCGCCGTCACGCTCGCATCGCTGCGCGAATATGTCGGCCTGGTGCAGCAGGAAGCCTTCCTGTTCGACACCTCGGTCGGCCACAACCTCGCCTACGGCGATCCCTGGGCCGAGGACGCGCGCATCGAAGGCGCCGCGCGGACCGCCCAGATCCACGACCACATCGCCCAGCTGCCGCGGACCTATGAGACCCGCGTGGGCGAGCGCGGCGTGGCGCTGTCCGGCGGCCAGCGGCAGCGGATGAGCATCGCCCGCGGCGTCGTGCCGGGCCCGGGCGTGATGATCTTCGACGACTCGACCGCCGCCATCGACGCGGTCACCGAGCGCAAGGTCCGCGAGGCCCTGGCCCGGGCCACCGAGACCAAGGCCACCGTGATCATCGCCCACCGCCTGTCGTCGCTGATGCATGCCGACGAGATCCTCATGCTGGACGAGGGCCGCGTCGTCGAACGCGGGACCCATGCCGAGCTGGTGGCGCGGGGCGGGACCTATGCCGAGCTCTATGAATTGCAGAGCCGCTCCGACGCCGGCGCGGTCCTGGACGAGGCCGTCGTCGCGGAGGCCGGGGCATGAGCGGGGCGGCGCCTGAACGCCAGGATCGCCGGGGCCGAAAGCCCCGGGCCTCGCTGGGCACGCCCGAGGGCGATGACATCTTCGGGGCCTTCGACACAGGGATCATCCGCCGTTTCTTCCGCTACGTGGGCCCGCACCGGCGGATCTTCGTCGGCGCCCAGGTAGCCGCCGTGGCCTCGGCCGCGGCCCAGGTCAGCATCCCGCTGCTGATCGGCCGGGCGGTGGGCGCGGTGGTGAAGCATGACGTGGCGCGCTTCCAGGCCAGCCTCGTGGGGCTTGCCCTGGCGGCGGCGGCCTATGTGGCCGCCTTCTACCTGGCCGAATGGCTGACCCAGCGGCTGGCGCAGCGGGTGATCTTCGACATCCGCCGCGCCATGTTCGCCCACTTCCAGGACGTCTCGCTGTCGTTCATGGACAAGACCCATGTCGGGCGGATCATGGCCCGGCTGCAGGGCGACGTGAATTCCCTGCAGGACTTCCTGGAAAGCACGACCGGCACGGTGGGCGACATCGTCGTGCTGATCGGCATCGCTGTCGTCCTGCTCGGCCTGGACGTCCGGCTGGGCCTGCTGACGCTCGCCATGTTGCCGGTGCTGGTGGCGATCCGGGCGGTCTGGCTGCCCTATTCCAAGGCCGCGTTCCGCAAGGCCCGCGACGCCTCGTCGACCGCCAATTCGGCCCTGGCCGAGAACATCAACGGCGTGCGCACGGTCCAGGAGACCCGACGCGAGCAGCTCAATTTCGAACTCTACGCCGAGAAGGCGCAGGAGAATTTCCGGGCCCAGGTCGGCGCGGCCTGGATGAGCGGCATCATGACGCCCACCGTCGATTTCCTGACCGGCCTGGCCATGGCCATCGTGATCATTGTTGGCGGTAACGCCGTGCTGGCCGGGCGGCTGGAGGTCGGCGTGATGGTCGCCTTCGTCCTCTATGTGCAACGGTTCTTCGACCCGGTCCGGATGCTGTCGATGCAGTACACCATCATGCAGCGGGCGATGGCGGGCGGTTACCGGATCTTCGAGGTGCTGGACGTGCCGGTCGCCATCAAGGACAAGCCCGACGCGGTCGCCCTGGAGGACTTCGAGCCCACGGTCGAGTTCCGGAACGTCACCTTCGGCTACGACCCCGCCCGGCCGATCCTGCATGACATCAGCTTCAAGGTGAACCCGCGCGAAGTCGTGGCCCTGGTCGGACCCACGGGTTCGGGCAAGACCTCGATCATCGCGCTGGCTCACAGGTTCTACGAGGTCGACCAGGGCGCGGTGCTGGTGGGCGGGATCGACGTGCGCGATGTGACCCTCGACAGCCTGGGCCGGCGGATCGCCATGGTCCTGCAGGAGCCCTTCCTGTTCACCGGCACCATCGAGGAGAACATCCGCTACAACACGCTCTCCGCCGCCCGCCAGGACATCGTGGCGGCGGCCCAGGCCGTGTCGGCCCACGACTTCATCATGCGCCTGCCCGACGGTTACGACACCCGGCTGGGCCAGCGCGGGCGCAACATCTCGGTCGGCCAGCGCCAGCTGATCTCGTTCGCCCGCGCCCTGGTCGCCGACCCGCAGATCCTGATCCTCGACGAGGCCACGGCCAACATCGACAGCTTCACCGAACAGGCGGTCCAGAAGGCGCTGAAGGTGCTGTTCGCCGGCCGGACCTGCATGGTCATCGCCCACCGCCTGGGGACCATCCGCGACGCCGACCGGATCATCGTGCTGCAGCAGGGCCGCATCCTGGAGCAGGGCGGCCACGACCAGCTGATGCGGGCGGGCGGGCTCTACCACCACCTCTACACCTCGGCCCACGCCAGCTTCGACGACCAGGTCGTGGCCCAGACGGGCGACGCGGAATTCGCGACCCGGACCTAATCTTTGCGGAATACCCAGATCTCGCCGACGCCGCCCAGTTCGACGGGCGCGCGGTCCATGACCAGCCCAGCCGTGGCGGCCAGGGGCGTGGGATTGGCGATATAGTAGGTCAGGCGCTCCAGGGTGCTGCGGCGCACCGCGCCCTTGGCGTCGAGTTCCCGATACTCGATCAGCTGGTCGAGCCGGCCGACCGCCTCGCGGAAACTCCGTTCACGGACGAACAGGCGCAGCCGCCCGCCGCCTGGCAGGACATGGTCCATCACCGGCAGGTCGGCGTTCGCGGGACCCGGCAGGCGCATCACCTCCGCCAATGGCAGGTGGAAGGCCGCCAGGCCTCCCGGCGCCAGGTGCCGCGCGGCGGTGGCGAAGGTGTTGCGCCAGGCGGCGCCCGCCGGCACGTGGGCCAGGGTGAAATAGGGGCAGATGACGAGGTCGAACGCGCGCTTCAGGTCGAGCGCGGTCATGTCGCGGCGGCGCAGGGTGACGCGTCCGGCCACGGCCGGGTCCAGGGCGGCCCGCTTGGTCTCGGCCTGGGCCAGCATGGCCGGTGCGATCTCGATCCCGGTGACCGAAAAGCCCAGCGCCGCCAGGGCGAACGCAACCCGCCCGGTTCCGGCTCCTAGTTCAAGGACGGAGCCCACCGTGGCGCCCAGGCCGGCATAGATGTCGATGTCGCCCGCCAGCCGTGGGTCGGCTCCGGTCACCGCGTCATAGAAGGCCGCGCTCAGCCCCTTGTCCGCATAGTAGGGGCGCGCCTGCGCCATCGCCTGTCTCCAGCTTACCGAACTGTCATGCCCCGAACCGTTGCGCCGGATCAACGGTGGGGCCACATAGGGTCCGAACCGGTTCGGCCGGTCGTCCGGGAGCTCTACGACTGTGAACACCCTCATGAAACGCCTGGCGCTCGCCGCCGTCCTGGTGCTTGGGCCGCTGACGCTGGCCGGCTGCGGGGTAAACACCATCCCCACCAAGGAAGAGACCGCCAAGGCCAAGTGGGCCGACGTGCAGAACCAGTATCAGCGCCGCGCCGACCTGATCCCCAATCTCGTCGAGACCGTGAAGGGCTACGCCGCCCAGGAGCGCTCGGTGCTGGTGGAGGTCACCCAGGCCCGCGCCTCGGCCACCCAGGTGAAGGTGGACGCCTCCACCATCACCGACCCCGCCCAGTTCCAGGCCTACGCCCAGGCGCAGGACAAGCTGTCGGGCGTCCTCGGCCGCCTGATGATGGTCCAGGAGCGCTACCCGGACCTGAAGTCCAACGAGAACTTCCTGGCCCTGCAGAGCCAGCTTGAGGGCACCGAGAACCGCATCGCGGTCTCCAGGCGCGACTACAACGAGGCGGTGCGCGATTTCAACACGACGCTGCGCACCTTCCCGACGGTGATCTGGGCCAAGACCATGTACGGATCCTCCAAGCCCATGCAGCTCTTCCAGGCCTCGGCCTCCGCCCAGAGCGCGCCCACCGTTAGCTTCGGGGCGGCCAATCCGGGCGCGCCGATGCCCGCGGCGCCGGTGACTCCGGGCTCGGCCCCGCCGGCCAAATGAACCTGTTGTCGGGAGCGCGCGGCCCGGTCCTCGCGCTCCTGGTCTTCGTCCTGGGTTTCGGCGGGGCGGCGCTCGCCGATCCCAAGCTCCCGCCGCTGACCGGCCGCGTGGTCGATAACGCCCAGATGCTGTCGCCGGCCACGGAGCAGAAGCTGGACGCCGAACTCGCCCAGCTGGAAGCCCAGACCGGCCACCAGGTGGTGGTGGCCACGGTGCCGGACCTGCAGGGCTACGACATCGAGGAATTCGGGGTTCAGCTCGGACGCGCCTGGGCGATCGGCCGCAAGGGCGTCAACGACGGCGCCATCCTGCTGGTCGCGCCCAACGAGCGGAAGGTCCGCGTCGAGATCGGCTATGGCCTGGAGGGCGTGCTGACCGACGCCTTGTCGAGCCTGATCCTGCAGCGCAAGGTGCTGCCGCAGTTTCGCGCCGGCCATATGGAACAGGGCGTCATCGACGGCGCCGAGGCGCTGGTGCAGCAGCTCTCCCTGCCGGACGACCAGGCCAAGGCCCAGGTCGCCCAGGCCGCCCGGCAACCGGTGGCCCAGGCGCGTCAGAGTGGCGGTGGCGGATGGCCGGTGATCTTCGTCATCTTCATCGTCTTCTGGCTGCTGAGCGGCGTCCTGCGGGCCTTTGGCGGGCGTGGACGGGGGCGCGGCGGCGGCGGGATGTGGTGGCTGCTGCCGCTCCTGCTGTCGTCGGGCGGCGGGCGTGGCGGCGGCGGTTTCGGCGGCGGTGGCGGTGGGGGAGGATTCTCCGGCGGCGGCGGCTCGTTCGGCGGCGGCGGCTCCTCGGGAAGCTGGTGATGAAGACGCTCTCCCCATTCGACCTGGCGGCCATCGAGGCCGCCGTCCGCGAGGCCGAGGTCCGCACGACCGGCGAGATCTATTGCGTGGTCGCCGAGGACAGCTCCGACTATGGCGAGACGCCGCTGGCCTGGGCGGCCGGCGTGGCGCTCCTGGCCCCGGCGATTCTGCTGCTGGGCGGCGTCCGGGTGTCGATCCCGGACTTCTTCTCCACCTGGACCGCCCTGCAGGTGGGCCAGGCCATCGAGGGCGCCGTGCGCCGCGCCCTGATCGGGGACATCGTCCTGCAGGGCGTGCTGTTCGTGCTCACCGCGATCATCGTGTCGATCCCGTCGGTGCGGCGGGCCCTGACGCCAAGGGGCCTGAAGCGCGACCGGGTGCGCCGGCGCGCGGCCGAGCAGTTCCTGGCCAAGAACCTGCACCTGACGCGAGACCGCACCGGGGTGTTGATCTTCGTCTCGCTGGGCGAGCGGATGGCCGAGCTCCTGGCGGACGAAGGGATCGCCGCCCACGTCGAACAGCACGTCTGGGACCGCGCCATGGCGGCTCTGCTGGAGGGGCTCAGGCGCGGCCATCCGGCGGCAGGCTACGCCGCGGCCATCGGGCTGTGCGCCGATGTCCTGGCCGAGCGCTTCCCGCCGCAGCCCGGCGACAACCCAAACGAACTTCCGGACGCCGTGGTGATGCTGCCCCGTACCTGAATTTCGGGGACTGCGGCAATCGACCGGCTTCCGGTGTCTCAACAATTGGTGTTGTGCGTACGCGTCACCACCACCAAATTAGCTGCGGGACACGGGGCGTGTGCAATCGGTGAACGACGGGCCGGAAACAACCGTGACGGGTGATCCGATCGTCAGATCGGCGACCGAGGCCGGCGCGCTGGGCATGGCGTTTCAGTTTCGGGTCGACGCCGACGGCGCGCGGCGGTTCACCTTCGTGGGCCAGCGCTGCGCGGCGGTGAACGGCGTGCCGGCGGAGGCGGTCATGGCCAGCCCTACAGCGCTGTTCGACATGATCGTGCCGGAACACCAGCCCGCCTTCGCCAAGGCGGAGGCGGAGGCGATGTCCGCCGGACAGCCCTTCGACGTCGAGGTGGCCATGCGCCGCGCCGACGGCGAGGTACGCTGGCGCCGCGTCGCGGCGATCCCGCGCCCGCAGCCGGATGGATCGGTGCTCTGGGACGGCCTGCAGTTCGACGTCAATGACCGCCGCCGCCTGGCCGACGAGTTGCTGGAGCAGCGCGAGCGGGTCGAAGTCGCCGTCGAGGCCACGGATCTCGGGCTCTGGGAACTTGAAATCCGCACCCAGCGGCTGACCTGGTCGGACCGCAACCGGACCATATTCGGCGTCGCTGCGGCCGACGAGGTGACACCGCGCTTCTTCACCCATCTGCTGCACCCCGACGACCGCCCCAAGCTCGCCGAGGCCTACCGCGTCGCCGCCGATCCGGCGGGCGATGGCGGCTATTACGCGGTCTACCGCATCGTCACCCCCGACGGCGATCTTCGCTGGGTGGAGTCCCGTGGCCGGGTGATCCTGGACGCGGCCGGCCCCCGTCTGCTGGTCGGCACCTCGCTCGACATCAGCGAACGTCGGGCCACGGACGAACGGCGCACCCTCCTGCTCGGCGAACTGGCTCACCGCGCCAAGAACGGGATCGCCATCGTCATGTCGATGGTCAGCCAGTCGGCGCGCGGCGCGGAGACGGTGAAGGAATTCGAGACGCGGCTGATGGCCCGGATGCAGGCCATGGCGACCTCGCAGGACCTGGTCACCGCCTCGGGCGGCCGGCCGGTCGATCTGCGCGAGGTGGTGGACACCGCGCTCGCGCCCTTCGACCGGCGTCGCTTCGATGTCGACGACAGCCTGTCCGGCGTCAGCATCACCGGTGAAATCGCGGTCGGCCTCGGCCTCATGCTGCACGAGATGGCGACCAACGCGGTGAAATATGGCGCGCTCTCCTCAGACAAGGGCCGCGTGATCCTGGCCCGGCAGGCGACGCCGGCGCACCGGGTGGGCTTCGAGTGGCGCGAGGACGGCGGTCCGGAGGTCAAGCCGACCAACCGCTCGGGGTTCGGCACGCGGCTTCTGCAACAGGCGTTGCGAACCCAGAACGGCACGGTCACGTTCGACTTCGAGCCACAGGGCTTCCGCGCCCGCGTGGAGTGTCCGGTCGCCGTATAGGCCGCGTCACGGATCGCTTGCTCCGGACCGCCAAAGCCTTAGAATCCGGGGTACGCCAACCCAGGAGCCGGCCATGGCCTTCACCCTCAACGTCAACGGCAAGGCGCTGGTCGCCGACGTCGATCCAGACACCCCGCTCCTGTGGACGCTGCGCGACACCCTGGGGATCACCGGCCCGAAGTACGGCTGCGGCATCGGCGCCTGCGGCGCCTGCACCGTGCATATCGACGGGGTGGCCAGGCGCAGCTGCACCCTGCCGGTCTCGGCGGTCGGCATGGCCAAGGTGGTGACCATCGAAGGGGTGGGCGGCGATGCCGTCGGCAAACGCGTGCAGGCCGCCTGGTCGGACCTGGACGTGGCCCAGTGCGGCTACTGCCAGCCCGGCCAGATCATGTCGGCCACGGCGCTGCTCAAGGCCAAACCCACTCCGACCAACGCCGACATCGACACGGCGATGAGCGGCAACATCTGCCGTTGCGCGACCTACACCCGCATCCGCGCGGCCATCAAGCGCGCCTCCGGCCAGAGCGAGAAGGTCTAGGACCATGACCCTTCAACCGACCGGCGCATCGCGCCGCGAATTCATGAGCGTGACCGCCGCGGCCGGCGGCGGCCTTCTGCTGGGCTTCGCCATCGCCGCCAAGGCCGAGGCCGCCGAGACGGCCGGCGCCGCCGCGCTCAACGCCTTCGTGCGGATCGATCCGCAGGGCGTCGTCACGATCATGTCCAAGAACCCGGAGATCGGCCAGGGCATCAAGACCTCGCTGCCGATGCTGATCGCCGAGGAGCTGGACGTGGCCTGGGAGAACGTTCGCATCGAGCAGGCCGACAGCGAGCCCAAGGTGTTCGGCCTGCAGATCGCCGGCGGCAGCATGGCGACGCCGCTCAATTGGGAATCTCTGCGCCGCGTGGGCGCGGTGGCGCGCGCGATGATGGTGCAGGCCGCCGCGCAGGCATGGAACTGCCCGCCGGGCGAATGCACGACCTCCCCCGGACAGGTGATCCACAAGGCCTCGAACCGGACGGCCAGCTACGGCTCGCTGGCCGGGCTCTGCGCCGGCCTGGCCCAGCCCGATCCCAAGACCGTGCCGCTGAAGGACCCCAAGGACTATCGGATCATCGGCAAGCCGATGGCCCAGTACGATACACCCAGGATCGTCACCGGCGCGCCGCTGTTCGGCATCGACGTGCGGCTTCCGGGGATGCTCTACGCCACCTACGTCAAGGCGCCGGTGTTCGGGGCCAAGGTAGCCAGCGCCGACCTGGCTGCGGCCCAGGCGGTGAAAGGCGTGCGCAAGGCCTTCGTCGTCGAGGGCGGGACCAATCTGGCCGGATTGTTGCCCGGCGTCGCCGTGGTCGCCGACAGCTGGTGGGCGGCGCGCAAGGGCCGCGACAAGCTGAACATCCAGTGGGCCGACCATCCGACGCAGAGCCAGTCGAGCGCGGCCTTCGCCCGGCGCGCGGCCGAGCTGGGCGCCGCCGCGCCGCAGAAGTCCCTGCGCAACGACGGCGATGTCGCCAAGGCCCTGGCGGGCGCGTCCAGGACGGTCGAGGCGGCCTACGCCTATCCGTTCATCGCCCACGCTCCCATGGAGCCGCAGAACTGCACGGCCGCGTTCAAGGACGGCAAGATGGAGATCTGGGCGCCGACCCAGAACCCCGACACCGGCCGCGGGATGATCGCCCAGCTCCTTGGGCTGAAACCCGAGGACATCACCATCCACATCACCCGATCCGGCGGCGGCTTCGGGCGCAGGCTCAACGCCGACTACATGGTCGAGGCGGCCTGGATCGCGCGGGAGGCCGGCGCGCCGGTCAAGCTGCTCTGGACCCGCGAAGACGACATGCAGCACGACTTCTACCGGCCGGGCGGCTTCCATTTCCTGAAGGGCGGCGTCGACGCGGCCGGCCACGTGGTCGCCTGGCAGGACCACTTCGTGACCTACGGGCAGGGTGACGCGGTTGCCTCGAGCGCGGCGATGGGCGCGGGGGAGTTCCCGGCCCAGTTCGTGGCCAACTGCAGCATCGGCCAGTCGACCATGCCGCTGGGGGTGCCGACCGGGCCGCTCCGGGCGCCGGGTTCCAACGCGCTGGCCTTTGTCATGCAGTCGTTCATCGACGAACTGGCTCATGCGGCCGGCGCCGACCCCGTGGCGTTCAGGCTGACGCTGCTGGGAACCGAGGGTATGGTCGGCAAGCCGCCCGCCGCCTACAACGCCGAGCGCATGCGCGGCGTGCTGAAGGCCGTGGCGGAGCAGTCCGGCTGGGCCGGGCGCGGCAAGCTGCCCGCGCGGACCGGCATGGGGGTCGCGTTCCACTTCAGCCACCTCGGCTACTTCGCGGAGGTCGCCCAGGTGACCGTCGCCAATTCGGGGAAGGTCAAGGTCGACAGGATCTGGATCGCCGCCGACGTGGGCCGCCAGATCGTCAATCCCTCGGGCGGGCTCAACCAGGTGCAGGGCGCGGCCATCGACGGGCTCTCCGCGGCGCTCTACCAGAAGATCACCATCGAGAACGGGGCCGTCAAACAGCGCAACTTCGGCGACTATCCGCTGCTGCGCATGGCCGACGCGCCGCCGGTGGACGTGCGGTTCGTGATGACCGACTACCCGCCGACCGGGCTGGGGGAGCCGGCCCTGCCGCCGGTCATCCCCGCGGTGACCAACGCCATCTTCGCGGCCACCGGCAAACGCATCCGCAGCCTGCCCATTGACCCGAGCCTCTTGAAAGCCTGACGTTCCTCGCGTTGGGGCGATCACGGGCTAAAACATAAATATCGCATAAGGTCAGGGACTTGTGCTGATTTACGGGGACTTCATTAAGCCTCCCTACAGTGCGCGGCATGCGTCTGTTCGCGCCCTTGCTGGCCGTACTGCTGATTGCTGCTCCGGCCTGGGCCGGAGACCTCGCCGTGACGGTGGTCACCGTGGCCGGCAAACCCGTGCCCAACGCCGTGGTCATGGTGCGCCCGGCGGGCTTCGTGGCGCGGGGCCCGATCCGGTTTCCCTGGGCCTACCGCATGGCCCAGAAGAACATGCAGTTCGACCCCTTCGTCCTGGTGGTGCCGGTGGGCGCGGAGGTGGCCTTCCCGAACCTCGATGAGGTGCGCCATCACGTCTATTCGTTCTCGCCGGCCAAGACCTTCGAGCTGAAGCTCTACAGCCGCGACGAGACGCGCGTGGTGCGCTTCGACAAGCCCGGGGTGGTGGGCCTGGGCTGCAATATCCACGACGACATGACCGCCTTCATCCGGGTGGTCGACACCCCCTTTGCGATGAAGACCGGCGCGCGCGGCGAGGCCGTGATCCGTGACCTGCCGGCCGGGGCGGCCACCCTGACCATCTGGCATCCCTACATGAAGACCCGCGGCGGCGAGATATCCCGCCCGGTCTCGCTTCCGGCCCAAGGCTCGGTGAGCCTGCAGGCGCCGGTCGAACTGCGCACGCCGCCGCTGCGGCGCGGCGGCTACTGAGCGGGCCCCGGCGTGTTCAAGCGGCTCTCCACCCGGCTCTCCGTACTATATGCGGCGCTGTTCGGCGTGACGCTCCTGCTGGTCTCGCTGGCGGTGTTCACCGCGATAAACCAGGCGGCGCAACGCCAGGTGCGCGACGAATTGACCGCCTCCGGCACCGTGTTCGACCGGGTGTGGTCCCTGCGCTCCGAGCGCCTGCGCGAAGGCGCCACCCTGCTGTCGCGCGACTTCGGCTTCCGCGAGGCGGTGGCCACCGGCGACAGCGCCACCATCGTCTCGGCCATGGAGAACCTGCGTCGCCGCTTCAGCATCGACCGCGCCTTCATCGTCGGCGTCGACGGCAAGGTGGTCGGGGAGGGCGCGGCCAGGCTGCAGGGCGACGCGGCCAAGCTGGCCGCCGCCTTCGACAGCGCCGAGGACTCCGGCGTGGTGCTGCTGGACGGCGCGCCCTACCAGGTCATGTCGGCGCCGGTGATGTCGCCCGACCAGATCGGCTGGCTGGTGTTCGCCGTGCGCCTGGACCGCGCCGAGATGAGCGCGCTCGAACGCCTCTCGGCGATCCCGCTGAAGGCCGTGGTGCTGCATCGCGACTCGCGCGGATGGCGCCTGGACGAGGGTGGCGGCCAGCATGGTTCCGCGCTCTCCGGCTTCCTCGACCGCGCCCTGGCGGCGCGGCTGACCGACCCTCAGAAACTGGACGAGGCGTCCGGCGCATCCCTGGCGCTGGTCAAGCCGTTGCCGGTGCTGACCAGGGACACGCCGACGGTGCTCCTGCTGCGCTATCCGCTGTCGCGGGCGCTGGCGCCCTACCGGCCGCTGCTGGCGGTGGTCGCCCTGGCCGGCCTGGCCGGCCTGGCCGTGGTCGGCTGGGGCTCCTGGCTGCTGGCGCGCGGCATCACCCGGCCGATCTCGGCGCTCGACAACGCCGCCCGGCGGCTCCAGCGCGGCGAGGACGCCCAGGTGGCTTCCGACACCGACGACGAGATCGGCCGGCTGGGCGAAAGCTTCAACACCATGGCCACGGCGATCCGCGACCGCGAGCGGCGGATCACCCACCTGGCGTTGCACGACGGCGAGACCGGCCTGCCCAACCTGCACGCCCTGGAGCGGGTGGTGGAGGCGCTCTCCGACTTTCCCGAGGGCCGCGTCTATGTGGCGGCGCTTGGCATCCACCGCTTCGACCATGTGCGTGGCGCGATCGGCTATGCGCTGGCCGCCCAGGCCGTCCGGATGATCGGCAATCGCCTGGCGGGCCTGGCGCCGGCCTCCGGCGTGGCGCGGATCTCGACCGACGTGCTGGGCTTCGCGATGATCGCCGACGGGCCCGAGGCGGCGCTCGACGACGCCCAGCGGCTGATGGCCGAGCTCGAGGCGCCCCTGCGGGTTGGCGGCGACACCATCGACGTGGTCCTCAACCTGGGCCTGGCCACCCTCGTGCGCGGCGGCGGTTCGAACGACGTCATCGAGCGGGCCAGCATCGCCCTGGACCAGGCCCGGGTGGGCCGCCGCAAGGTGGGTTTCTTCGACGCGGAGGCCTATGGCGACCCGTCCAGCAACCTCTCGCTGATGAGCGGCATGCTGGACGCGATCAAGGGCGGCGACCTGGAGCTGTTCTACCAGCCGAAGTTCGACCTCCGCGGCCGCCAGGTCACCGGGGTGGAAGCCCTGGTGCGCTGGCGCCACCCGACCCGTGGCCTGCTCGCGCCCAGCGTCTTCATCCCCATGGCCGAGGAGACCGGCCACATCCGCACCCTGACCGAGTGGGTGATCAAGCAGGCGATCGCCGACCAGGCGCTGTTCGCCAGGGCCGGCCACCGGCTGGCCATGGCGGTGAACATCTCCGGACGTACGCTGGGCGAGGAAGATTTCACCGACTTCGCCCTCGCCGAGGCCGCGCGGGCGACCGGCGAACTGGTCTTCGAGATCACCGAGACAGCGGTCATCGAGAATCCGGAGGTGGCGCTGGCCATGCTCGACGGGTTCGCGGAGGCCGGCATCGCCATCTCGATCGACGATTTCGGCACGGGCCTGTCGTCGCTGGCCTATCTGAAGCGGATCCGCGGCCAGGAACTGAAGATCGACATGTCCATCGTCCAGGGCGTCACCGAGAGCCAGCGCGACGCGCTGATCGTGCGCTCGACCATCGATCTGGCGCACAGCCTGGGCCTCAAGGTTACCGCCGAAGGCGTCGAGACCAACGCCTGCTTCCAGCTGCTGGCGGCCATGGGGTGCGATCACGCCCAGGGGTACCTGATCGCCAAACCTTTGCAGCGCAACGAACTTTTGACGTTTCTGAGGGAAGATCGCCCAGCCGAACGCTGTTACGGCTAAGGGAGGCGACCATCGCCCGATCGTGGCTAACGCACCTGGCGGGTCTCGGGCTGGCCCTCGCCTGCGCGACGCAGGCGCGCGCGCAGGCCGATATCGTCTCGCCCGAAACCCTGCACGGCCTGATCGAGCTGCGCGCCGCCACGCACGACGGTGAGCGCTCGTGGGTGAACGGCGGCTTCGGCAAGACCGGCGTCTCGGGCGCGCAGGCCGCGCTTGAGTGGACCCCACGCTTCAACTTCGCGGTTAGCGGCGTGGTCACGGCCATTGCCCAGACCGACGTCCACAAGTCCGTCGACATCGGCGAGGCCTATCTGAAGCTGAGGGCCAATCCGACGCCGGTGGGCCGGTTCTCCGGGCGGGTCGGGATCTTCTATCCGCCGGTGTCCGAGGAACACGATGGCGTGGCCTGGACGACGCCGGACATGCTCAGCGGCTCGGCGATCAACAGCTGGATCGGCGAGGAGGTGAAGGTGACCGGCGCCGAGGTCACCTACCAGGGCGCGCTTGGCGAGCATCAGCTGGAGGCCACCGCCGCGGTGTTCGGCTGGAACGACACGGCCGGGACCCTGCTGACCTTTCGCGGCTGGGCGCTGCATGGCGAGCGGGCGGGCGTGAGGACCGATTTCGGACTGCCGCCCCTGTCCGGCTTCGCCACCCTGTTCCAGCCGCGTGAGACCTATCCCTTCCGCGAACTCGACAACCGGGCCGGCTACTATGGCCGGCTCGCCTGGCGTCCGCCCGCGCCGGTCAGCTTCAACGCCCTCTACTACGACAATGCCGGCAACCGGATCGCCGTGGACTCCAAGGGCCAGTGGGCCTGGGAGACGCGCTTCCTCAACGTCGGCATGACCTGGGAGCCCAATGAGACGACCAAGGTGCTGGCTCAGGCCATGAACGGCGAGACCCTGATGGGCTACCGGATCCCCGGCGGCATCTGGTTCGACATGGGGTTCCGCGCCGCCTATGTCCTGGCCGCCCACAAGCTGGGCGAGGACACCGTCACCGGGCGGATCGACGCTTTCCAGACGACCGACCGCAGTTTCCAGGCGATCGACGACAACGCCGAGCACGGCTGGGCGCTGACGGGGGCGTGGCGCCATCGGCTGGGCCCGCACGCAGATGTCCTTCTAGAGGCCGAGCACGTGACCTCCAAGCGGGCCCTGCGACGCCTGGTCGGCGAGGATCCCAAGCAGGACCAGAACCTCCTGCAAGGCGCGCTGCGGCTGCACTTCTGAAGCCCCCGCGCCGCGCCGCGTCCGCTCGAAGATCCGTCCGGAAAAAATCGCTCCGCGGCCCACCGAGGAGTATATCTGCGGGCATGCTGGCCGAGCAGGCCAGCACATCGCCTCTATCCTGGGTTGGTTCCGTGGCCCGCCGCGTCGCCGCGGCGGCCGGCCAGCGCCACTCGAATGCGCGAGATGGATTGATATATCGGCGATACGAGTTCAATATCAGCGAATTGATGATCAGTTTCGGCAAAACGCCCCTTGGACGACCTCGACCAGCACCTTATCGAGCGACTGCGCGACAACGCCCGCGCGCCTGTGGCGGAGCTTGCCCGCGCGCTCGGCCTTTCCCGCACGACGGTGCAGAGCCGCCTGGCCCGCCTCGAGCGGTCGGGGGTGATCTCGGGCTATTCGGTGAAGCTCTCCGAAGCGCGCGAGGCGGCCCTGATCCACGCCTTCGTCATGCTGACCGTCGAGCCGAAGCAGGCGGCGGCGGTGTCGGCGGCGCTGAAACGGTTGCCGGGGGTCCGCAAGCTGCAGTCCATCAGCGGGCCGGCCGACATGGTCGCCCTGGTCGAGACCGACAACGTCGCCGAGATGGACGCCCTCATCAACGAGATCGGTGAGATCAAGGGCGTCGAGCGGACAAGCTCGTCCCTCGTCCTGGCGACGAAGTTCGACCGTTAGGCGCCCTCACGGCGCTTCGTTGGAGAAGATGATCGTGCCGGAGGCCGAGAAGAAGCCACCGACGCCGTGGCAGACGCCGACCTTCGCGCCCTCGATCTGCGCGGGGGCGATCCCGCGCATCTGGCGAACGCTCTCCTGCAGGGCGTACATGCCGTACATCCCGGAGTGCATGTAGGACAGGCCCCCGCCGTTGGTGTTCATCGGCAGCTTGCCGCCGATCGCCGTGTTGCGTTCGCGGATGAAATCCTTCGCCTCGCCCGGCTTCACGAAGCCCAGGTCCTCCAGGCCGTAGAACGGCAGGTGGGCGAAGGCGTCGTAGATCATCAGGTGATCGACGTCCGAATGCCGGATGCCCGCCTCGGCGAAGGCCTTCCGCCCGGAATCACGGAACGCCCGCGAGGACGTGAAGTCGTCCATCTGGCTGACCATCGGGGTTTCGACGGCTTCCCCGGTTCCCAGGATATAGACTGGCTTTCGCGGGAAGTCCTTCGCCCGCTCCGCCGACGTCAGGATCAGCGCCCCGCCGCCGTCGGTGACCAGGCAGCACATCAGCTTGGTGAACGGCCAGGCGATCGTTTCGGACGCCAGCACGTCGTCGATGGTGATCGGGTCGCTGTAGCTGGCGCGCGGGTTCAGGGCCGCCCATTCGCGCTGGATCACCGCGACATTGGCCAGGTCCTCCACCGTCACCCCATAGGTCTTCATGTAGCGCAGGACGGGCACCGTGAACCAGGTGGGCGCGCCGGTCGGGCCATAGGGTGTCTCGAACTGCCCCGTCAGGCTGGCCGGCCCGCCCATGGCGTAGCCGGGCGCTCCGACCCGCGAGCGGCCCGACTCCCCATGGGTGATCAGCACCGTGTTGCAGAGCCCCTCGTTGATCGCCGCCGCCGCATGGCGCACGTGCAGCATGAAGGAGCAGCCGCCCACCATGGTGCCGTCGGCATAGGTCGGACGTATGCCCAGGTAGTGGGCCAGCCCCTGCGGGCTTTCCCCGGCGGTGGCGACGCCGTCGATGTCCTTGGGCGTCAGGCCGCAGTCGGCCATGGCGTTCAGCGCCGCATCGGCGTGCAGGCCGATCGTCGACAGGTTGGGGATGCGGCCAAGCTGGGTGGTTTCCGCGGCGCCGACCACGGCGATGGAATTGGGCTTCACGGGATCACCCCTTCACGGGTTCGAAGAGGGGGAGCGAGATCTCGTCGTTCTGTCTGGCGAAGGCCACCTGCACGGCCATGTCCAGCTGCAGCGCCTCCGGCGTCTGCGGGCAGCCCACGATATTGGTCATCATCGTGGGGCCTTCCTCCAGCTTCACAACGGCGATGGCGTGCGGCTCGGTCCCCATGTCCGGACGCGGGCGCATGTTGATGACATAGGACCACAGGACCCCCTTGCCCGAGGCCTTGAACACCTCGACCTCGCGGCCGCCACAGCGCGGGCAGAACGGCCGGGGCGGGAAATAGACGCCGCCGTCGCATCGCGTGCAGCGCTGCAGGCGAAGTTCGCCCTCGCGGCAGCCGTCCCAGAAATGCCGGGTCTCCGGCGTTGGAACGGGCAATATCCTGGGCGGCATGGGCGGGTTCCTCGCGATGGCGAAGCGCGGTGGGCGCGTCGCTCAGAAGAGACGAGCCGGCCGGGATTGTCGACCTCCAGACCCTTCCCGGTTCAGATGGAATCATCTGAACCGGACGAGAAGAGTCTATCTTCAAAGGTTTAGAGCGCGTCGGACGGGTGAACCGGTATCCACTTCACCCTGACGCGCTCTAGGCGCCGGAGCGAGAGGTCCGGGCCGCCTTGACGAGGGCGCGGATCATCAGGGTCTTGATCTTGAGCGCCTCGGCGTCGTCGACGCCAAGCACGTCCTTGAACACCACCATGGCCTCTATGCCCACCACGACGCCCAGGGCGCGAACCAGTCTCTGCAGGGCGGCCGGCTCGAACTCGCGCCGGGCCGGCGCCAGCGCCGCCTCGATGAGCGGCGTGCGGCGGTTCTGCCGGACCGGCGCGTCGGCCCCGTCCTGCAGGGTGCGCTGCAAGGACTGTATCAACATCATCCGCAATGACGCTTCGTTGGCGATCGTCATGTCGTGCAGGGCCGAGGCCACCTGTTCCACCCGCAGCACAGGGTCTGAGGAGCGCACATCCTTGAACAGCGCCTCGGCGGACGGGACTTCCACGTCGAGGGCGGCCTCCAGCAACAGGGCCTCCAGGCCCGGGAAGTAGCGGTAGGCGGTGGCGCGCGACACCAGCGCCGCCTCGGCGATCTCCTCGAGGCTCGGACGCCGGCCCTCGGCCATAAGCCGGGCGGCCGCCTGCAGCAGGTCCTTGCGGGTGCGGTTCTGCCGGGCGGAGCGGGCCACGCAGTCAGTCCTGCGGCAACTGCTGCTGGATCGCGGCCAGGTCCACCCAGACGTTCTCGCGGGCGATATCGCCGGACGGCGCGAACTCGACGACATGCAGCAGGCGGAACGCCAGCGGACGTCCCCGGCCCTCTGGCCCGAACGGCCGGCCGGCCGCCACCCCGCGCCACACTGATTCATCGACCAGGAAGTCATCGCCATAGAGGCGGCGCTGGACGTCGATCCGGCCATCGGCCAGGTCGGCGAACAGGGCCTCGTAGAAGGGCCTGGCGCTGTCGCGACCGTGGGTCGGGCCCGCGGGCCAGCCGACGATATCGTGCTCGACGTCCGCGGCCAGCGTGGCCAGGACGCCCGCGACATCGTCCCGGGCCTCGAAGCCGAAATGCGCATCGATCGTGCGGTCCATGTCCTGGCGGCTCATCGCCATGGCCAGCCTTTCTTGAGGTGGTTCAATGGCGAAGCCGGATAATAAGACTTAAATCTCAAATCAAGACTAAAATCTCAATCATCGACTTAAGTCTCAGGTGGCGGAATCCGCCGCCACGCCAAAGATTTCGCGCAAGGCGGTGCGGCCCTTGTCGGTGAACGTCACCGTTCGGCTCGCCGGCTCGCGTTGCGCCCAGCCGAGGCCCAGGAAGCGGGCGAGCAGGGCCGCGCCGAGCGACCCGGCCAGATGGCTGCGCCGTACGCTCCAGTCCAGGCAGCTCTTGCAGAGAGGCCGCCGCGAACGGGCCAGCGCCGGCAGGTCGAGGCCGATGGCGGCCATCAGGGTCTCGCCCGCCGGGGTCAGGCGCAGCCTGCCACCGTCTTCGGTCAGCTGGCCGCGCGCCAGCAAGCTGTCGAGGAGGGCCACGCCGAGGTCGCCCGCCAGGTGGTCGTAGCAGACCCGCGCCTGGCGCAGGGCAGGTTCCAGCGGACCCGTGCGGACCCGGGTATGCCCGGTGCGCGCGGCCAGCGCGGTCAGGGCCGCTATCACCACGGCGACATCGGCGCCGCCCAGGGCGTAGTAGGCATGGCGTCCCTGCTTGCGGCCGGTGACCAGGCCCGCGGCCTGCAGCTTGGCCAGGTGCGCGCTGGCGGTCTGGGCGGTCACCCCACCCTCCCGCGCCAGTTCGCCCGCCGTCAGCGCCTGCCCGGCGACCAGCGCGGTCAGCATGTTGGCGCGGGCCGCATCGCCAACCAGCGCCGCGATGCGCGCGATGTCCGGGCGGTCTGTCATAGTACGACCATAGCCCGAGTGTGCCCGAAGTCCACTGCTATGATTCGGTCCCTGACGAAGTATGGTGAACGATCCTGCGCCGCCCTCGGCCTCAGATCATGTCGAAGCGGACCGGCAGGCGTTTGGGCCCATTGACGAACACCGCCTCGCTCACGGCCGGCGCGCCGTCCAGCGCCAGGTTCGACAGCCGGGGCAAGAGCTCCTCCCACAGGATGCGCATCTCCATCTTCGCCAGGTGCTGTCCAAGGCATAGGTGCGCGCCGTAGCCGAAGGCCAGGTGCCTGTTCGGCCTGCGGTCCACGCGGAACGTGTCGGGGGCCTCAAACACCGCCTCGTCTCTGTTTCCGGAGGCGTAGCAGAGCATCAGCCAGTCGCCCTTGCGCAGGCTTCGCCCGGCGAACTCGGTATCCGCCGCGACCGTCCGCATGAAGGTCTTGACCGGCGTCGTCCAGCGGATGGATTCGTCCACCAGGCTGGGGATCAGCGACGGGTCGGCCTTGACCTTGGCGAGCTCGGCGGGATTCTCGGCCAGCGCCCACAGCGCGCCCGCGCTGGACGACGATGTGGTGTCGTGGCCCGCCGTGGCGACGATGATGTAGTAGCTCATCGCCTCCAGGTCGGAGATCGGCTGGCCGTCGATCCGGCTGTTGGCGATCAGGCTGGCCAGGTCGTCGGTGGGGGCGGCGCGCTTGGCCTCCGACAGCGCCCGGAAGTAGTTGGAGAAGTCGACGACCGCGCCGAAGTCGATCTCGCCCTTCTGGGCTGTGGCTCCGCCGCTGCCAGCGCGGCCCAGCTCGGGATCCGCCGCGCCGAACAGTTCCTGGGTCAGTCGCAGCATCCGGGGCTCGTCTTCCTCGGGCACGCCCATGATGCTCATTATCACATGCAGCGGGTAGTGCAGGGCCACCTCGCCGACGAAGTCGCAGCGCCCGCCGGTGGCCGCCATCTTCGCGACAGCCGCCTTGGCCAGGACGCGGATCTGGTCCTCCAGCCGGCGCAGGTTCTGCGGCGTGAACCAGCCCTGGGTGAGCGCGCGGTACTTCGGGTGGTCGGGCGCGTCCATGTGGATCAGGGTGCGCAACAGGTGCGGGCTGCCGCCCATCATCGCGCGGATCTTCTGGTCCGCCGCCTGGCCGATCAGGGTGGGGGAGCGCTCGCCGTTGTGGAACAGGTCGTTCTGGCGGCTGATCTCCAGGATGTCGGCGTGGCGGGTGACCACCCAGAACGGGTCGAAGCCCTCGGTCTCGGCGATCCCCAGCGGCTGGTTCGCGCGCAGCCACCGATAGACCTCGTGGATCCGGCCGTCGGCATAGGCGGCCGGCGTCGTCAGGAGGTCGGCCTTGTCCCCCGGGATACGGCGGTCGGCGGCGGTCATGACGCTCATCGGGTCTGCCCTGTGCTTGTCGATTTCCGCGCACTTGATACCGGCGCCTGGCGGGCGGCAAGGCTGACCGAGCGTCAACCGAGGCGCCGGTCCGCGTGCCGTCAGCCCTTGGCGAAGACGTGCATCAGCCGGGCGATGGCCGGCAGCATCAGGGCGCCCAGCAGGCATGGGAAAATGAACAGGATCAGCGGCACCGTCAGCTTGGCCGACAGCGCCAGCGCCTTCTCCTCGGCCCGCAGCATCCGCTTGGAGCGCATGTCCTGCGAGAAGACCGTCAGCGTCTCCCCAAGGCTGGTGCCCATCTCCTCGGCCTGGCGCAGCATGGTGGCGAGCTGTCGGGCGTCGTCGATCCCCAGCCGGTCGGCGAACGCCGACCAGGCGTCCTTGCGGGCCTTGCCGGCCCGCAGCTCCAGCACCAGGAAGCGCAGGTGCACCGCCAGGTTGGGATAGCGCCGGCCGAGCTCCTCGGTCACCCGGGTCACCCCGGCGTCGAGGCTGAGGCCGGCCTCCACCGAGGCGACCAGCAGGTCCAGCAGGTCCGGGAACCCGTCGGCGTATTCCCGTTCGCGGGAGGTCCTGCGGGCTTTCAGCACCTGGTCTGGCCCAAGGATCGCCGCGCCCGCCAGCACGCTGGCCAGCGCGATGCCGCCCATGCCGCTCTTGCCGCCGGCGATCAGCGGCAGCAGCAGGATGACCCCGGCGGTGGCCGCCACGAGGGCCACGGCGCGCGCGCCCAGGTAGATCACCGCGGCCTCGCGATTGTAGAATCCGGCCTGCATCAGCTGGTTGCGCAGCGCCGAGACCTTCGCCGGGTCGCGCACCGCGCTCTGCTGGCCAAGCTTGCGAACGCCGGCCAGCAGCTGGTCGCCGATGATCCCGCCGCTGAACCCGCCGCCGCTCACCGTCGGGCCGGCGCCCGCCGGCTGCAGCCGCGCGCGGCGCACCGCGCGCAACCGCAGTTCGCCCGCCGAGATCCAGGCCACGCCGCCCAGGGCGGCGGCCACCAGCACGACGCCGATCACGGTGATGAGGGTTTCGATCTGCGCGAGGGTCATGGGATCAGAGCCGCATGTCGATCATGCGCCGCATGACCATGTTGCCGATGAACATCCAGGTCCCCAGCACCCCCAGGCCGATCTTCACGAACGGCTCGTGGATCACGTCGCCGTAGAAGTGCGGCGAGGAGATGGTGATGAAGCCCAGCGAGATGAACGGCGCCGACGTCAGGATCATCGCCGAGGCGCGGCCCTCCGACGAGGCGGCCTTGATCTTCAGCCGCATCTTGTGGCGCTCGCGCACGGTGTTGGCGTTGAGCTTCAGCAGGCCGGTCAGGTTGCCGCCCGCCTTCTCCTGCAGGCGCACGGTGGCCGCGAAGAGGTCGATGTCGGGGTGCTGGCAGCGCTCCGACATTCGCGCCACCGCCTGTTCCAGGGTCGCGCCATAGGCGATCTCGTCGGCGGCCATGCCGAACTCCGAGCCAATGGGGTCGACCATCTCGCGGCCCACCAGCGAGATGGCGGTGGGCACCGGGTGACCGGCCTCCAGGCTGCGGACGATGATCTCCAGGGCCTGCGGCAGCTGGACGCCGATCGCCTTGGCGCGGCGGCCTGCCATGAACTTGAGGTAGAAGAACGGGCCGCCGACCCCGAACACCAGCGCGCCCGCCAGGAACAGCACCGGGTTCTTGGTGAGGACCGCCACGCCGATCCCGCCGATCACGCCGGCCGCCACCGAATAGAGGATCGCGCGCCGGGGATTGTAGGCGACGCCCGAGGCGACGATCAGGTCGGAAAGCCAGCGCAGTCGGCCGGCGGTCTTCTCGCCGGCGGCGTTCAGGCCGCGCTGCTTGCGCAGCTCCAGCACCAGGGCCGAGACGCCGTCGACCTTCTGGGCGACCTTCAGCCGCGCGTTCAGCCGCCGCTTCTGGGTCGCCACCGTGAACAGGCCGAACGCCGCCTGGCCGGCGGTGAAGACCGCGGCGAACACCAGGATCAGGAAGACGAGGTTGCCGTCGAAGGTCATCCGGCCCCCAAGACCCTGGAGGGATCGAAATTGGCCACGTCATAGGGGATGCCGCGGCGCACCATCTCGTCGAGACAGCGGGGGCGGAGGCCCGTGGCGCGGAATTCGCCGTGCACCGTGCCGTCCGGATCGGTGTGGGTGCGGTTGAAGGTGAAGATGTCCTGCATCTGCACCACCTGGCCTTCCATGCCGGTGATCTCGGTGATGTGGGTGATCTTCCGCTTGCCGTCCGACAGGCGCATCACCTGGACGATCAGGCCGATGGCCGAGGCGATCTGCGAGCGCATGGCGTCGGGGCCGATGTTCATGCCGCCCATGGCGATCATCTGCTCCAGGCGGCTGATCGCCTCGCGCGGGTTGTTGGCGTGGATGGTGGCCATGGAGCCCTCGTGCCCCGTGTTCATGGCCTGCAGCATGTCGAAGGCCTCCTCGGAGCGCACCTCGCCCAGGATCACCCGGTCGGGCCGCATCCGCAGCGCATTCTTCACCAGCTCCCGCTGGCGGATCTCGCCCTTGCCCTCGATGTTTGGCGGCCGGGTCTCCAGGCGCACCACGTGCGGCTGCTGCAGCTGCAGCTCGGCGGCGTCCTCGATGGTGATCAGCCGCTCGCCGTGGCTGATCGCGGCGGACAGCGCGTTGAGCAGCGTCGTCTTGCCCGAGCCCGTGCCGCCGGAGATCACGGTGGAGACGCGGGCCTTCACCGCCCCGTGCATGAAGTCGGCCATCGCCATGGGCATGGCCGCGAATTCCACCAGCTTCTCCAGGGTCAGCGGCTTCTTGGAGAATTTCCGGATCGAGACGCAGGCGCCGTCGATGGCGATCGGCGAGATGGCGGCGTTGACCCGGCTGCCGTCGGCCAGGCGGGCGTCGACCATCGGCTGGCTCTCGTCGATGCGGCGTCCGACGCCGGCGACGATGCGGTTGACGATGCGCAGCAGGTGGTCGTTGTCGCGGAAGCGGACGGGGGTCAGCTCCAGCTCGCCCCGGCGCTCCACATAGACCTGGAACGGGCCGTTGATCAGGATGTCGTTGATCGACTCGTCCTTCAGCAGGGGCTCGATCGGCCCCAGGCCCACCATCTCGTCATAGATCGACGCGCCCAGCTCCTCGAGCTCGGCGGTGTTCAGCGCCATGCGTTCGCCGCGCGCGAAGTCGGCGACCAGGCGCATGACCTCGCGGCGCAGGTCGGCCTCAGGCAGCTTGTCGAGCTTGGCCAGGTCGAGCTCGTCGATCAGCCGCGAATGCAGCCGCAGGTGCATGTCGAGTTCGGTGGACTTGCCCTTGGGCTGCGGCCGGCCGGTCGGCGCGGCCTTCGGCTCGGGAGCGACGGGAGCCGGCGCCGCGACCGGCTGGGGCTGTGGTTCCGCCCCGCCCCGCGCGAAGCTGAAGCGGCCCATCAGGCGGCCCGCTTGGCGTTGGCGTGGGCTTCCGCTCGAGCCGGGGCGGACGCGAGCCGTTCGACCAGGATCTGGATGTCCTTGACGATCTTCGACTTGGGCCGGTGCTGGGCGATGGGTCCGCCCAGGTTGGCCGACGCCGCGGCGGCCTCCCAGTCGGAACTCACGCCGGCGTCGGCCTTGCGCTGCAGGGCGCGCTCGGCCTCGGCCATGGAGGGCGCGGGGCCGAACATCCGGCTGGCGAGGCGGTTGAGCACGATGCGCGGCTTCAGGCCCGAGCCCGCAGCCTGCTCGATCTCGTCGGACAGCGAGCGTGCGGCGATCAGCGCCGGCACGGTCAGCTCGGAGACCACCAGCACCTCGTCGCATCCGGACAGCGCGTCGATGCTCCAGCTTCGCCGATGACGGGGCATGTCGAGGATCACCCAGTCGTAGCTCTCGCAGGCGACATCCAGCACCTTGAGGACCGCCTCGCGCGGCGCGGTGTCGAAGGCGGTGGGCTCGCGCGGGCCGGCGAGCAGGTCGAGCTTGCCGGTCACCGGTGTGATGAAGGCCTGCAGCATGGCCGCGTCGATACGATCCGCCGTCGAGCCGAAGTCGGCGAGCTTCATGGCCGGCATGGCGCCGAGATAGGCCGCGGCGACCCCGTCGGCGAGGTTCAGGTCGATCAGGCAGACGCTCTTGTCCTTGGCCTGGCGGGCGCAAAGCGCGGTGGCGATCTCGATGGCCAGCGTCGTGGCCCCGGCGCCGCCGACGGCGCCGACGACGGCCCAGCAGCGGGAGGCGCCGGTGGCTTGCGGGGTCGGCGCGGCGGCGGTGGCCGAGGCGTCGGCCGGCGGGGTGAACAGCGCCTGCACCGCCCCGGCGATCTGCTCGGGCGTGAAGGGCGCCTCGAGGACGTCGGAACGCTCCAGGCGCAGCAGGTTGCGCACGACGGTGGTCGGCAGGCGCTCGCCGACCAGCAGCACGGGCGGCGGGGCGGGGCAGGCGGTGAGGGTCTCGACGGCGATGGTCAGCGCCTGGGCCGTGCAGGCGTCGGCGTCGATCATGACCAGATCGGCGTCGATGCTGGTCAGGCCCATCAGCCGCTCCAGCCCGATGAGTTCGAAGTTCGCGCCGGCCAGCGGCCCCTGGCTGAGGGGCGCGAGCGTGGCGCCCAGCGCCAGGATGCGACGTTCTTTGAACGGCGGGGTGTTCATTTACGCAACTTTCGAAGGAACAGGACGTCGGGTCATCAGGGCGTCGCCGGGTTGGCGCTGACCGGGCCCCGCAGGACCGGCGCCCCCCGGTCGCGCTTGACCGGCTTGTCCAGCGCCCAGCCGTTCAGGATCACATTGGCGGCCAGCGGCTCGGATCCGGGCAGGGCCTTGGTGGCGGCGGCCGTCTCGAACTCCTTGGCGGTCACCAGCCGGGGCGTGACGATGACCAGCAGCTCGGTCTCGTTGCGCTGCCAGCGGGCGGAGCGGAACAGGGTGCCGATGATCGGCAGGTCGCCCAGCACGGGGAACTGCCGCACGGTGTTCTTGTAGTCGTGCTGGAACAGGCCGCCGATCGCCAGCGAGTCGCCGTTTTTGATCTCCACCGTGGTCGAGACCCTGCGGGTGATCAGGCCAGGCACCTGCACACCATTGATGCGCAGCGAATTGGCGATGTCGAGCTGGCTGACCTCCGGTTCCACCTGCAGGCGGATCTGGCCGTTGTCCTGCACGACGGGGGTGAAGTTGAGCTTCACGCCATAGGTGCGGAACTGGATGGTGATCTTGTCGCGGTCCTGCGGCACCGGATAGGGGAACTCGCCGCCAGCCAGGAAGCTGGCCTTCTCGCCGGACAGCGCCACCAGGTTGGGCCGCGCCAGCGTGCGCACCAGCCCTTTTTCCTCGAGCGCCTGCAGGGTGGCGTCGAGGGTGAACTCCCCGATGTGGGTCTTCAGGGCCGCGATCCCGTTGGGCGGGGTGTTGCCGATGATCCCGGAGCCGAAGGTGAAGACCGAGGTCCCGTCGGTGATCGAGCCGCCGAAGCCGAAGTCCTGGAACGTGGAGCGCGTGGCCTCCAGCACCCGGACCTCGAGCACGATCTGCGAGCCCCTGATGGTCAGCATCGAGGTGACGCCGCCCGGCGCATATTTCTCGGCGATGGCTTTGGCGCGCACCTCCGAGCCGGTGGTCGAGACATTGCCGGTCAGCAGCAGGCCGTCGCCCAGGCTCTGCACGCGGATGCTCTCGCCCGGCATGGCGCGCGTCATGTCCTGTTGCAGGTCGGCCGCGTCATAGCCGACGCGCACGTCGATGACTTCCTGCAGGTGTCCGCCGGGCCCGTAGACCAGCAGGTTGGTGGAGCCGAGGGCTACGCCGCGCACATAGAAGCTGCGGTCGGTGGTGGCGACGATCTCGGCGGTCTCGGGCTGGGCGACGACGATCTTGCTCGCCGGCCGTTCCAGGCGGAACGACAGCGACTTGTCGCGCGGCACGAAGATCACGCGGCTGCGGGCGGACTCGCTGCGCATCGTGTCCGCGGCGGCGGCCGGGACCGCGGTGAGGGTGACGAGCGCGGCGCAGAATGCTGCGGCCAGGTTGCGCGGCATGGTCGGCCTCTCCTGACGGGTCACGCGTCGGCCTGCGGGGCAGGCGCCGCGGCGGGCGGGGCGGGCGGCGGAGCCGGCGGGCTGGCCTGAGCCGGTTCGCGGGGTGCGTGATGGCGCCCGCCTTCGACGATCATGATCAGGCCAGGGCCGGACGGCCCCAGCCGCGCGGGGCCGAAGCCCGGCCTGGCCGGGGCGCCGCGGCCGCCGGAGACGAAATTGCCGGTGCGCATGGGGCCGGTGCTGGCGAGCTCGGCCGAGCCCGTCTTGCGCAGCGCCAGCGACAGCTTGCCGAGGTCGCCGGCGACGGCCAGCTTCTGGGCGTCGGGCACCGACACCTCCAGCGTGGCGGTGGACGGCGTCGCGGGCTTGTTGGCGGTGAGGTCGGCGTTCAGGTCGACGCCCAGCACCCGGACGTTCTGGATCACCACCTCGGAGACGAAATTGCGGGTGTCGCCATTGGGCGTCAGGTCGCGCATCAGCACCACGTCCACGCGGTCGCCGGGCAGCGCATGGCCGCCCACGCCGGTGACGTCGGAGACCTTGATCGTATAGGCCCGATAGCCGTCGGCGATCTCGGCCGCCACCGAGGCCCGCGCGCCGGGGCCGGACAGCTTGGTGGGCAGCAGGGTCTCGCGCGCCGACACCGCGGTCAGCACCACCGGCGGCCCGCCGTTGTCCTGTTCGAGCACCGCGTCGAAGGTCGAGAACGCGCCCTCGGGCACGGCGTTGGACGGCAGGTGCAGGATGGCGAGCTTGCTGGCGTCCAGCTTGTCGCCGAACTTCAGCGCCGACTTGGCCACCACCACGGGCACGCCGCTGACCGGCTGCTGAGCCATCGAGGGCGCCTTGGCCGAGGCCGCGTTCGGCAGCACGGCCTTGGCCACGAAGAGCGCGGCGAGCCCCAGCACGGCCGAGGCGGCAAGACTGACGATGGTGACGACACGCATGCGTATTGGCCTGCAAAAAGCTTTTTAGAACGTAAGGTTAGCGTTCTGGGCCTTGCCACATCGCCAACAAACGTACTGAACGCACGTCAAGCATTCTGAATGATGAATCGCAGGCCCCCTGGCGGGCCGCGCGGAAATGGCTAGGCTCCCCGCCGCCGTGGGACGGGGTCGCGCCGCGGCGTTTGGACGCAAGAACGAGGAGGAGACGCCGATGAAGATGCGCCGGCTGGGAAGCTCGGGCCTGAAGGTCAGCGCCGTTGGCCTGGGCTGCAACAACTTCGGGGCGTGGATCGACGAGAAGGCGACGCAGGCAGTGGTCGACGGGGCCATCGACGCGGGCATCAACTTCTTCGACACCGCCGATATTTACGGCGGGACCGAGTCGGAGGTGTTCCTCGGACGCGCCCTGGGCAAGCGCCGGTCCGACATCGTTCTGGCCACCAAGTTCGGCATGCGGCTGGGCGAGGACGAGCGCCGTCGCGGCGCCTCGCGGCGCTGGATCATGCGCGCGGTGGAGGACAGCCTCCAGCGGCTCGGCACCGACTACATCGACCTCTACCAGCTGCACGGTCCCGACGCCGACACGCCGATCGACGAGACCCTGCGCGCCCTCGACGACCTGGTGACCCAGGGCAAGGTCCGCTATATCGGCAACTCCAACTTCAAGGGCTGGCAGATCGCCGACGCCGACTGGACGGCCGCCGGCCAGAGCCGCTTCGTCTCGGCCCAGAACCTCTATTCGATCCTGGAGCGCGACGTGGAGCGCGAGGTGCTGCCGGCCTGCGAGCACTTCGGCCTGGGCTTCCTGCCGTTCTTCCCGCTGGCCGCCGGCCTGCTCACCGGCAAGTATAAGCGCGGCCAGAAAGCACCTCAGGGCACCCGCCTGAACACCTGGGGCGCGCGGGGCGAAAACATGCTGTCCGACAAGAACTTCGACAAGGTCGAGGCGCTGGAGGGCTGGGCCCGTGAGCGCGGCCACACCATCCTGGAGCTCGCCTTCGCCTGGCAGCTCGGCCACCCCGTGGTCTCGTCCGTGATCGCCGGCGCCACCACGCCGCAACAGGCGGCCGCCAACGCGGCCACCGCCGACTGGGAGCTGACGCCGGACGAGGTGAACAAAGTCACCGCGCTGGTCGCCTGATGTACGATCTCCTGAAAGGCCTTCGCGTCGTCGAGGGTTCGGCCTTCGTCGCCGCGCCCACCTGCGGCCTCTACCTGGCCCAGATGGGCGCCGAGGTGATCCGCTTCGACGCCATCGGCGGCGGCCCGGACTTCCGCCGCTGGCCGCTCGCCGACAACGGCTCCAGCCTCTATTGGGAGGGGCTGAACAAGGGCAAGAAGTCGATCGCCCTCAATCTCGGCAGCCCCGCGGGCCGCGAGATCGCCCAGCGCCTGGCCGCCGCGCCCGGCGACGACGGCGGCCTGTTCCTCACCAACTTCCCGGCCGAGGGATTCCTCTCCTACGAGGTGCTGCAAAAGCTGCGCGCGGACCTGATCTGCGTGCGCGTGATGGGCTGGGCCGACGGGTCGCAGGGCATGGACTACACGATCAACTCGGCGCTCGGCCTGCCGCAGATGACCGGTCCCGTGGGCGATCCCCGGCCGGTGAACCACGTGCTGGCCGCCTGGGACCTGCTGACCGGCGCCTACTGCGCCTTCGGCCTGGTCTCGGCGCTGCTGGCCAGGATGCGCACCGGCCAGGGCCGCGAGATCCGGGTGCCGCTGTCGGACATCGGCGCGGCGACCATGGCCAACCTCGGCTTCACCGCCGAGACCCTGCTGGCCGGCAAGCAGCGGCCGCGGATGGGCAACGAGCTGTTCGGCGCCTTCGGCCGCGACTTCACCACCCGCGACGGCCAGACCCTGATGCTGCTGGCGATCACCCCGAAGCAGTGGTCGAAGTCACTGGAGGCGCTCGGGATCACCGCCGAGGTCGCCGCGCTCGAAGCCGAGATCGGCGTCTCCTTCGCCGCCGACGAGGGCCTGCGGTTCACCCACCGCGCCCGGCTCTTCCCGCTGTTCGAAAAGGCCTTCGCGGCCCGCACGGCCGCCGAACTGGGCCCGGCCTTCGACGCCGGCGGGGTGACCTGGGGCGCCTACCAGCCGCTCGAGGCGGCGCTGGAGGATCCCCGGCTCTACAAGGACAATCCCGTCTTCGAGGCCATCCGCCACCCGAGCGGCCTGACCTATCCGGCGCCCGGCGCCATGGCCACCATCCCGCAGGACCCGCGCGGCGACGTGCGCCCCGCGCCGCTGCTTGGTCAGCACACGGATGAAGTCCTGGCTGAGGTCCTGGGCATGGGCTCGGCAGAGATCGCCAAGCTGCACGATGATGGAGTGGTGGCGGGGGCCTAGCCCGCCGCCGCCAGCTTCACCAGCACCGCGCCCTCGCTGACCTGGTCGCCGACCGCGACGGCCAGCGTCTCGACCTTGCCGTCGAAGGGCGCGGTCAGCGCATGCTCCATCTTCATGGCCTCCAGCGTCAGCAGCGGCTGGCCCTTGGTCACCGCCTCGCCCGCCGTGACCGAGACCTGGGTCACCTTGCCCGGCATCGGCGAGCGCACCTGGCCGTCGCCGGCCGCGCCCGCGTGGTCGTCGGCCGGCGGCTGGGACAGGAAGACGAAGGCCTCGCCGGCCTCGAACACCACGATCTCGCCGTCTTCGCCGAGCAGGGCCGAGCGGGCCTGGGCGGTCTCGGAGGTCCTGGCGATCACCGGCGCGCCAGCGCGGAACAGCCGCACGCCGGTTTCCGGTGGCGCGTTCAGCCGGAAGCCCACGAGGTCGCGCCACGGTGAAGGGGCCGCCCTGTCCTCGGCCATCAAGGCGGCGTTGGCCGCCGCCGACAGCGCGGCCGGCGAGGGGTCGGCCTGGGCGGTCAGTTCCTCGAGGTTGCGTTCGATGAAGCCGGTGTCGACGTGGCCGGCGATGAAGGCGGGCGCCTCGAGGCAACGGGCGAGGAACCCGGCGTTGGTCTTAACCGGCCAGACCTCGACCGCGTCGCAGGCCGCCGCGAGCTCCGCCAGGGCGTCCTCGCGCGTCGCGGCATGGGCGATCAGCTTGGCGATCATCGGGTCGTAGAAGGCCGAGACCTCGCCGCCTTCCTCCACGCCCGCGTCGACCCGCACGCTGTCCGGCAGGCGGAAATGGTCGAGCCGGCCGGTGGAGGGCAGGAACAGGCCGCCGGCCGGGGATTCCGCATAGAGCCTGGCCTCCACCGCATGGCCCGAAAGCGCGATCTCCGCCTGGCTGAGCGGCAGGGGCTCGCCGGTCGCGACGCGCAACTGCCATTCCACGAGGTCGAGGCCGGTGACCATTTCGGTAACGGGATGCTCCACCTGCAGGCGGGTGTTCATCTCCATGAACCAGACGCGGTCGGGCTTCAGGCCAGCCGACGCGTCGGCGATGAATTCCACGGTCCCGGCGCCCACGTAGCCCACGGCCAGCGCGGCCTTGACGGCGGCCGCGGTGACCGCCTCGCGGGTAACCTCGTCCATGCCCGGCGCGGGCGCCTCCTCGATCACCTTCTGGTGGCGCCGCTGCAGCGAGCAGTCGCGCTCGAAGAGGTGGACGACATGCCCCTGGCTGTCGCCGAACACCTGCACCTCGATATGCCGTGGCCGGGTGACATAGGTCTCCAGCAGCACCCGGTCGTCGCCGAACGCCGCCTTGGCTTCCCGCCGGCAGGACGCCAGAGCGGCCGCGAAATCGGCGGCCTGGTCCACGCGGCGCATGCCCTTGCCGCCGCCCCCCGCCACCGCCTTGATCAGCACCGGAAACCCGATCCGCTCGGCCTCGCGGGCCAGGGTCTTGTCGTCCTGGTCCTCGCCCAGATAGCCGGGGGTCACCGGCACGCCGGCCCTTTGCATCAGCGCCTTGGCGGCGTCCTTCAGGCCCATGGCGCGGATGGCGGCGGGCGGCGGCCCGATCCAGGTCAGGCCCGCCGCCATGACGGCCTCGGCGAAGTCGGCGTTCTCGGACAGGAAGCCGTAGCCCGGGTGGATGGCGTCGGCGCCGCTCGCCCGGGCCGCGGCGATGATCTTCTCCGGGACCAGATAGCTTTCCCGCGCCGCCGCCGGTCCGATCGGCACGGCCCGGTCGGCGTCGGCCACATGGGCGGCCAGCGCGTCGGCTTCGGAATAGACCGCGACGGTCCGCAGGCCCATGCGCCGCGCGGTGGCGAAAACCCGCCGCGCGATCTCGCCTCTGTTGGCCACCAGGACCGACTTCATCGCCGCACCGGGAAGAGAGGGAGGTCCATGGCTGTCCTAATGCGCCTTGACCACGCCTATGAACACCAGTCCCAGCATCAGGAAGGTGAAGGCCGTCGCTGAGCCCACGAACAGCAGCGCCATCCGCGCCAGGGTTCCGATCACGCTGGTCCGGTAGGTCCCGCGCATGTGGACGAACAGATGCACGGGCGCCAGCACCAGCAGCCATGCCGCGCCGGACAAGGCCATGGTCCCGGCGAACACCGCGGTCAGCAACAGCCCCTGGAAGGCCAGCGAATGCATCGAGAAGACCAGGTGGTCGAAGACGTAGACCCCGCGCTGGAAGACGAACAGCAGGCTCAGCAGCAGGGCGGCGATCGGCAGCATCAGGATCGCGAAATCGTGTGACCAGTGCTCCATGGCGTTGAGGAGCCCCTCGGGCTCGGTCAGCGCATGCTGGGCCTTCTCCGTTAGCCACTGGCTGGTGGGCGATTGCCCGACGGCCTGTCGCATGGCGGGGTCGAGCTGCACGTCGGCCGGCTTGACGTTGAACTGGATGGGGTCGTGCCGGAGGTTCAGGGACCCGGCGAAGAACACCAGGATCAGGACGACCAGGAACATCCGGAAGGGCGGCAGTTGGGACGCGCGGTGGCCATCCAGATAGTCTCGCGTCAGCTTGCCCGGCCTGACCAGCAGCCGCGGCAGGGTGGTCCAGAGCCGCCCGTCGAGATGGGTCAGCCCCTCGAACGCCTCGGCGACCAACAGCCAGATCGAGCGGTGGTAATCTTCGCCCTTCTGGCCGCAGGCGTAGCACCAGGGTCCGGCCAGCGTCGTCCCGCAGTTAGGGCAGGGCGCGCCGATCTCCAGCCCATGCTTCGGCGGCCGGGGTGGGGCGACGTGGGCCGCCGCCTTGCCGCCCACCACCCGAAGTTTCGTCGCCCGCGCCATTTACTGAAGGTCCATGGGTTACATCCGGAACACGCCGAAGCGTGTCTCCGGGATCGGCGCGTTCAGCGACGCCGAGATCGACAGGCCGAGCACGTCGCGGGTCTGGGCCGGGTCGATGATCCCGTCGTCCCACAGCCGGGCGGTGGCGTAGTAGGGATTGCCCTCGTCCTCGTACTTCTGGCGGATCGGGGCCTTGAACGCCTCTTCCTGCGCCGGCGTCCAGGTCTCCGCGTCGCGATGGACGGTGGCGAGAACGCTGGCCGCCTGTTCGCCGCCCATCACCGATATGCGGCTGTTGGGCCAGGTCCACAGGAACCGGGGCGAATAGGCCCGCCCGCACATGCCGTAGTTGCCCGCCCCGAACGAGCCGCCGATCAGCACGGTGAACTTGGGAACCTCGGCGGACGCCACGGCCATCACCAGCTTGGCGCCGTCCTTGGCGATGCCGCCCGCCTCGTACTTGCCGCCCACCATGAAGCCCGAGATGTTCTGAAGGAAGATGAGCGGGATCCTACGCTTGGCCGCCAGTTCGATGAAGTGGGCGCCCTTCAGCGCGCTTTCCGAGAACAGGACCCCGTTGTTGGCCAGGATCGCCACCGGATAGCCCCAGATGCGCGCGAAGCCGCAGACCAGGGTCGTCCCGTAGAGCGCCTTGAACTCGTCGAACTCCGAGCCGTCGACGATCCGGGCGATCACCTCGCGCACGTCGTAGGCCGCGCGCAGGTCGGAGGGCGTGACGCCGTAGAGTTCCTCGGGGTCGTAGGCCGGCGGGCGCGGTTCGGCGACATCCATGTCGACCCGCTTGGTGGTGTTCAGGTTCGCCATGATGTCGCGCACCATGGAGAGCGCGTGATCGTCGTCCGCCGCCACATGGTCGACGACGCCCGAGCGGCGGCCATGGGTGTCGGCGCCCCCCAGTTCCTCGGCGGTGATCACCTCGCCGGTGGCGGCCTTGACCAGCGGCGGACCGCCCAGAAAGATGGTGCCCTGGCCGCGCACGATGATCGTCTCGTCGCTCATCGCCGGCACATAGGCGCCGCCCGCCGTCGACGAGCCCATCACGCAGGCGATCTGCGCCAGGCCCTCGGCGCTCATCCGCGCCTGGTTGTAGAAGATGCGCCCGAAGTGCTCGCGGTCGGGAAACACCTCGGCCTGGTGCGGCAAGTTCGCCCCGCCCGAGTCCACCAGATAGATGCAGGGCAGCCGGTTCTGCTGGGCGATCTCCTGCGCCCGCAGGTGCTTCTTCACGGTCATCGGGAAATAGGCGCCGCCCTTCACCGTGGCGTCGTTGGCGACGATCACCGCCTCGCGGCCAGACACCCGGCCGAGGCCGGTGATCATCCCCGCCCCCGGCGCCTCGCCGTCATGGACCCCGAAGGCGGCGAGCTGGCCCACCTCCAGGAACGGCGAGCCGGGATCGATCAGGCGCATGACCCGGTCGCGCGGCAGGAGCTTGCCTCGCCCGGTATGCCTCGCCCGGCTCTCCGCCGATCCGCCCAGCGCGGCCTGCGCCGTCCGCTCGCGGAGTTGTTCGACGAGCGCGCGATTGGTCTTGGCGTTCGCCACGAACGCCTCGGATTTCAGATCGATCGCCGAGGTGATTTTTCTCATCGCGCCGATCCCCTTCTCCCCTTGTGGGAGAAGGTGGCGGCCGAAGGCCGACGGATGAGGGGTCGTCCTCCCCTCGACGCGCACGGCGCCGTCCGACGATCGGCAGGCTCGGGGAAACCCCTCATCCGACCCGCGTCGCGGCCCACCTTCTCCCACAAGGGGAGAAGGACGGCGTCACCTTGCGCTGATGCTTTCGGGGTTTGTAAATCGACGTCCACCTCAAGCCGTCTTTTCCGCCACGAGGCCCAATTCCGCAATCATCACCTCGCGCATGGCGAATTTCCGCACCTTGCCGGTGACGGTGGTCGGGAAGGCGTCCACGAAGCGGATGTGGCGGGGAATCTTGTAGTGCGCGATCTGGTCCTGGCAGAACGCCCGCACCGCGTCCGCGTCCAGGGTCTCGCCGGCCTTGACGATGATCCAGGCGCAGAGCTCCTCGCCGAACGCCTTGTCGGGAATGCCGATCACCTGCACGTCGGCGATGGCCGGATGGCGGTGCAGGAATTCCTCGACCTCGCGCGGATAGACGTTCTCGCCGCCGCGGATGACCATGTCCTTGATCCGGCCGACGATGGTCCCGTAGCCCTGGGCGTCGATCACCCCCAGGTCGCCGGTATGCATCCAGCCGGCCGCGTCGATCGCCTCGGCGGTGCGCTCCGGCTCGCCCCAGTAGCCCGCCATCACCGAATAGCCCCGCGTGCAGAGTTCGCCCGCCTGGCCGCGCGCGACGATCCGCCCCTGCTCGTCGACCACCTTGGCCTCCAGGTGCGGCTGGACGCGCCCGACGGTGGCGACGCGACGCTCCAGGTCGTCGTCCACGCCGGACTGGAAGCTCACCGGCGAGGTTTCGGTCATGCCGTAGGCGATGGTCACCTTGGGCATGTGCATCCTGTCGATCACCTGGCGCATCACCTCTGTGGGGCAGGGCGAGCCGGCCATGATCCCGGTGCGCAAGGATGTCAGATCGAACCGGGCGAAGTCGGGATGGTCCAGCATGGCGATGAACATGGTCGGCACGCCATAGAGCGACTGGCAACCCTCGGCCTCCACCGCCTCCAGCACCGCGCGCGCCTCGAAGGCTTCGCTCGGATAGACCATGGTCGCGGCGTGGGTGACGCAGCCCAGGTTGCCCATCACCATGCCGAAGCAGTGATAGAGCGGCACCGGGATGCAGAGCTTCTCGCCCGACCCCAGGCCGATCGCCTCGGCGACGAAATGGCCGTTGTTGAGGATGTTGTGGTGGGTCAGCGTCGCGCCCTTGGGAAACCCCGTGGTGCCGCTGGTGAACTGGATGTTGATCGGATCGTCGAACTGCAGCGCCTGGCCGATCTCCGCCAGCCGCGCGCGGTCGGCGCGCTTGGCGGTGTTCGACACGTGCGGAAAGCTCATGCAGCCCCGGTGCGGGTCGTCGCCGATGGTGATCACCGCCTCGATCAGCGGGATGCGGCCGGTGTCGCGCAGCTCGCGGACCATGCCCAGGTATTCGCTGGCCTTGTGGCGCACGGCGATCACCAGGGCCCGGCAGCCCGCTTTGTTCAGCGCATATTCCGCCTCCGAGAGCCGATAGGCCGGGTTGATGTTGACCAGGATCAGGCCCGCCTTGGCGGTGGCGAACTGGGTGATCGCCCATTCGGCGCAGTTGGGCGCCCAGACGCCGATCCGGTCGCCGGGTTCCAGGCCCAGCGCCAGCAGGCCCGCGGCGAAGGCGTCGATCCGGTCCTTCAGTTCGGCGTAGGTCCAGCGGATGCCCTGGTGGCGGGCGATCAGCGCCATGCCGTCCGGATGCGCCGCCGCGGTGGCGTCGAACGCCGCGCCGATGGTCTGGCCAAGCAGCGGCTGGCTGTTCGCGCCGTGCACATAGCTGAGGTCTGTCACCACCATCCTCCCCACTCCCGAACGGAGATGACCACCTTTGCTCGCCGATCTCCAGCTTTCCGCCTGGAACCGCCGCAAGTCTCCGCGTAGGTACCGACCGCCATGCGTATGCCCGCGCCCGACCCCGCCCTGATCGTCCGCAAGGACGAGATCGTGCGCGCGCTGCGCCGGATCGTGCCGGGCGAGGGCGTGGTCAGCGAGCCGGAGGGGCTCGTCCCCTTCCAGTCGGACGGCCTGTCGGCCTACCGCCAGACGCCGTTGGCGGTCGTCCTGCCGCAGACCGTGGCGCAGGTCTCCGCGGTCCTGGCCTGGTGCCAGGCCAACGGGGTCAAGGTGGTCCCGCGCGGCGCGGGGACCTCGCTTTCCGGGGGGGCGCTGCCGCTCGAGGACGGCGTCGTGCTCGGCATGTCCAAGTTCAGCCGCATCCTGGAGGTCGACCTGGAGAACCGCTGCGCGGTGGTGCAGCCAGGGGTCACCAACCTCGCCATCAGCACGGCGGTGCGCGATCAGGGATTCTATTACGCGCCCGATCCGTCCAGCCAGATCGCCTGCACCATCGGCGGCAACGTGGCGGAGAACTCCGGCGGGGTGCATTGTCTGAAGTACGGCCTGACCACCAACAACGTCCTGGGTTGCGAGATCGTGCTGATGTCGGGCGAGGTGGTGCGCCTGGGCGGCAAGGGCTTCGACGCGGCCGGCTACGACCTGCTGGGGGTGGTCACCGGGTCCGAGGGCCTGCTGGGCGTGGTGACCGAGGTGACCGTCCGCCTGCTGCCGACGCCGCAGACGGCGCGCGCCATGCTGGTCGGCTTCGCCAGCGTCGAGGCGGCCGGCGAATGCGTCGGCGACATCATCGCCGCCGGTGTCATCCCGGCCGGCCTGGAGATGATGGACAACCCGGCCATCGTCGCGGCCGAGGCCTTCGTCCACGCGGGCTACCCGGTCGGGGCCGCCGCCCTGCTGATCGTCGAACTGGACGGGCCGGAGGCCGAGTGCGCCGAGCTCTCGGCCCACGTCGTGGCCCTGGCGGAGGCGCGCGGCGCGACCAGCGTCCAGGTCTCCACAAGCGAAGCCGAGCGGCTGGCGTTCTGGGCAGGTCGCAAGGCGGCCTTTCCGGCGGTGGGCCGCATCTCGCCGGACTACTACTGCATGGACGGCACCATCCCGCGCCGCCAGCTGCCGCATGTGCTCACCCGGATCACCGAGCTCGGCGCGCACTACGGTCTGGGCGTGGCCAACGTCTTCCATGCCGGCGACGGCAACCTGCATCCGCTGATCCTCTATGACGCCGACAAGCCGGGCGAACTGGAGCGCGCCGAGGACTTCGGCTCCGACATCCTGCGGCTCTGTGTCGAGGTGGGCGGCGTGCTCACCGGCGAACATGGGGTAGGCGTCGAGAAGCGCGACCTGATGGGCGAGATGTTCAACGAGACCGACCTGGCCTGCCAGCAGCGGGTGAAGTGCGCCTTCGACCCCGACCTGCTGCTCAATCCCGGCAAGGTGTTCCCCAGGCTGCACCGCTGCGCCGAACTCGGCCGCGTGCATGTCCACCACGGGCGCGTGGCCTTCCCAGACCTGCCGCGGTTCTGATGCAGGACCTGGCGATCCGCATCGAGAAGCCCGCCGACGCCGGCGAGGTCCTGGCCATCGTGGAGGCGGCCGGCGCGGACAGCCGCACGCTGGAGATCGTCGGCGGCGGCACCAAGCGCGGGATCGGCTCGGCCCGCCCCGCCGACGCGATCCTTAGCCTGGAGAAGATGAACGCGGTTATCGACTATGCGCCGGAGGAGCTGGTGCTGACCGCCCAGCCCGGCGTCACCCTGGCCGAGCTGGAACGCCTGGTGGCGGCCAAGGGCCAGATGCTGCCGTTCGAGCCGCCGCACCTCACCAGGCTCCTGGCGGTGAAGGGCAAGCCGACGCTGGGCGGCGCCCTGGCCGCCAACCTGTCGGGGCCCCGGCGGATCCGCGCCGGCGCCGCGCGCGACCACTTCCTGGGCTTCTCCGCCGTCACCGGGCGCGGCGAGGCGATGAAGGCTGGCGGCAAGGTGGTGAAGAACGTCACCGGTTACGACCTCTCCAAACTGCTGGCCGGCTCCTGGGGGACCCTGGCGGTGCTGACCGAGGTCACGATCAAGGTCCTGCCCGCGGCCAGGACCGAAACCACGCTCCTGCTCTTCGGCCTCGACGACCGCCGCGCCTGCCAGGCCATGGGGCTCGCCATGAACGCGCCGATGGAGCTGTCCGGCGCGGCCCACCTGCCCATGGCCGCGGCGGCCCGCAAGCCGCTGAAGGGCCAGATGCCGGTGACCGCGCTCAGGCTGGAGGGCTTCGAGGCCTCGGTCGCCTCGCGGGCCGAGAGCCTGGCCGCCGCCCTGCGAGACTTCGGCAGGGCCGAGCGGCTGGACGCCGGCCATTCGCGCGACTTCTGGGCGCAGATCCGCGAGGTCGAGGCCTTCCAGGCCGATCCCCGCCCGCTGTGGCGCATCTCCGTGCCGCCCGCCTCGGGCTGGCGGGTGGCCGAGGCCCTCGAAGGCGACGTGCTCTACGACTGGGCGGGTGGGCTGGTCTGGGCGCTCAGCGAGGCCGACGTTCGGCCCGCCGTCCGGGCGGTGGGCGGCCACGCCACCCTTTATAAGGGGACGGGCGCGGCGTTCGAACCGCTGACCGGCGCGCTCGCGGCGCTGAGCGCGCGGGTGAAGGCGGCCTTCGATCCGGCCGGCCTGTTCAATCCCGGCCGCTTGGGGGACGCCTGACATGCAGACCGCCTTCACCCCCGGGCAGCTCGGCGACCCGGAATACGCCGCCAGCAACACCCAGATCCGCAAGTGTGTGCACTGCGGGTTCTGCACCGCCACCTGCCCGACCTATGTCCTGCTGGGCGACGAGCGCGACAGCCCGCGCGGACGGATCGAGCTGATCCGCGCGATGCTGGAGGACGGCGGCGCGCCATCGAAGCAAACCGTCACCCACATCGACCGGTGCCTGTCGTGCATGTCCTGCAAGACCACCTGCCCGTCCGGGGTCGACTACGCCCAGCTGATCGACCACGGCCGCGCGCACATCGAGGACCACTACCGCCGCCCGATCCTGGAACGCCTGTTCCGCGCTCTGCTCCCGCAGGTCCTTGCCTATCCCCGTAGGCTGCGGGTGGCGCTGACGCTCGGCCGGCTCGCGCGCCCGCTGGAGCCCTTGCTGGAGACGCTGCGTCTCCGGCCGCTCGCCGCCATGCTGCGCCTGGCCCCGAAGACCGCGCCCCGGCCCGCCGCCCGCGCGGCCGAACCGGCCAGGGTCCCCTCGCGCGGCCGCGTGGCGCTGCTACAGGGCTGCGTCGAGCCGGCCATGGCGCCGTCGATCCGCGAGGCGGCGATCCGGCTGATCACCCGGGCGGGCTACGAGGTCGTGCTGGCCGAGGGCGAGGGGTGTTGCGGCGCGCTGTCCGAACACCTCGGCCGGGCCGACGAGGCCGCGGCCTTCGCGCGCGCCAACGTACGGGCCTGGTCCCGAGCCGGACCCTTCGACGCCATCGTCACCACCGCCGCGGGCTGCGGGACCGCGCTGAAGGCCTACGACCGCCGGCTGCCCGGCGACGCCGGCGCCATGCTGGCCGCCTCCACCGCGCGCGACATCCTGGAGTTCATCGCCGAGGTCGGCCTGCCGCCGGTGACCGCGCCGCGCGGCCTGGTCGTCGCCTACCACGCCGCCTGCTCGCTGCAGCACGGCCAGCAGGTCAAGATCGCGCCCGCGCGGCTCCTGGCCGAGGCCGGCTACGATGTGCGCCAGGTCGCCGAGGGTCACCTCTGCTGCGGGTCGGCGGGGGTCTACAACATCCTGCAGCCGGCGCTCGCCACCCAGCTGCGTGACCGCAAGGCGGCCAACATCGAGCGCGTGGGCGCTGACGTGGTGGCGGCCGGCAACATCGGCTGCATGGCGCAGCTGGCGCCCGTTCTGGGCGCGCCCGTCATCCACCCCGTCGAGCTGCTCGACTGGGCGACCGGCGGACCGAAGCCCGGCGGCCCCTAGCGGGCGTAGAGGTCGGCGGGCGGTTTTTCGCGCGGGATCGGGGCCTCGGCGCCACCCGCGCCGCGCGGCGGACGCCGCGAGGTGACGAAGGCGTCCCATTTCAGGGGGCGGCGGAGGCTGAAGGACCGAAGGCGGTCGAGCAGATGCTCGAGGCTCTCGTCCGATCCCGTCAGATCAGGCTTGAACTGTCGATGGGTCATGGGGCGCTCCCATACTCCAAACTGCGGCAGGACGCCACAGGCCTGCGTGAAAAAAGGGTTAACGGCGCAGGCGTTGACGGCCCCCGCGCGGCTTGACTAGGGTCCGCGCATAACGCGAGAGGGAACCCTATGAAGCTCTACAATTCGGTCGGTCCGAACCCCCGGGTGGTGACGATGTTCCTGGCCGAGAAGGGGCTGTCGGTCCCCGCGGTCCACATCGACATCATGAAGGGCGAGAACCGCCAGGAGGCCTATGTCGGCGGCGTCAATCCGACCGGCACGACCCCGGCGCTGGAACTCGACGACGGCTCGGTCCTGACTGAGATCACCGCCATCTGCGAATACCTTGAGGAACGCCAGCCCAGCCCGGCGCTGATCGGTTCGACCCCGGAGGAGCGGGCGGCGACGCGCATGTGGGCCCGCCGGGTCGACCTGAAGATCTGCGAGCCCCTGACCAACGGCTTCCGCTTCGCCGAGGGCCTGGGCATGTTCAAGGACCGCTTCCGCTGCCTGCCGGAGGCGGCGCCCGGTCTGAAGGCCACCGCCCGCGACGGCCTGGAATGGCTGGAGGGGCAGCTGAAAGGGCCATGGATCGCCGGCGACCGATTCACCCTGGCCGACATCCTGCTGTTCGCCTTCGTCGATTTCGGCGCCGCCGTGGGCCAGCCGCTCGATCCCGCCTGGGCCAAGCTCAACGACTGGTACGGACGGATGAAGGCCCGGCCGAGCGCCGCCCAGTCCTGATTTTTCGCGCGGGCAGTCTGGACACGGCGGGCGTCTGGGGCGTTTTCAACCCCGATGACCGCCGTGCTCGCCGAAGACTCCGACGCCGTCGAAACCCCGAGCGGGGCCGACGGCCTGCCCACGCCCCGGCGCTACTGGTCGGTGGCGGCCATCTGGCTGGCCATGTTCATGACCGTGCTGGACGGCTCGATCGCCAACGTGGCGTTGCCGACCATCGCGCATGAGCTCAACGCCAGCGCCGCGTCCTCCATCTGGATCGTCAACGCCTACCAGCTGGCCATCACGGTGACCCTTCTGCCGCTGGCGGCGCTGGGCGACCGGCTGGGCTATCGGCGGGTCTATGTCGTGGGCCTGGCGGTGTTCACCCTGGGATCCCTGGGCTGCGCGCTCTCCCACACCCTGGCCGAGCTCACCGCCGCCCGCGTGCTGCAGGGGCTGGGCGCCGGCGGGATCATGAGCATCAATTCCGCCCTGGTGCGCTTCACCTATCCCAAGCGCCTGCTCGGCCGCGGCATCGGGATGAACGCCGTGATCATCTCGATCTCCGGCGCCATCGGCCCGACGGTGGCCGCCGCCATCCTGGCCCGGTTCTCCTGGGAGTGGCTGTTCGCCATCAACGTGCCCATGGGCCTGCTCACCGTCGCCATCGGCGCCCGCGCCCTGCCGGTCACCAAGGGCGCCCAGCGGAGGTTCGACTGGGCCTCGGCGCTGCTCAGCGGCGTGACCTTCGGCTTCCTGATCACCGGCGCCGAGAGCATGGCCCGCGAAGGCCTGGCCAGCGGGGCTTCCAAGCTGGCGGTCGGGGTCGCGGCGGGCGCGCTCCTGACCTGGCGTGAACTTCGCCGCGACGCGCCCCTGGTGCCCTTCGACCTCCTGCGGATCCCGATATTCGGCCTGTCGATCCTGACCTCGATCGTCTCGTTCTCGGCCCAGATGATGGCCTACGTCGGCCTGCCCTTCTATTTCCAGGGCCCGATGGGGCGCAGCGCCGTGGAGACCGGGCTGCTGATGACGCCCTGGCCGCTGGCCGTGGCGGTGGCCGCGCCGGTCGCCGGCCGCCTGGCCGACCGCTACCGGGCCGGCGCGCTCGGCGGCGTGGGGCTGGCGGTGTTCGCCGCGGGCCTGGGCTGCCTGTCGGTCATCGGTCCCGCGACCTCGAACCTCGACGTGGCCTGGCGGATGGCGCTTTGCGGCCTGGGCTTCGGGTTCTTCCAGTCGCCTAACAACCGCGCCATGGTCACCTCGGCGCCGCTGCACCGCAGCGGCGCGGCCGGCGGGGCGCTCGCCACCGCCCGCCTGCTGGGCCAGACCGCCGGCGCGGTCGCCACGGCGGTCTTCTTCCACCTGGCGGGCACGCACGCCGCGACCACGGCCCTGGCCACGGCGGCGAGCCTCGCCGCCCTGGCCGCCCTCATCAGCCTGTCGCGGCTCAGGCTCGCGCCCCGCCCGCGCCCCGAACCCCTCGACCGGATCGAACCTGTCGCCTAGCCGACGTTGCGGGTATGGCCTTCCCAGTAGGGCTTGCGCAGCTCGCGGCGCAGCACCTTGCCGGACGCGTTGCGCGGCAGGGCGTCGATGAAGTCCACCGACTTTGGCGCCTTGAAGCCGGCGATCCGCTCGCGGGCCCAGGCGATCACGACCTGCGGATCGCAGCCGCCGGGCGCGGCCACCACGATGGCCTTCACCGCCTCGCCCCAGCGTTCGTCCGGCACGCCGATGACGGCGGCGTCGATGACCCCCGGGCACCCCAGGATCGCGTTCTCCACCTCGGCCGGATAGACGTTCTCGGCCCCCGAGACGATCATGTCCTTCACCCGGTCGTGGACGAAAATATAGCCCTGCGCGTCCTGGTATCCGGCGTCGCCGGTGCGCAGCCAGCCGTCGGTGGTGATCGTTTCGGCGGTGGCCTCGGGGCGCTTCCAGTAGCCCGGCATGATCAGGTCGCCGCGCAGGGCGATCTCGCCGATCTCGCCCACCGGCGCCTCCGCGCCCGCTTCGTCCAGGATGCAGACCTCGTGCTTCGGCCAGGCCTTGCCGCAGGAGCGCAGCAGCTCGCCCGCATGGGCGGCGGGGGGCAGGAAGGTGCCGGCCCCGGTGGATTCGGTCATGCCGTAGAACTGGATGAAGGGGCAGCCGAACCGCTCGGAGGCGGCCGTGAGCACGGCCTCGCTGATCGGCGACGCGCCATAGGCGACGCACTTCAGGGAGGACAGGTCCGCGCCCTCGAGCTCAGGCGCGTGCAGGATCGCGTTGATCATCGCCGGAACCAGGAAGAGCTGGTCCACAGGAAGGGCCTCGATCAACCTGATGGCGGCGGCGGGGGTGAACTCGGGCATGACGACGATCCGGCCGCCGGCGGCCAGACCGGACAGCGAGATGTTCACCCCGGCCACGTGGAACAGCGGGGCCACCACCAGCACCGTGTCGTCCGGCCCGTAGTCGAAGCCCTCCACCTGGGTGCGGAGGTCCAGGAAGGCGGCGTAGTTGACGTTGTTGAGTCGGACCCCCTTGGGCAGGCCGGTGGTGCCCGAGGTGTAGAGCTGCAGGATGTCGTCCTGCAGCCTGGGCGGCGCCAGGACCGGCGGCGCGGCCGCCTCGCACAGGGCGGCGTAGGAGTCGAAACCCTCGCGGGGCGCGCCCACGCCGATCAGCCGGATCGGCCGGTCGACCTGTGCCACGACCTGCCGGGCCACGGCGTGGAATTCGGGACTGACGAAGAATATCTCGGCGCTGGAATCGTCCAGGATGAAGGCCATCTCCGGGATCGCCAGGCGGGCGTTGATCGGCGCCAGGCAGACCCGCGCCCGCGCCGCGCCGAACAACACCTCGAAGAACACCTCGCTCGATCGTCCGAGCCAGGCGATCCGGTCTCCGGGCTTGGCGCCCAGCGCCACCAGCAGGCCCGAGACCCGGCCGGCCCGTCGATCCAGCTCGGCATAGGTCACACTGCGGTCCTCGCAGGTGATGGCGATGCGCTGGCCGCGTTCCATCGCATGGACCGGGGGGATGTCGGCGAGAAAGGCCAGCGGGGTCGTCATCGGCCTAGCTAGCCCGATCCCGCGCGTCGCGCCAAATCCCCAGGCTCAATCGATCTTCAGCCGCAGGAAGGCCATCGCCCCGCGCGGTGAGCCGCCGTACAGGCGATCGAGTGCGTCCGGGGTGACGTTGATCGAATAGAGGCCACCCAGCCCGAGCTTCAGGTGGTCGGCCAGTTTCCAGTCCCGGATCGCGCCGAGCGACGCCTTGGCGACCGTATAGGCGGATCCGTGGTGGCCACCGACGGACGTCAGCTCGTCGTTCCGCGTCCGCTCGGCGCGGACGAAGACGGTCCAGTCTTCGTTGGGTCTCAGCGCGCTTTCCAGGACATAGGCGTCGAGGTCCTCGTGGCCCGCGCTGCGCCGCCCCCAGGCCAAGGTCGTCGACCACCAGCCGCCGTGGCCGAACGGGACGGTGTAGATGGCGCTGGCCGACCAGCGCCGGATATCCGCGCCGGGCTCAAGCTGCTCGGCGTCCTTCACCTGCGCCCACGAGGCCTGCAGCGACCAGTTCGGGCCCGGGTTCCAGGAGAGCCGCACGGCTGTGGAATCCAGCGCGCCGGTCTCGATATCGTAGCGGTGCTGATCGGGCTCGCGGCCATGGAAGCGCGAGGCCTCCAGCTTGACGTTCTCATAGACGACGCCGGCCGTGATCACGCCGAAGGTGATGTGGGTCGAGTCCAGCCAGTGGTGGCTGATCGGCGCCTCCGGGCTGTCCATGATCGACTGCCGGTGCATGAAGGCCGGCGGCCCGAACGCCGGCTCGCCGGGCAGGCCCGCGTAGACGAACAGGCTGAGCTTGTCGCTGAGCGGCTGGCTGTAGGAGGCCGACAGCTCCATGAAGAGGTCGTGCGGGTGTTGCCGGTCGACCAGCGGGGTCGCGCCGTCGGCGGTCTCGCCGGACGCCAGCAGCAGCGGATAGCCGCGCGCGCCCATCAACGGGTCGGGGCTCAGCATGCCGCGCAGCTGCAGGGTCCCGCCGCCCGCGAGCGTCCGCCGCGCCATGCCCATCAACATGCCCGACACGAAGGTCTTGTCGTCGCCGCGCCGCCCGGACTGGCTGTCCGCCACCAGGTTGAAGGTGGCGTGCGCCATCGTCGTCCAGCCGCCAGCCGCGGCATGGACGCCCGTGTGCCACGAGGCGTCCGGCTGCCAGGCCGTGCCGGAGGCCTCCCGCGTCATCGGATATGCACCCAGCGCGCCGGTCATCGGCGCCATGCCGTGGCCCATGGCGGCGTGATCCATCTGCGACATGTCCATCCCGGCCATGTCGTGCTCGGCCGGGGAATCCTGGGCGGCGGCGGGCGAGGCGGCCAGCAGGGCGGCGGCGCAGGCGGCGGGGAACAGCGGGTTCACCGGGTGGCGCGCTCCAGGAGCTGGATGAGCTCGGCGGCCTTGGCGCGCTGCGCCTGCTTGTCGCCGCTGACGATCGCGCCTTCGACGCAATGGCCAAGGTGATCCTTCAGGAGCTCGGTCTCGACCTTCGCAAGCGCCGCCCGGACGGCCTGCACCTGGGTCAGGATGTCGATGCAGTAGCGGTCCTCGTCGATCATTCGGGCGACGCCCCGCACCTGGCCTTCGATGCGGTTGAGGCGGTTGAGCAGCCTGGGCTTGTCGTCGCGGTTCATGCCGTCGACTATATACCCTAGGTGGGTAATGGCAATATGCCCAGTAGGGGTATCTACGGATTTGGTTGGGGCCGCACACCGAATTCCCCTCCTGGGCGAATCGCCACGCGGGCCTGGAGATTGCGCGTATGGTTAAATCGCCAACCCAGGGTTGGATGCAGGACGGGAGATGGTGCGATGCTGGATCGGCTTTCAGGACGGTCGGGAACCGCGCGCCTCGCCGCCGCCATCGGCGCGGGTTGCCTCGCCCTCGCCGCCGCCGCGCCGGCCAGCGCGGCGGGCGACGGCTCGGTCCGCCCCAACTACACCTTCCCAGCCGGGCTGGCGGGTTTCGCGCTGCAGAGCCACGGCGGCGTCATCAATCCGGGCGTGCTGGTCGGCTTCAACCCGCAGCCCGACCCGCCCGGATTGCCGGTGACGACCCTCGACCTAAGGGACCCCTTCCGGCCGGTGATGAACAACGAGACGATCGGGGGCGACTGGTCGCTGCACTTCTGGATCGAAGGCTTCGGCGACGGCTCGGTCACCCCGCCGCCGGCCCCGAACACCGACGGCAACACCAGTTTCCGGCACGTGCTCGGCGACCACATCCTGGACATCACCTTCGCCGTCGGCCCGGGTCAGGTGGACCAGAGCAGCTGGGTGGGCTTCAATCCGCAGCCGGACCCGCCGGGCTTCGGCTTCGGCGTCCAGTTCAACTTCCTCCCCGAGGTCGATCCGTGGGCGGCCTTCACCATCACCCTGGACGACACGCCGCTCAGCTTCACCCTGGCTGACTTCGGCGCTCCATCGCCGGAACCCGCGACCTGGAGCCTGCTGCTCCTGGGCTTCGGACTGGCGGGATGGCGCCTGCGCTCGCGGCCGCCGCGGCCCGCGCGCGCGGCCTGACGCCCCGGCCCCGGCCCCGGCTTGTCGAGCGGCGCGACGCGGCGCAACCTCTCCCGCAATAAGGCAACGGGGAGGTCGCCATGCGTGGATGCGTCATCGTCGCGGGGTTGGTCGCGGCCATTGGACTATCGGCCTGCGGAGATGCCCAGCAAGAGGCGGCCGCGCCCGCGGCGCCGAAGTCGGGCGCCCGGTCCGTCCAGTTCTATGCGGGCCAGGGCCTGATCGCCAAGGTGGGGACCGGCAGCATCGAGGTCGATCCCCGGGGCGGCCTGAAGATGCAGGTCAGCGGCGACACGGACGGGCCCGGCTACATCAACCTGGGCTTCCTGCCGCGGATCAACGCCTATCCGCCCAAGGACGGGATCTATGAGGTGGACGTCGTCGCCGACAAGCCCGCCGCCCCGGCCGCCGCGGCGCCGACCACCGTCGAGGTGAAGGGCGAATGGTCGGCCTATCCCGTCGATCACCTCAAGGGCGTGAAGTTCATGGCCAAGGCCAACGCGGTGACGGCCATGCTGCCCGCCAAGGGCTAGGGGCGGCCATGAGGACCCTGGCCATCGCCAGCATGTCGGCTGGTCTCGTGCTCGCGGGCGCTGCCTTCGCCCAGGTCCCTTCCGAAGGGATGTTCCTGTCGGCGGCCGACCTCAAGGCGACAGTCGGCAAACCCGTCGGCGGCCTGGCGAAGACCAACCTTCCCACCGGTCCCGGCGTCACGATTATCGCCGCCTACCGCGACGCCGACGGCGAGGTGGAGGTCCACGTGGCGCTGAACGACGAGTTCGTGGTCCAGGACGGCCACGCCAACGTCCGGGTCGGCGGCCGGGTCGAGGGCAATCACCAGACCGCGCCCGGCGAGTGGCGCGGCGGCGTGATCACCGGCGGGCGAACCTACGCGATGTCGGCCGGCGACGTCCTGTGGATCCCCGCGGGATCGCCGCACCAGGTGGTGGTGCCCAAGGGCGGCGCCTTCCGCTACCTGGCCGTCAAGTTCGAGGCCAAGGCGCCCTAGACTCTTTCAGGTTCAAGTGGAATCACTTGAACCGGATGAAAAGGGTCTATCTTCAAATGGTTAGAGCGTGTCGGACGGGTGAACCGGTATCCACTTCACCCTGACGCGCTCTAGGTTTCGTCCTTGCCGAGTTCCCGCTTGGTCGCGCCCACCCGGGCCACGCGCAGGGAATTGGTGCCGCCCGACTGGCCGAAGGGGACGCCCGCCACCACCACGATCTCCTCGCCGCGGCGGGCCAGGCCCGCGCGCTGCGCAAGCTGGGTGGCCCGCGCCACGGTCTCGGTCATGGTGAAGGTGGGCTCGCAGGCCAGCGGATGGACCCCCCACACCAGCGCCAGGCGCCGCGCGGTCTCCTGGCTGGGCGTCAGGCCCAGGATGGCGCACTCCGGCCGCTGGCGGGCGATGCGCAGGGCGGTGGCGCCGGAGGTGGTGAAGGCCGCGATGGTCTTGGCCTCGATGGTCTCGGCGACCTGCCGGGCGGCGACGGAAATCGCGTCGGCGGAGGATTTCTCGGGTTTGGGCCGCATCGAGGGTCGCGTCGCCTTCAACTCGTCGTCCTCCTCCGTGCGGGTGAGAATCCGGTCCATCATCCGCACGGTCTCCATGGGATAGCGGCCGGACGCGGTCTCGGCCGACAGCATCACAGCGTCGGCGCCGTCGAACACCGCCGTCGCCACGTCCGACGCCTCGGCCCGGGTCGGCGAGGGCGAGTCGGTCATGCTCTCCATCATCTGGGTGGCGACCACCACCGGGCGGCCCCAGCGGTGGGCGGCGCGGATCAGCCGCTTCTGGATCAGCGGGACGTCCTCGGCCGGCAGTTCGACGCCCAGGTCGCCGCGCGCCACCATGACGGCGTCCGACAGGCGCAGGATCTCCTCCAGATGCACCAGCGCCTGCGGCTTTTCGATCTTGGCCAGGATCAGCGCCCGGCCCTCGACCAGCAGGCGGGCCTCCTCCACGTCCTCGGGCCGCTGCACGAACGACAGGCCGATGTATTCCACCCCGGCGTCCAGCGCGAAGGCCAGGTCCGAGCGGTCCTTCTCGGTCAGCGCCGGGATCGGCAGGGTGGCGCCCGGCAGGTTGACGCCCTTGCGGTCGGAGAGCCGGCCGCCCACCGCCACTCGGGTCTCCAGGTGGTCGTCATACCGCCGGACCACCTCCAGCCGGATGCGGCCGTCGTCGAGCAGCAGACTGAGGCCCGGCTGGGCGGCGGCCATGATCTCGGGATGCGGCAGCTGCACGCGCTCGCCGTCGCCGGGCTGCGGCAAGAGGTCGAGCCGGAAGGTCCGGCCGCCCTGCAGGGTCACGTGCCCGGCGGCGAAGCGGCCGACCCTGAGCTTCGGCCCCTGCAGGTCGGCGAGGATGGCGATCGGCCGGCCCACGCGCCGCTCCACGCGGCGGATATGCCCCACCGCCTGGGCATGGTCCTCCTGGGCGCCGTGGCTGAAGTTCAGGCGGAAGACGTCCGCCCCCGTGCGGAACAGTTCCTCGATGCGCTCCGGGCCCGAGGACGCCGGCCCGAGCGTCGCGACGATCTTCATCCGCCGGCGGCGCGGCGCCTCAGCCATGGGGATACGAGCCGCCTGTATGTCCGGAGGAGATCGACAAGCCGTCAGCATAGCTGCGTCGCGCGCTGGAGGTCACCTCAATCGCAGGCGTGACCGCAGATTGAATCCCGCTACACTTTCCAGACAGTCCAGACGCGCGGAGATGGCAGTGACGCTTGCGGAAATCGTCGCGACGGTGGGCCAGGAGATGGCGGGGCGCCGCGGGGAAGGCGTCGTCGCCGACTACATCCCGCCCCTGGCCCGGGTGGATCCCCAGCGTTTCGGCCTGGCGGTCATCACCGTCGACGGCGAGACGGCCGAGTTCGGCGACGCCTGGCTGGCCTTCTCGATCCAGAGCATCTCCAAGGTCTTCACCCTCACCCTCGCCCTTGAGCGCATGGGCGAGGACCTGTGGAAGCGGGTGGGCCGGGAGCCCTCCGGCTCGCGCTTCAACTCGATCGTCCAGCTGGAGCAGGAACGGGGGATTCCCCGCAACCCGTTCATCAACGCCGGCGCCATCGTCGTCACCGACGCCCTGCTGGAAGGCCGCCCACCGGCCGCCGCCATCGAGGATATCCGCGACGTCATGCGCGGCCTCGCGGACACGGACTCCATCCAGATCGACGAGGAGGTGGCGGCTTCCGAGGCGGCGACCGGTTTCCGCAACATCAGCCTCGCCTACTTCATGCGCGGCTTCGGCAATGTGAAGAACGCGGTCGACGATGTGCTGAACGTCTATTTTCACCAGTGCGCGATTCGGATGAACTGCCGCCAGCTCGCCCGCGCCGGCCTCTTCCTGGCCAACGGCGGGGTCGATCCCCTGACCAGCGCCATCGTCACCACGTCCGCTCGGGCCAGGCGGATCGAGGCGGTGATGATGACCTGCGGCCACTACGACGCCTCGGGCGAATTCGCCTTCAAGGTCGGCCTCCCGGGCAAGAGCGGCGTCGGCGGCGGCATCCTGGCCATCGTGCCGGGCCGCGCCGCCATCGCCGTCTGGTCGCCGGGGCTTGATCAGTCGGGCACATCCCTGGTCGGCGCGCTCGCCCTGGAGCGGCTGGTCTCCCTGGCCGGCTGGTCGGCGTTTTGAGGGGTCTATAGCGTTCCGTTCTCCGCCTTGGGCGGCGGCGGCAGGCCCGCAACGACCTTGCTCAGGCCCGCGCCATAGTCGCGCCGAAGCTGCATCCAGTAGGCGTTGTCGTCCTCGATCGTCGCCAGGCCCTCGGTCGAGAAGCTGCCGGCCGCGTAGCGCAGGAGGTCGATCGGCGGGCCGCAGGACAGGTTGGATCGGATGGTGGCGTCCATGGACAGCAGCGCCAGCTTGGCGGCGTCGTCCAGCGAGGTGTCCATGGTGAGCGTGCGGTCGAGGATCGGCTTGCCGTACTTGGTCTCGCCGATTTGCAGGAAGTTCGCCCGGCTGGAGGCCTCCACCACATTGCCAGCCGAATAGATCTGGAAGAGCCGGGGCGCCTCGCCCTTGATCTGCCCGCCGACCAGGAAGCTGCCGGAGGGATCGCCATAGGGTTTGACGTAGCTCCCGTCGCGGTCGACCACGCCGCGCAGGGTGTCGCCCACGATATTGGCGAGATCGAACATGGTCCGCGCCGCGTGCAGGTCGCGCGACGGCTGGCCCTGGCCGGCGGCCTCGCGAAGCTCGGTCACCACGGCCTGGGTGGTGGCTAGGTTGCCCGCCGACAGGATGGAGATCACCCGGTCGCCGGGCACGGTGACCAGCGCCAGCTTGCGGGCCTTGGAGATCTGGTCGACGCCGGCGTTGGACCGGGAGTCCGCGGCCAGCATGAGCCCGGACTTCAGCAGAATACCGAGACAATAGGTCAAGACGCTCGCTCCCGTTGGCTGCCGGTCGTTGGCGCCGGCCCCGTCCCACAAAGACACGGATCATGGGACAGATTGCAATGACCGTTCCGGTCAGCTGAAGCGGAAGGCGGTGTCCATCCTCGCCCGCACCGCGGTCATGTGGTCGAAGTATTGCGCGAAGCCGCCGTTGTAGTTGCCGTCCTGGCGCCGGTTGGCCTCGCCCTCGAAGTTGTAGTAGCCGGGGGTGCAGTCCTGGCTGCGGGTGGTCTTGCCCCGGTGTCGGATCACCTCCTGCACCCACCATTCCTCCGTGTCGGGCGTCACGTCGATGGTCTCATGACCGCGTTCGCGGGTGAACTTGATGCACTCGGCGATGTGGTCGCCCTGGGTCTGCAGCATGAAGGTCAGGTTGAACTGGAACGAGGCCTGGTAGCCGCCCATGATGAACAGGTTGGGGTAGCCCGCCGAATGCACGCCCAGCAGGGTCCGCATGCCGTCGGCGTATTTCTCGTTCAGCTCCAGGCCGCCCGCGCCGCGGATCTCGTTGTAGATGCCGGTCTTCTGCACCTCGAAACCCGTGGCGTAGATCAACAGGTCGAGGTCGTAGGTCCTGTCCTCGAACACCGGCCCGCGGGGGTGGATCTCGGTGATCCCCAGGCCGCGGGTGTCCACCAGATGCACGTTCGGCCGGTTGAAGGCCGGCAGGTAGTCGTCGTCGAAGCAGGGCCGCTTGCACATGTACATGTACCAGGGCTTCAGCGCCTCGGCGGTGGCCTTGTCCCGCACCACCTCGTCGATCCGCTGGTGGATGCGCATCATCTGCTCGATGTTGGCGTTCTCCTGGCGGCGGATCTTCTCCTCGCGGCTAAGCTTGGCGATCTCGGCCTGCTGCTCGGGTGTGAGCGCCCGGCCGCGCATGTTTTCGACGCGCCGCCGCGCCTGCCAGCCGGGCCCGAGCTTGGCCTTCCACTCCGGATCGGTCTCGACGTCGTTGCGCACGCCGACCGCCGAAGGGGTGCGCTGGAAGACGTAGAGCGCCCTGGCGGCCTTGCCGAGCTGGGGGACGATCTGCACCGCCGAGGCCCCGGTGCCGATGACGCCCACAACCTTGTCGGAAAGCTTGGCGAGGTCCGCGCCGGTATAGCCATAGTCCCACCGCGACGAGTGGAAGGACTTGCCGGCGAAGGTCTCCATGCCCGCGATCTTCGAAAGCTTCGGCTTGGAAAGGGTGCCGTTGGCCACCACCACGAACTTGGCGGACAGGGTGTCTCCCCGGTCGGTGCGCAGCCGCCAGAGCCTGGCCGGCTCGTCCCAGGTGGTCGAGGTGACCGTGGTCGAGAACACCGCCAGGTCATAGAGGTCGTACTTGCGCGCGATCGCCTGGCAATGGGCGTAGATCTCAGGCCCGCGGGCGAAGTAGCGCTCGGGCACATGGCCCATCTCGTCCAGCAGCGGCAGGTAGTCGTAGGCCGAGACGTCGCAGGCCGCCCCGGGGTAGCGGTTCCAGTACCATGTCCCGCCCACGTCGGCGCCGCGCTCCACGATGCGGATGCTCTCCACCCCCCTTTCGCGCAGCCGCGCGGCGGTCAGCAGGGCGGAGAAGCCGCCGCCGATGAACAGCACCTCGACGGTGTCCCCGATGGGCGCGCGGTCGGGCGGCGCATCGAGGTGCGGATCGATCTCATAGGCGGCGAGCGGCCCGGTGAGATCGGTGGTGAACTGTCCAGTGCCTTCGGGACGGTAGCGAAGCCGGAGGTCGCGCTCGCCCGCGAACCGCTGCTTGATCCCCTCGTAGAAGTCCTGCGGCTTGCCGGGTTCCTGCAGGGCTCCGATGGTCGTGGCGGGCGCATCGCGCTGGGCGGTCTTGATCGGTTCGGCCATGGCGCAAGCTTCAGGCGCGCGCCGCTTCCCGAATGAGGGCCGCCCCCTTCTCGCCGATCATGATCGAGGGCGCGTTGGTGTTGGCCGACGGCAGGACGGGCATGATCGAGGCGTCGGCCACGCGCAGGCCGGTGACGCCCCGCACCCGAAGCTGCGGGTCGACCACGGAGGCCTCGTCGGCGCCCATCCGGCAGCTGCCCACGGGATGGAACCCCACCGAGGACTTGGCCCGGATCAGGTCGTCCCATTCGGCGTCGCTGATCTCCGGACGGGGCGGGAAGAGCGTGCCGGTGACGTGCTTGGCCAGCGGGGCGGCGTCGAAGATCTTGTTCACGATCTTCAGTCCCTCGCGCATCGCCACGAGGTCCTCGTAATGCTCGTACATCCGGTAGTCGATGACCGGCTTGTCGGTGGGATTGTTGCTGCGCAGCCGGATCTCGCCGCGCGCCCTGGGGAACATGTAGTTCACGCTCACGGTGACGCCGGACCTCTTGTTCATCCCGAGCTTCACCGGGTCGTTGCAGAAGGGTAGGAGCTGCAGCTTGATGTCGGGAACCTCCAGGTCCGGGCGCGACCGGAGGTGGGCCATGGCGTGCGCCGCCGCCGTCGACAGCATACCGCGCCGGAACAGGATGTAGTTCAGGCCCTCGGCGGCCAGCCGGAACGGATTGCTGAAGTCGTTGTAGGTCGGGGTGTCCACCAGCCGGGAGTTGTGCATGCTCGGGTGTTCGTGGAGGTTGCGGCCGACGTTGACGCGGTCGGCCTTGACCTCGATGCCGTGGCTCTTCAGGTGCGCGCCTGGGCCGACGCCCGACCGCATCAGGATCGCCGGCGACTGCATGGAGCCCGCGCTGACCACCACTTCGCGGGCAACCTGGATCACGTGCTCCACGCCGTCCTGCTTGTAGGCCACGCCCGAGGCGCGGTTCCCGTCGAACAGCACCCGGTCGACGGTCACGCCGGTGATCACGCGCAGGTTCGGCCGTGACGAGGCGTCCTTGAGGTAGCTGGCCGCCGTGCTGCTGCGGCTGCCGTTGCGCTGGGTGGTCAGGTTGATGAAGGCGCCGTCGATGTCGCCGTTGCAGTAGTCCGGGACCCGGTTCATGCCCAGGTCGGCGCAGGCGTCGACGAAGGCGTTGGCCATCGGGTGGACGACGCGGAGCGGCGAGACGCCCAGGGGGCCGGTGCTCCCATGGGTCTGGGAGGGCTCGCCCGCGAACGTCTCGGCCCGCAGGAAATAGGGCATCACGTCGTTCCAGGCCCAGCCCTCGCAGCCGGCCTTGGCCCAGTCGTCATAGTCCTTCCGGGCGCCGCGGATATAGACCATGCCGTTGATCGCCGAGCCGCCGCCCAGCATCTTGCCGCCATGCCACAGGACCCGGCGGCCGCCCAGCGTGTCGTCGGGCTCGGTGCTGTAGAACCAGTTGAGTTCGGGATTGGCCACGTTGCGGGTCAGGCCGGCGGGCAGGTTCACCCAGAACCGGTCGCTGGAACCGCCGGCCTCCAGCAGGACGACGCGGGCGGCGGGATCCTCCGACAGGCGATTGGCCACCACGCATCCGGCGCTGCCGCCTCCGATGATCACATAGTCCGCGGATTCCATGGTCTTAGGTCCTCCCCAGCGTTCCGCGCGGCTCTTCGCCGGCCGCTCGTGATCCCTATTAAGCGGGCTGCGGTTTTTCGGAACAAGCGATTGTTGCGTCCATGGACCGCCCAGTCCAAAAAGCTGCGAGGTGCGGTGGCGGGCCTGTCTTGTCCGGGGCCGGCGCCTGCTGTCTCGTCGCGCGCTGCGACCGGCCGCCTGAAAAAAATGAATGGGGAAACAGTGGCGGCTGGATTGTTGATCGGCGTTGACGTCGGCGGGACCTTCACCGACGCGGTGATCATTTCGGGCGACCGCACCTGGCGGGCCAAGTCGCCCAGCACCTATCCGGAGGTGGGCCACGGCGTGCTCGCGGCCTGCCGGCTGGCGGCGGAAGCCTCGGGCCAGACGCTCGAGGCGCTCTTGCCGAACGTGCAGCGTTTCGGCCTGGGGACCACGGCGGTCACCAACGTCATCGCCACGCGCGGCGGGCTTCGCGTCGGCCTGCTGACCACCGCCGGCTTCGAGGAGATGCTGCGCCTGGCCCGGGCCCGCGTGGCGCCGGTGGACGGCTGGAACGCGCACCTTCCCTCGCTGGTGGTGGAGGGCGGGGTCATCGGCCTGGAGGAGCGCATCGACCGCGACGGCGTCGTCCTGACGCCGCTTGATCCGGAGGCGGTGCGCGAGGCCGGGCGGCGCCTGGTGGAAGAACTGAAGGTCGACAGCATCGCGGTGTCGTTCCTCTGGTCGTTCGTCAACCCCAGCCACGAGGAACAGGCCATCGCGGTCCTGCGCGAGACTTTTCCGGGGGTGATCGTCACGGGCGCCGCGGGACTGCGGCCGGTGATCCGGGAGTACGAGCGCACCACGCTGGCGGTGCTTAACGCCTATAGCTTCGGCGCCTACACGGGGATCGAGACCCTCGCCGACCAGTTGCGCCAGGCCGGCCTGAAGGCCCCCGTGCTGTTGTCGCATTCCGGCGGTGGCACGATCTCGGTGGGCGAGGCGCGCGAACAACCGGTGTGGCTCGCCGAATCCGGGCCGGCAGCGGGCGTGACGGCGGCGGCGGTGCTGGCGACCATGTCCGGCGAGGCCAAGGCGCTGACCTGCGATCTCGGCGGCACCTCGTTCGACGTCTCGCACATCGACGCCGGCGCGCCGGCCCGGGTGCAGCGCGGCGACCTGATGGGCATCTGGACCGCCCTGCCGCGCGTCGACGTGGAATCGGTGGGGGCCGGCGGCGGCTCCATCGCCTGGGTCGACGAGCGCGACATGCTGCGCATCGGCCCGCGCTCGGCGGGCTCGTCGCCCGGGCCGGTCTGCTACGGGCGTGGCGGGGTCGAGCCGACGCTCACCGACGCCCTGCTGGTGCTGGGCTATATCGATCCCGGCCGCTTCCTGGGCGGCCGCATGACCCTCGACCGGGCCGCCAGCGTGGCGGCCTGCGGGCGGATCGGCGCGCCGCTCGGCTACGACGCCGGGGAAACCGCCTGGGGCATCCGCGAGATCGCGCTCGCCGAGATGGGCAAGGCGGCCAGGACCCGGCTGGCGGTGCACGCGCTGTCGGCCACCGACCATCCGATCGTCAGCTACGGCGGCTGCGGGTCGCTGTTCACCGGCGAGGTGGCGCGGTCCATCGGGGCGCCGCGCGTGCTGGTGGCGGAACTGGCCTCGGTGCTCTCGGCCTTCGGCGCGGCCACCATGGACGTCCGCCGCGAGCGTGTGCGCTCGATGCTGCGCAAGCTTCCCACCGAGCCCGCCGCCATCGACGAGCCGATGGCCCGGCTGCGCGAACAGGCCTGGCAGGACCTCGCCGCGGACGGGGTGCCCGAGGCGGACCGCACCGTGCTCTTCGAGGCCGACGTCCGCTTCGCCGGCCAGCGCTGGGAACTCGCCATGGCCCTGCCGGAGGCTCCGGCCGCGGGCGACGGCGGCGCTGAGATCGACGCCCTGTTCCGCCAGGAATACCTGCGCCGCTACGGTCCGGCGGCCACCGGCTCGTCCGGGGTCGTGGAGTTGGTGGCGCTACGGGCCATCGGCGTGGGCCGGGTCGGCGTCCCGGACCTGCTGCACGCCAACGCGAAGCCCTCCACCCTGCGGCCCGCCACGCCCGCCGGCTCGCGCCCGGTGCGGCTCGACCGGCTGGGGCCCTCGGCGGACGTTCCGATGTTCGACGGCGAAGCGCTGGCCCCAGGCGACGAGCTCACCGGTCCCGCCCTCGTCGACGGCGCCGACACCACCACATGGATACCGGTGGGCGCCCGGGCCTATGTGGACAATAATCGCACCATCATCGTGGAGGTCGCCGCATGAACATCCACTCGCCGGGATCCAGGGTCGACCCGATCATGGCCGAGGTGCTGCGCACCCGGATGGAGGCGATCGGCCAGGAGGCCGGCGCCGCCGTCGAGCAGACCGCGATCAGCCCGATCGTCACCGAGAGCCGGGACTATTCGGTGACCATCTGCGACGCCCGCGGCTACCTGATCTCGGCCATGAGCGTGGCCGCCATGCACTTCGGCGCCGCCGCCCACGCGGTGCGCTCGACGCTAGCGCGCTATGGCGAGGACATCGCGCCGGGCGACCTCTTCATCGCCAACGATCCGCACAGCGGCGGCGGCCTGCATCCCCAGGACATCGTCGTCCAGCAGCCGGTGTTCGTGGGCGAGCGGCTGGTCGCCTGGGTGGCGCTGGCCGCGCACATGATGGACATGGGCGGCATGGTGCCGGGCTCCTCGGCGGTGCTGGCCACCGAATGCTACCAGGAGGCGTTGCGCCTGCCCCCCGTCCGTCTGATCCGCCGGGGCGTGGAGGTCAGCGACGTCTGGGACATCATCCGCACCAACATCCGCAGCGCCGCCCTGATCGAGATGGACATGCGCAGCCTGGTGATCGGCGCGCACGTGGCCGAGGCCAAGCTCGCCGCCCTGATCGGCGACACCGGCCCCGACGCCTTCGAGGCCGCCATGACCCTGCTCATCGAGACGTCGGAGCGGGTGCTGCGCGCCCGCATCGCCGATATCGAGGACGGGACCTACAGCGCCGTCGGCTGGGTCGAGTGGAACCAGGACCTCTTTCGCGTGCCCTGCGACCTGGTGGTCGACGGCGACCGGCTGATCTTCGACCTGCGCCAGGCGCCGCCCCAGGTGCCGCACTTCTTCAACTCCAAGGAATACATCATCCGGGCCTCCATGGCGCCGCTGATCCGGACGATCCTGGCGCCCGGCCTGCCGCTGAACCAGGCGGTCTACACCGTCACCGAGATCCTCTCGACGCCGGGCACCCTGGTGGACTCCAGGCCGCCGGCCCCGATCGCGGCGGCCCACATGGACGCGGCCATCCCGGTGTCCGGGGCGGCGCTGCAGTGCCTGCAGCTGGCCATCCACGCCTCGCCCAAGGCCTGGGGCCGGGAATACAACATGGGCCCGCCGGTCAGCGCCTACGCCACCGGCCGCTGGTCCTATGCGGGCCCCGACGGCAATCGCCAGGCCTTCACGATCCTGGACGGTTCCTTCTGCGGCAGTCCCGCGGCCTGGGGCCGCGACGGGCTCGACCTGCACCGCAGCCTTGTCCCGTCGGGGACCTCCCTGGAATACGCCGACATCGAGATCCTGGAGACCGCCTACCCGCTGCTGTTCCACCGGCGCGGCGCCCGCCGGGGCGGCCACGGCTATGGCGAGTTCCGCTCCGGCGCCGGCTGCGAGGAATCCTTCAGCCCGCACGGCATCGGCGAGGTGGTCGGCAACATGACCGGCGCCCGGGCCTGGCTGCCGCCCGAAGGCGGGGCGGGCGGACTGCCCGGCGCCACCAACCGCTTCCAGGTGACCCACGCCGACGGCGTCGTCGAGCCAGTCGACATGCGCGCGGTGGGCCTCAGCCTGAAGCCCGGCGACCGCTTCGATATCCTGTGCGCCAGCGGCGGCGGCTACGGCGATCCGCTGGACCGCCGTGCCGAGATGCTGCGCGGCGACCTGGACGACCGTCGCCTGGACCGGCCCACCGCCGAGCGGGTCTACGGCGCGGTCTTCAGTCCCGATGGCGGGATCGACGCCGAGGCCACGGAAAGGCGGCGCGAGGCGATCCGCCGCGAACGCCTCGCCCAGGCCGCCCCGCCCGCCACGCCGCCGCCGAACGAAGCGCCGGATCCCGCCGCGCCCGCCATGCCGATCTATCCCGGCGTCGCGCAGCGCGGCCGCCACGCGATCGCCGAGCGGTCCGGAGCGGTGCTCGCCGTCGCGCCGGACAACTGGCTGGCGGGCTGTCCCGTCATCGAGACCCTGGTGCACGAGGCCCAGGATGTGGTGATGCGCGTCTACCTCGACCCGCTCAGCGGCCGCAGCCTGCACGTCGACGTCGCCCGCCGCGGCGACACGCCCTCGATCGGCATACTGCCGCGACGCTGGACACAGGCCGCCACCACCGCGGCTGAGCCGCAGCCGGCGTAGCCGCCCGTCGATGGCCCTGACCAGCATGGTGAAGGATGACGTCCGCTTCGAGCGGGTGACCGGCACCATCGGCGCGGTGGTGAGCGGCGTGGCCCTCACCGGCGGCGATCGGCCGGAGACGGCGGAGCGTCTGCGCCGCGGCCTGCACGAGCACGGCGTGCTGTTCTTCGAGTTCGGCCAGGCGGTCAGCGCGCCCGACTTCGCGGCCTTCGCCACGCTCTTCGGCGAGCCGGAGCAGGCCTACAAATTTGGCGCGGCCGACGGCGGTGGCGGCGCCCAGTTCATCGACTCCGACGTGACCCCGATGAAGGACGTGCGGATCAACCACTGGCACGCCGACGGCACGGCGCTCGAGCGTCCGCCGCGGGCCGCCATGCTCACCCCGGCGGAGCTGCCCGAGGTGGGCGGCGACACCATGTGGGCCAGCATGTACGCGGCCTATGAAGCCCTGTCGTCGCATGACCAGCGGCTGCTGGACGGCCTGGAAGTCCTGCACAGCACCGTTCGCGTGCCCTTCCTCAACCAGGCCCAGACCGCCGTCCATCCGGCGGTGATCCGCGACCCCGTCACCGGACGCAAGATGCTGTACGTCAACGCCAACTGGTCCGAGCGCGTCGTCGGCATGGGCGATCATGAGAGCGAGGCGCTGCTGCAGAGGCTGTTCGCGCACATCAACACGCCGGAATTCCATGTGCGGCTGCGCTGGCGCCTCGGTGTCGTCGCCGTGTGGGAAGAGCGCGTCACCCAGCATCGCGGCGTGGCCGACTTCACGGGCCCCCGCAAGCTGCGCCGCATCACCTTCGCGGGCGACCGGCCGGCGGCCTGAACGGAGTCCGCATCTTGCCCGACCAGGACCTCGACTTCACCGGCAGGACCGTGCTGGTCACGGGCTCCGGCCGCAACATAGGCCGCGCGATCGTCCTGGAGTTCGCCGCGCGCGGCGCCAACGTCATCATCAACGCGCGCAGCAACCGCGAGGAGGCCGAGGCCGTCCGCCAGGCCGCCGAGGCGCTCGGCGCGAAGGCCCTGGTGGTCATGGGCGACGCGGGCGACCCGGCCACCATCGCCGAGCTGAAGGCGCGCGCCGAGGCGGCCTTCGGGCGCGTGGACATCTACGTCAGCAACGCCGCGCGGCGGATGAGCAAGGACTTCTTCGAGACCACCGATGAGGAATGGCATTCCCACCTCAACCAGCAGCTCTCGGCCTCCTGGTATCTGGCCAAGGCTTTCGTCCCGGCGATGCGCGAGGCGGGCTATGGCCGGATCATCCACATGAGCGGGCCGGACGGCTCGGCCGGCGGCTGGCTGCGCGTGCCCGACGCCACCGCCAAGGGGGGCCTGCGCGCGCTCACCAAGTCGCTGGCCGCCGGGCTCGGGCAGTACGGGATCACCGTCAACGAGATCAATCCCGGCATCGCCGACACCATCCGCGACCCGGTCACCCATCCGACCTTTTCCGACCCCGAACACGTCCGCCGGCTGGCCGCCGCCATACCGATCCGGCGCTTCACCGACCCCAGCGAGATCGCGTTCGCCTGCGCCTTTCTCTGTTCGCCCAGGGCGCTCCCGATCACCGGCTCGATGATCCACCTGGACGGGGGCCGCGACATGCGCGGCTAGGGCGCCGGGGGAGACGCGCGCGGATTTGTAGTCGGGCGGCGTTACATTAGGCCATGGCGGAGCGCCGCGCCCCGGGCTTACTGTTTGCGCTGGTCCCTAGGGAAGTCCCGCCATGAACGCGATCGTGCACGAACCGCTCATCTCGGTGGATTCCCACGTCGAGTTCACGGACGACTGGGTGAAGGCGCGTCTTTCAAGGCGCATGCAGGGTGTCTGGGACGCCGCCGTCCGTCAGCACAAGGCCGCCCAGATCGCGGCCCGCGGCGGCCGACCGCCCCTCGACCAGAACGATTTCGTCGACCTGGAGGCCGCCCGCGACCCGGGCCACTTCGAACCCCACGCCAAGCTGGCCGCCATGGACCGCGACGGGGTCAAGGCCGAGGTGATCTTCCCGGAGGTGGGCGCCAACCGGATCTGCATCCCGCAATACATGGGCGAGGACTGGCGCGAGGGGATCGCCGGCTTCAACCAGGCCATGGCCGATTTCGCCTCGGTCTCGCCCAACCGCTTGCTGACCGCCTACCAGATGCCGCTGGCCGATATCCCATTGGCGGTGAAGGAGGTTGAGCGGCTGGCCAAACAGGGCGCGCGCTGCATCCAGGTCCACGCCTATCCCTCGGAATTCGGCCTCCCGGATTTCCACGACCCCAGCTACGAGCCCCTGTGGGCCGCGGCCAGCGACCACAACCTCACGGTCCTCAACCACCTGGACATCAAGGCCTCCTTCCTCGACGTCTTCCAGCGCGACCCGACTCCCCAGCGCGGCATCTTCACCATGCTCCCGGCGCTCGGCCTGGCCGAGCCGATCGCCTTCTGGATCCTCACCGGGACGATGGAGAAGTTCCCGAAGCTGAAAGTGCTGTTCGTGGAGCCGGGCCTGGGCTGGCTGCCCTGGTTCTTCGAGAAACTCGATGAGCGCATGCACCTGCACTACAAGTTCCCGGGCATGAAGAAGCTGCCGAGCGAGTATTTCAAGACCCAGATGGGGGCCACCTTCATGTACGAGCCGACCGGGCTGAAGGCGGCCTACGACTTCTTCGGGCCCGACTGCCTCTACTGGTCCACCGACTTCCCGCACCCGGCCACCTGCTGGCCGAATTCGCAGAGCCAGGTGAAGTCGCAGTTCGCCGAGGCCGGCCTGCCGGAGGTGGCGCGCCGCAAGATCGTCTACGAGAACGCCCAGCGGCTGCTGGGCCTGGGCCTATAGGAGGAAGACCATGGCGGCAGCGCTGAACGGCGTCCGGGTGCTGGACCTGTCTTGGGGGATCTCCGGTCCCATGGCGACCATGATCCTGGCCGACCACGGCGCCGACGTGGTCAAGATCGAGCCGCCCGGCGGCGACCCGTTCCGCGGCCAGCTGGCCTACAGGACCTGGCAGCGGGGCAAGCGCAGCGCCGTGCTCGACCTGCGCGACCCGGCCGACCTGGAGGCGTTCAAGGCCCTGGCCGCCCATGCCGACGTGCTGGTGGAGAGCTTCGCGCCCGGCGTCACAAAGGACCTGGGGATCGACTACGAGACCCTCTCGGCCCTCAATCCGCGCCTGATCTACGCGTCGATCACCGCCTACGGACGCGACAACGAGCATTCCGGCCGTCCGGGCTACGACCTGCTGGTCGCCGCGCGCACGGGGCTCAACTGGGAACATCGCGGCTGGCGCGAGGGCTCGGTGCTGCACATGGCCCGCCAGCCCGACCCGCTGCCCGATTTCGAGGTGCCCTACGACATCCTGCAGGGGCCGCCGCGCCCGGGCCCGATGACCACGGCCGGCCCGTCGGCCAGCCTGGGCGCCTTCTACGCCGCCATCACCGCGATCAACGCCGCCCTGGTCTCGCGCGAGACGTCCGGGCGCGGCCAGTGGGTGGAGACCTCCCTGCTGCAGGGCGCCGGGGCTTCGGCCAACAGCGCCTGGATGCGGGCCGAGAACCCCTATGCGGAAAGCTACAACACCTGGATCAAGTGCTCCCGCTCGGCCAAGGGCCACTTCCAGTGCAAGGATGGCCGCTGGGTCCACCAGTGGGTGATGAACCCGCGCTTCGTGCTGGGCGCGTCCGACGGCGACACCATCAACCACTCGCCGGACCTCACCGCCCAGAACGATCCCAACCGCTTCAGCACCAGCCTCGATGAGATCGTCGTCATCGCCCACTACGCCCCGATCCTGGCGGAGCGGATGACCAAGTTCGGCGCCGACGACTGGCTCTCCGCCGCCGCCGCCGCCGACGTGCCCATGCAGGAGGTCCGTTCGCCGGAGGCGGCGCTGGCCGATCCGCTGCTGCTGGCCGACGGCTGCGTGCGCGAACTCGTGGACCCTGAGCTGGGCGCGATCCGCCAGGTCGGCGTGGTGATCGACCTCGACAAGACGCCGAGCCGCCCCGGAGGCGCCGCGCCCGCCGTGGGCCAGCACACCGCCGAGATCAGGGCCGAGGCCGAGGCGCTGAAGACCCGTCCGGCGGCCACCGCGCCCCCGGCCGCGGCGACCAGGGCCGCGCCCTTGGCCGGCGTCCGTGTGCTCGACCTCGGCCTGGCGGTGGCCGGACCCTATGCCGGCCAGGTGCTGTCGGACCTGGGCGCCGACGTCATCAAGATCAACGCCTTCCACGACTACTACTTTCACAAGAACCACCTGGCCTTCGCCTGCAACCGCGGCAAGCGCAGCCTGTGCGTCGACCTCAAGGCGCCCCAGGGCATGGAGGTGTTCCGGGCGCTGGTGAAGACCGCCGATGTGGTGCTGACCAACATGCGCTACCCGGCCGCCCAGCGCCTGGGCGTCGACCACGAGAGCCTGAAGGCCATCCGGCCCGACCTGATCTATTGCCACATGCGCGGCCATGAGCGCGGCCCGCGCGAGAGCCTTCCGGCCAACGACCAGACCGGCGCCTGCCTGGCGGGCCTGGAGTACGAGGACGGCGGCATGGCCGACGGCGGCAAGCCCTTGTGGTCGCTCACCGCCTTTGGCGACACCGGCAACGGCTTCCTGGCGGCCAACGGCATCCTCAAGGCCCTCTACCACCGCAAGCGGACCGGCGAGGGCCAGTTCGTCTCCTCGGCGATCATCAACGCCCAGCTCCTCAACACCTCCCACGTGATCGGCCGCCCGGACGGTTCGGGGTTCGACCGCCCGCGCCTGGACGCCATGCAGACCGGCATGGCGGCGCTCTACAGCCTCTATGAGACCGCGGACGGCTGGATCGCCATCGCGGCGATGACGCAGGCCCATTGGGACGCACTGGTCGGCGCGCTCGGCGCGCCCGCCCTGCGCGAGCCGGGGTTCGCCGACACCGCGGGCCGCCGCGTGAACGACAAGGCGTTGCGCGCCGCCCTGGCCCTGGCGTTCAGGGCCCGCCCGGCCGCCGACTGGCGCGACCGGCTCGACGCGGCCGGCGTGCCGGCGGAGGTCAGCGACCCCACCTTCGGGGTCCGCCTGCATGACATCCCCTGGTACCGCGAGCGCGGCTGGACGGTCAGCTACCGCCAGCACCTGGTCGGCCAGCTCGACCAGTGGGGCCAGATTTTCGACTTCTCCGAGACGCCGTCGCCGGTCCAGGGCCCGCCCCTGGTGATGGGGGAGTTCACGGAGGCCATATTGACCGAGCTCGGCTATGCGCCGGAGGCCATCGCCGCCCTGTCCGCCGAGAAGGTCGTCGGCGTCTGGGCGCCGGGCCAGCCCCTGCTCGAAGGCCCGCGCCGGTTCATCGGCTACCGGCCGGAAGTCTATGACGCCAAGCCGGCGGCGGTCGCGCCCAAGCCACAAACTTCGACCGTCAGCTAAACACCCCTCTCCCCCGGGCGAAGCCCGAGAGGGAGAGGCCGGGAGAGGGCGGCTCAGAATTTGTGTCCGCGCCGGGCTCCATTCGATGATCCTCGGGTGGAGCAAAGTGGATGCGGGGAGGCCTTCGCCGCCCTCTCCTTCATCCTCTCCCTCTCGCTTCGCGGGGGAGAGGACATAATTCGATACATATCGAATTATACCCGCCGTCAGGCCGCGAAGACCTCTTCCAGCAGGCCGGCCATCTGGCGCCAGGAGCGGCGGTCGGCGGCTTCGTCGTAGCGGGCGAAGGCCGGCGGCATGCCCAGCTTGTCGACGTCCTTGTTGGTGAAGCTGTGCACCACCCCGCCATAGAGCGTCACCTGCCAGTCGACGCCGGCTTCGGTCAGCATCGTCTCGAACGTCTGGCGCTGGTCGGGCGGAATGCCCGGGTCGTCGGCGCCCAGCAGCGCCATGACCTTGGCCTTGATCTGCTTGGCGTCTTGCGCCGAGGTCACCTGCAGCCCGCTGTGGAATCCGATGGCGGCCTTGATGTCCGCGCCGCTGAGCGCGAGCTCGTAGGACATGGTGCCCCCGAAACAGTAGCCGATGGCGGCGATCCGGCCGGCGTCCACGTCGGGCTGCGCGGCCAGGGCCTTCAGCGCGCCGGTCACATGGGCGCGGACGTGCGCGGCGCTGGTGCGGTGCGGCTCTAGGGCGGGGCCGAGATCGGCCATGCCGATGATTCCGCGATCGCCGTGCAGGTCGCAGGCCAGCGCCACATAGCCCAGCTCGCGGGCGATCCGCTCGGCCTTCTCCATGGCGTGGTCGCCGAGCCCGAAGGCCTCCGGGAACACCAGCACGCCCGGCGCCTTGCCGCCGCCCGCCGGCCGATGGAGGCTTCCCACCATCGTCTTGCCGTTCGTCTCGTAGCGAACCTCTTGTCCCGCCATGCCGTCTCCTCCGCGTGTTCTGCGGCGCATTGCTGACGCGCCGGCGGGCCGCCGTCAACGGCCTCAGGCGATGGCGCGTGCATCAAAGCGGGGCGACGCCCGCCGATCCCCGGTCGGGCGAGGAATCGTGCCAGCGGACCGAGCCGAAGGGCCGCTCCAGCCAGCGGCGCACGCGCACCGGAACCGAGTGGTCGTGGAAGGCGCGGATCTTGTCCTGCAGGTCGCGCTCGGCCTGGGTGGCCCGGTCGCGCTGGCGCAGGTAGTCGAGCCAGGTCGGGCAGCTGTAGCTCTCGATCCACAGCTCCGGCTGGGCCACGTCGCGGGCGATCGACCAGTCGTAGCCGCCGGTCCGCTGGCGCACCGTGCGGTTCTGCTGGATCAGGACGAAGAAGGCGCGCGCGTCGGCGGGATCGACCTTGTATTCCACCTCCACCCGGATCGGGCCGCTGCGATGGGTCAGCGCCAGCGCCACTTCCGGATCGGCCAGCGGCTCGGCCAGGCCGCTGGTCAGCCCGCGGTCGGCCAGCCGCATGCCGACGCCCAGCAGCGGCAGCAGCAAAAGTCCGAGCGCCGAGACCCGGAGCGCCATCTCCACCCCCTGGGCCTGCGCCACCTGGCCCCAGCCCCAGGCGCCGATGGCCATGCCGCCGGCGATGGCGGCCTGGAAGGTGGCCAGGGCGCGCCCGGTCACCCAGCGCGGCGCGGAGGTCTGGATGGCGACGTTGAGTTCGTTGATGCTCAGCATCCAGCCGCTGCCGGCGACGAACAGCGCCACGGCGGTGACCGGCAGGCTGGTGGAGAAGCCCACGACCGCCACCCCCAGCCCCATGACGAAGGTGGAGCCGCGGACCAGGTGCTCGGCCGAGAACCTGTGCCGCAGCCGGGTGATGTTCAGCGCCCCGGTCACCGCGCCGACGCCGAACGCCCCCAGCAGCAGCCCGAAGGTCTGGGCGGTGCCGCCCAGCACGTCGCGGGCGATCAACGGCATCAGCGCCGAGGTCGCGGCCCCGATCAGCCCGGTCGCCAGCGTGCGCACCAGCACCGTGCGGATCGGCGGCGAGTGGAACACATAGCGGACGCCGGAGATGATCGCCCGGCCCAGCCCCTCCGGCGGCAGGCGCGCGGCTTCCTGGGTCCGCTTCCAGCGGAACAGGGCGTAGAGCAGCGGCAGGTAGAAGGCGGCCTGGGTGGCGAAGGCCGCGGCCGCGCCGGCGGCGGCCACGATCACCCCGCCGATCGCCGGCCCGAAGCTGCGGGCGATGTTGTAGCTGATGCTGTTCAGCGCCACCGCCGAGGGCAGGGCCTCCGGCGGCACCTGCTCGCCGACCGAGGCCTGCCAGGCGGGCCCCAGGATCGAGCCGCCCACGCCGATGACCACGCAGGCGCTCAGCAGCAGCGCCGGCGTGACCAGTCCGGCGAAGGTCAGCACCGCCAGCGACGTGGCGCCGGTGAGCGCGATGCACAGGCCGACCAGGGCGACCCGGCGCCGGTCATACATGTCGGCGATCGCCCCGGCCGGCAGCGCCAGCAGCAGCATCGGCGCCATCTGGGCGGTCTGCACCAGGGCCACGACCCCCGCTTTCGACGTCAGCTGGGTCATGATCCAGGCCGCGCCGACCCCCTGGATCAGCGAGCCCAGGTTCGATAGCAGGCTGGCCGACCAGATCCGCCGGAACGTCGGGAACTTCAGCGGTCCCAGCATGCCTTCGGGCTTCGGTGCGGGCGTGGCAGTCGCGTTCGCCAAGAGGCGGCCTCCTTCGCGAGTCATCCCCGCCTCGCCACCTTCGGCCAATTGCGCCGGACCACCAAGCCCGTCGGGAAAACGGCGGCCGGCTTCAGCCGGGTTTCGTCAAGGTGTCCCGATGACCAGCGCGCTGCCGCCGGTGACAAGAACCCGTTCGACCCCGGCCACCTGGTTGGCCGCCTGGCCGCGGATCTGGCGCACGCCTTCGATGATGCTGTTGATTCCGTGGATATAGGCCTCGCCGACCAGCCCGCCGTGGGTGTTGACCGGCATCGATCCCCCGCGTCCGATGTGACCCTCGGCGATGAAGGCCTTGGCCTCGCCGGGCCCGCAGAAGCCGCGGTTCTCCAACCCGAAGAACACTGCGGGCGAGAAGGCGTCGTAGATCATCGCCGCGTCCACCTCGTGCGGACGGAAGCCGCTCTGGCGGTGGAGTTGCTCGTTGATCGACCGCTCGTCGGCGGCCCGGTCGTCGTCGCTCCGATAGACGTCATAGGCCGTCCGGCTGTTGAGCCCATGCCGCTGGGCCGCGCCATGCACGCGCACCACGGGCTGCTTCAGATCCCGCGCCCGGTCCAGCGAAGTGACCACAAGCGCCGATCCGCCGTCGGTCTCCAGGCAGCAGTCCCAGCGCCGGATGAAGGGCTCGACGATCCAGCGCGAGGCCTGGTGCTCCTCCAGCGTGAGCGGCCGCTGGTAGTAGGTGGCTCGCGGGTTGGTCGCCGCATAGTCGCGGGCGGTCACCACATAGCGGCCCAGGTCCTCGCTGGTGACGCCGTAGCGCCGGGCATAGGGCTGGTAGGTCATGGCGTACATCTTGGCCGCGGTGTCGAAACCGAAATCGTAGTGGAAGTCGTTCTTCAGGCCGCCGCCCATGATCCGCGAGGTCTCCGGCGCCCCGAAGCGCGCGCCCGACCGCTCGTTGAAGGCGCGGTAGATCAGCACCGCGTTCGCCACGCCGGAGGCCACGGCCGCCGCCGCCATCTGCACGGTGGCCATGGCGCCATTGCCGCCGAAAGGTGTCCGTCCCGTCCAGTTCAGCGCCGGAACGCCCAAAGCCCGCTGCAGCTCCAGCTCGTTGCTGGAATCGTAGGTGAAGGTGACCAGCCCATCGATGTCGGCGGGGGTCAGGCCGGCGTCGCGGATCGCGGCCAGGCTGGCCTGGGCCGCCAGGTGCAGCTCGCTTCGCCCGGAGTTCGACGAATAGTCCGTCTCGCCTATGCCCGCGATGGCGGTCAGGGTTATCGGGTGCGGCCTCATGCGGTGACGCCCGCTAGCCGGAACTGCGGCAGGACCTTGCCGTCGATCTCCTGGAAGAACACCTCCACGGCCAAGCCTTCGCGGATGTCCTCGAGCGCGATCCCCTGGAGGTTGGAGATCATCGCGACCCCCTCATCCAACCGCAGGCGCGCCACGATGCGGGGATGGTCGTCGGGCCGGGTCGGATGCTTGGAGACCAGCCAGCCCTCCACCTTGGCCCGGCCGGAGCATTCGACGATATCCACCGCCACGCTCTGGCAGCGCCCGCACATTGGCCCGGGCGGATGACGGACCTGCCCGCATTCGCCGCACCGCTGGATCAGCAGCCGGCGTTCCCTGGCGCCGTCCCAGAAGAAGTCGTCGTCCCGCACCCGTGCTCTCCTCGCGTCAGATCCGTAGAGGATCACAGACCGCCGCCCCCGCCCAGGGGACGAACGCCGCGATAGGTTGGCCGGGCCGCTCGATCGCGGCTCGATTTTCGCCGGAAGGCATGCTCAAGTTTGCCAAAGTCGAGGGGGAGACGTCATGAGTGGAACGGGAGCGCCGGATGAGCGCCGCATGGGCGCGGGCGGGATCGCGGGCCGGTTGGCGGCCATCGTCTACGGGCTGTGCCTGCTGGCCATCGGCGGCGTGCTGGCCGTGGGCGGCGGGCGCCTGATCGCGCTTGGCGGGTCTCCCTACTACCTGATCGCGGGCCTCGCCGCGGCGGTGTCCGGCCTCGCCGTGATCCTCGGGCGCTGGCGGTTGGGCGCGACCCTTTTCCTGCTGCTGATGGCGGGCACGCTCGTCTGGGCGCTGGCGGAGGCGGGGCTCAACGGCTGGGCGCTGGCGCCGCGGGTGCTTTCGCCGGCCGTGCTGGGCCTGCCCTTCCTGATCGGCGCACTGTTCTCCAGCCGTGGTCCGTCCAGGCTCGCGGGCTGGCTCTGCGTGGCGGCCGGCGTCGTCCTGGTCGCGGCGGTGGCCTTCGACTCCGGCTACCGGCCCGTCCAGGCCCGCGCCGCGCCGACTGCGGTCGCGGCCGCCACGCCGCAGGACGGCGACTGGCCGATCTTCAGCCGCACCCTCGACGGCGCCTATTTCTCGCCCCTGACCCAGATCAACAAGGCCAACGTCGGCAAGCTGAAGGTCGTCTGGACAACCACCCTGGGCCCCGCCCTGCCGCCCAGGATCTACGGCTGGATGCAGGCGATCCCGCTCAAGGTCGGCGACAGCGTCTACGTCTGCGGGCCCCTGAACGACATCACCGCGCTGGATTCCCAGAACGGCAAGGTCCGCTGGCGCTTCGAACCGCAGATCGACCGGACGGGCTTTTCCCAGTCCAAGTGCCGGGGCGTCGGCTACTACCGGGTCCCGGCGGCCACGGGTCCCTGCGCCGAGCGCGTCTATACCACCACCCAGACCGGCCAGCTGTTCGGCGTCGATGTCCGGACCGGCGCACTCTGCCCGACCTTCGGCGCCGGCGGGATGGTCGATCTGCGCGAGGGCATCAAGATGCGCGGGCCGGGCTATTACGGGCTGACCTCGGCGCCGACCATCGTCCGCGGCAAGATCGTGGTCGGCGGCCAGGTGGCCGACGGCCAGTATGTCGGCGAACCCTCGGGCGTCGTGCGCGCCTACGATGCGGTGACGGGCAAGCTCGCCTGGGCCTGGGACGCCGGCAACCCGACCAATCACGGCGCGCCGAAGCCCGGTGAATTCTACACCTCCGGCACGCCCAACGTCTGGGGCCACATGAGCGCCGACGACGCCCTGGGACTTGTCTATGCGCCCACCGGCGTCGCGACGCCGGACTACTGGGGCGGCGCCCGGACGCCCGAGACCAACCGCTACGGCAACTCGGTGGTGGCGCTCGATGTCGAGACGGGCGAGCCGCGCTGGTCGTTCCAGCTGACCCACTACGACCTCTGGGACTTCGACGTCAGCGCCCAGCCGACCCTGGTCGACCTGCCCACCAAGTCGGGCGTCATCCCGGTGGTCGTCCAGACCAGCAAGCGCGGCCAGGTCTTCGTCCTCGACCGCCGAGACGGCAAGCCGGTGTTCCCGGTGGAGGAGCGTCCGGCCCCGCAGGCGGGCGCGGTCGAGCACATCTCGGCGACGCAGCCCTGGTCGCCGGCCATGCCGAACCTGGGCGGCCCGAAGCTCAAGGAGAGCTCCATGTGGGGTCTCACCGCCATCGACCAGCTCTGGTGCCGGATCAAGTTCAAGGAGGCCCGCTACGAGGGCACCCTGACCCCTCCGGGCCTGACCCCCAGCATCGCCGACCCGGGCTATATCGGGGGTGTGAACTGGGCGAGCGCGTCGGTGGATCCCGCGCGCCACCTGGCCTTCTATGCCTCCAACCGGACCGTGAACTACAACCGCCTGCTCACCCGCGCCGAGGCTCTGAAGCGGGGGATCAAGGTCAATGTGACCGGCAACCACGGCCTGGCCGTCGCTCAGGAAGGCGCGCCCTACGCCGCCGACATCACCCCCTTCCTGTCGCCGATCAAGGTGCCCTGCCAGGCGCCGCCGCACGGCCTGATCAACGCCGTCGACCTGACCACCGGCAAGCTTCTCTGGAGCCGCCCGGTGGGCAGCGCCCGCGACCTGGGGCCGATGGGCATGAAGTCCGGCCTGCCGTTCACCATCGGGACGCCCACCTTCGGCGGTCCAATGACCACGGCTGGCGGGATCACCTTCATCGGGGCCACCCGCGACCACGCCTTCCGCGCCTTCGACAGCGAGACCGGGCGGCTGCTGTTCGAGGGCGACCTGCCCGACGCCAACTCCAGCAAGCCCATGACCTATCTCGACGCGGGCGGCCGGCAGATCGTGGCGGTGACCTCCAACGCCTCGAAGGGCGGCCGGTCCTACGCCGTGATCACCGCCTTCGCCCTGCCATAGGTGCGTCCGCCGACGCTTCAGCGTCCGCGCGGCGTCGGCCGACCAAGCCCGGTGTCGATGGTCAGGACCGTGGACGCCGTGGCGGCGGAGCGCGGCGAAGCCAGGAAGGCCGCCGCATAGCCGATATGCTCGGGCTCGGCCGGCCGGCCGAAAGGCAAGTCGAGCAACTCGCGCCAGCGCTCGCCGTCGCCCAGTTCATGGCGCGCGCGGTCATGCAGGCGATCGACGTAGCGGTCGGTGGCGACCGGTCCCGGGTTGATGCCCACCACGCGGACGCCGTCCCAGATCGCGCCCTGGCCCAGGGTCCTGGTAAAGCCGATCAGGGCCGCGTTGCCGGTGCTTCCGGCGATATAGGATGGGTCGCGCCATTCGTCGCCGGCGGCGCCGATCACATTGACGATCACCCCGCCTCGGGCCTTGAGGACCGGGTAGAAGACGCGGCACATGCTGATATAGCCGAACACCTTCAGCTCCCACATGGCGCGGAAGGCCGCGTTGTCCAACGCCATCAGGTCGCCCCATCCGATAGCGCCGGCGTTGTTGACCAGGACATCGATCGCGCCCACCTCTTCGGCGACCCGTTCCACCTCGTCCTGGCGGGAAAGGTCGGCGGCGACGGCTTGCGCGGTCACGCCGTAATCTCCGCGGATCTTGCCGCAGGCCGCTTCGAGAACCTCGCCGCGGCGCGCCACAAGCACGACGTCGCAGCCTTCCTCGGCGAACACGCGGGCGACCCCCAGGCCGATGCCCTTGGATGCGCCGGTGATCAGCACGCGTTTGCCGGACAGCTGCAGATCCATGATGGTATCCTTCCCGTGGTTTCGGCGCGCACAGTCTGTCCGCGACCGGCGCGGCGCAAGCCGCCAGGATCCGGCCGCGCCGCCGGGGGATGTAATGGCGCCTTGCCATGCGGCGCTGGGTGCTGGAGCCTGCGCCCCATGACCGTCGATGAACTCCTGGCCCGCGAGGCCATCCGCCACACCCTGGCCAGCTACAACATGGCCGGCGACCGCGCGCGGGCCGACGAGTTCGCCGAGGTCTTCACCGAGGACGGCGTGCTCGAGACCGGCAGCTTCCGCCAGGAGGGCCGCGAGCGGATCCGCCAGTGGATGAGCGGCGCCGGGCGCGATCCGGACGCCGCGCCCAGGGCCAAGGCGGTCTCGTTCGTGCGGCACAACATCACCACCTGCCAGATCGACATCACCGGGCCGGACACCGCCAAGGCCAGGACCTACTACGTCGTGCTCACCGACATCGGCCCGGATCACTCGGGCTACTACGTGGATGATTTCCGCCGGGTGGGCGAGCGCTGGCTGATCTCCCACCGCAAGGCCAGGCTGGACTGGCGAGCGCCGGAAAGCACCTTTGGGCTGTAGCTTGCGAGGGGGCTGACATGACGCAGAATGATCGTGCCGACATCGAGGCCGTCATCGAGCCCGGCCTGCCTATCGTCGATCCCCACCATCACCTTTGGCTCATCCCCCAGGCCACGATCGAGGCGCTCGAGGCCCGACAAGACGCCGGATCGGCGATCCTCGCCGCCATGTATCGCAACCGCCCGCGTTTCCTGTTCGAGGAGCTGCTGGCCGACACCACCAGCGGCCACAACGTCCGCGCCACGGTCTTCCTCGAGGCCCATGCCATGTACCGGGCCGACGGGCCGCCCGAACTGAGTTCGGTGGGCGAGGTGGAGTTCGTCAACGGCGTCGCGGCCATGGCGGCCAGCGGCGTCTTCGGGGACGTTCGGCTCTGCGCCGGCATCGTCGGCAACGCCGATCTGCGCCGGGGCGATGCGGCGCGCGGGGTGCTGGAGGCGCACCTCCGCGCGGGCGGGGATCGCTACCGTGGGGTCCGCAACAACGTCAGCTATGACGAGCGCCCGGGCACATTATCGGGCTCCACCGGCCAGCCCCATGTGCTGCTGGACCCCGCGTTCCGGGCGGGGTTCCGGCATCTACAGCCGCTCGGCCTCAGCTTCGACCTGGCGGTGGCCGCGCCCCAGCTGCCGGAAGTCGCCGACCTGGCGCAGGCGTTCCCGCAGACCCAGATCATCCTGAATCACCTGGGCGGCGCGGGCGCGGCGGGCCCGGACGGCAAGGTCTCGCGGGAGGAATTCACGACCTGGCGCGACCGGCTGCGGCTTGTGGCCGGGCAGCCGAACGTCACGCTCAAGCTGGGCGGCCTCGGCAACCCGATCTCCGGACTGCCGCTCGCGGGGGGGGCCCAGGATTCCGAGACGCTCGCCCAGGCCTGGCGGCCCTACATCGAGACCGGCATCGAGGCCTTCGGCCCGGACCGCTGCATGTTCGAGAGCAACTTCCCGGTCGATGGCATGACGGCCAGCTACCGGGTCGTCTGGAACGCCTACAAGCGCATCGCGGCCGGCGCCTCCGCCGACGAGAAGGCGGCGCTGTTCTTCGGCACGGCGCGGCGCGTCTACCGGCTGGACATCTGACGCGCCGTCCGGCCGTCAGCCAAGGAAATAGCGGCCCCCGTCGACGACGAAGGTCTGGCCGGTGACGAATTTCGACCCGTCGCTCACGAGGTGCATGAGCGTGCCGGCCATGTCCTCGGGTTTCATGATCTCGGCGATGAGCTGCTTGGATTTCGCGGTCGCCTCGGCGATCTCCATGCGTCCGCCCAGGATCTCGGAATAGGCTTCGGTGGCGGTGCCGCCAGGGGCGATGCAGTTGACGCGGATGTTGTCGCGCCCGAGCTCGGTGGCCAGGCTCTTGGTCATGCCGATCACGGCCGCCTTCGAGGCGGTGTAGTCGAGCATGCCCGCCATGCCGAAGGCGGAGATCGACGACTGGTTGACGATCGCTCCGCCGCCGCGAAGCCGCATGAACGGCGCCACCGCCTTGCTGCACAGCCACGGCCCCTTCACATTGACCGCCATCGTCCGGTCCCAGCGTTCCAGGGAGATATCGGCCATAGCGCCGCCCTTGAGGCTGGCGAACATGGCGGCGTTGTTGACCAGGATGTCGATGCCGCCGAGCTCGGCGGCGGCCGTCTCGGCCATGGCCTGGGTCGAGGCTTCGTTCGAGACGTCCACCGACTTGAAGATCGCGCGGCCGCCCTTGGCCTCGATGGCCTTGACCGTCTCGGCGCCTTCGGCTTCCAGCAGGTCGGCGATCAAGACGGCCGCCCCGGCGCCGGCCAGCGCCTCCGCATAGGCCCGGCCGATACCGCGCGCGCCGCCCGTGACGATCGCGACCTTACCCTTGAGATTCATGTCTACTCCCCTTGGCCGTCCGGCGCCTGTTAGTTCCCGCCCGGGAGATCGCGTCGGCTTGGCGGCGCGGATCATGCCGCCGATATCGCCGCCGCGCCATCCCCGAACCCGACGGGTTCTTGTGGGAAAACCACGATTTGCTAGAGTCCGCCCATACGCTCCGGGCGCCTGGGATACGCTAGGCCTCGGGGGGAGGAACCACCATGCGCCCCATCCTGCTGACCGCGGCTGCCTGCGCGCTTTGGCCGGCGGCCTCGAAGGCTGAAAATCCGCCGCCGGCGGACGCTCCCCGGGAGGTGGTGGTCCAGTCGCTGCAGCATGAGTTCCTGCTCACCGACACCAAGGGCATGGCGCTCTATATCTACAAGCCCGACCGCGCCCGCGGCCTGTCGCGGTGCACCGACGAGTGCGCGCAGCTCTGGCCCCCGCTGCTGACCGACGGCGCCGAAAAGCCGCATGGCGAATGGGGCGTGGCGACCCGGCCGGAGGGAACGCGGCAGCTGACCTACAAGGGCTATGGGCTCTATCGGTTCTCCCGCGACACCGCCCCGCTGCAAGCCAAGGGGGATGGGCAGCAGGATGTCTGGCAGGCTGCGGCCTTCGTCCCGCCGGTCCCCGGCTTCGTCGCGCCTGGCGAGTTCCAGGCGCGCTGGGACCAGCCCTACTACGTGTTGGCCGATGTCACGGGCCGCTTCCTCTACACCGCCAGGACAGCGTCGGCCTGCGTCTCCGGTTGTCCCGACCACCTGGCCGCCCTGCCGGCCCCCATGGCGGCCAGGGCGGTCGGCGACTGGCGCCCGGTCGACCGGTCCGGCGCCCGCTACTGGAGCTTCAAGGGCAAGATCGTCTACACGCGCGAAGACGCCGACGCTTCCGCGCCCGTGAAGAGCTTCACGCCCATCCGGCTGCAGTATGAGGCGCCATCGACAGCCGCCACCCGTCTGGCCGCCCGGTAGCCGAGTGCGCGGGAACCCGCCCGAGGCGCGGCGTCCTACGCCTGCGCCGCTCCCATGTTTTTGAAATAATGCCGTTACATTGGGATCGCGATAGTCGCCAGATGATCGGTCACCTGCACGAGCGCGGCGAACGCCGGCGCGGCAAGACCAGATTGGGTCCTTGGAGCCGCCGCGCCTCTGGGGGCGCCCTTGCGGTCGCGCTGGCCGCGAGCCTTCTGGGATGTGCGACGACGGAAAAGGCGGCGCCCGCCGGTCTGGCCGCCGCCGCTGCGCCGTCCGGCCGGGTCGTCGGCATGCGCCGGCTGACGGAGTCGCAGTACAGGCAGACCATCGCCGACATCTTCGGGCGCGACATCAAGGTGGCCGGGCGGTTCGAGAAGGTCGCCCGCTCGGACCGTGGGCTGATCGCCACCGGCACCTCCGACAGCGCCATCTCGCCGGCCGGATTCGAACAGTATGACCTCATGGCCCGGTCGATCGCCCTGCAGGTCACCGACAAGCGCCACCGCGCCACCTTCGTGCCCTGCGCGCCCGCCGACGCCCGGCTTCCGGCCCCGGCCTGCGCGGGCGCCTTCTACAGCGAGGTCGGTCGCTACCTCGTCCGTCGGCCGCTGTCGCCCGGGGAGGTCGATTTCTACGTTCGCACGGCCGGCGCCGCCACGGCGACGACCGGTGACTTCTACGCCGGTCTGAGCCTCGGCCTCGCCGCCATCCTGGTCTCGCCGGAGTTCCTCTACCGGGTGGAGCGCGCCACGGCCGACGGACAGACGCTCGACGGCTATAGCAAGGCCTCGCGGCTCAGCTTCCTGATGTGGAACACCGGCCCCGACAAGGACCTGCTTTCGGCGGCGAGCCGCGGCGATCTGGACGCGGCCAAGGGCCTGCGGGCGCAGGCCGACCGGCTGCTGGCCTCCCCGCGCCTGGAGCAGGGCGCGCGCGCCTTCTTCACCGACTTCCTGAACCTCGACCGGGCCTATGAGCTCACCAAGGACCCGGTGGTCTATGGGGCCTTCAACCCCCAGGTGGCCGAGGACCTGCCGGAGCAGGCCTTGCGCACCGTGGTCGACCACCTGATCGTCCGCGACGCGCCCTACCCGGAGATCTTCACAACCCGGCAGACCTTCATGAACCGTCGCCTTGGGGTGATCTACGACGTTCCCGTCGCCCAGACCGGGTGGCAGCCCTATGCGCTGCCGGCCAATGACGATCGCGCCGGCTTGCTGGGGCTGGGCGCGTTCCTGGCGCTGAACTCGCATGAGGGCCGCAGTTCGCCGACGCTGCGCGGGCGGGCGATCCGCGAGGTGCTCATGTGCCAGCCAGTCCCCGATCCGCCGGCCAATGTCGACTTCTCGGGCTTCAACGGCGCCTCCACCGCCGAGCGGCGGACGGCCCGCCAGCGGCTCACCCAGCATGTGTCCAACCCCGTCTGCGCGGCCTGCCACAAGGTCACCGACCCGCTCGGCCTTCCCCTGGAGAATTTCGACGGCATCGGCGCCTACCGAAGCGCCGAGAACGGCGCCGCGATCGACGCCCATGGCAGTTTCGAGAACAAGGACTTCACCGGCGCCGCGGGCCTGGGCCAGCTGCTGTCGCAGAGCCCCGCGCCCAGCCGATGCCTGACCCAGCGCGTGGCGGAATATGCGGTTGGCAGGACCAGGACCAGGCTTCCCAAGGGCTGGGTGGACGCGCTCTTCAAGGACTTCCAGGCGGGCGGCTACCGGTTCCGCGTCCTGATGCAGCGGGTCGCGCTCAGCCCTGAATTCTACGCGCCGCCGACATCCGAATTGCCGGCCGCGAAGGTGGCCGAACTGCGCCCGGCGGGCGCTAAGGCGAAAGAGGTCCAATGATGCCCTTTCCATCTCGCAGAAAGATCCTGCGCGGCTTCCTGAACGGGGCGGCGGTGTCGGTGAGCCTGCCCCTGCTGGACTGCTTCCTGAACGATGGCGGCACGGCGCTGGCCGCCGGTGCGCCGATGCCGCTGCGGTTCGGGACCTGGTTCTGGGGCCTGGGCGTGACGCCCGGCCGCTGGAAACCGACGGTGCTCGGCCGCAACTACGACATCGGTCCCGAGCTCAAGGCGATCGAGCCGTGGAAGGACCAAGTCTCGATCCTGTCCGGCTACGACGTCAAGCTGGACGGCAAGCCGAACATTCCCCACGGCAGCGGCGGCATCGGCTTCCGCACCGGCGTCGCGCCCACCGGCGGTGTCCTGCCGGCCCCGTCCTTCGACGTGCTGATCTCCGACCAGGTGGGAAGCAGCACGCGCTTCCGGTCGCTGGAGATCTCGGCGACGGGCGACCAGAGCAATTCCCTGAGCGGTCGCGGCAACGGCAGCCTCAATCCGGCCGAAGGCTCGCCGGCCGGCCTCTACACGCGCCTCTTCGGGCCCGGGTTCACCGACCCCAACAGCGGCGAGTTCAAGCCCGACCCGATGGTCATGGCGCGCAAGAGCGTCCTGTCGGCGGTCAGCGAGCAGCGCAAGGACCTGGAGAATTCGGTCGGCGCCGAGGATCGCCGGAGGCTCGACCAGTACTACACGGCCCTGCGGCAGACCGAGCAGCAGCTGGCCATCCAGCTCGAGAAGCCCCAGCCGCTGGTGGCCTGCAAGATTCCGGACGCGCCGCCCATGGGCGAGGTGGGCAATCAGATCGAGCACGTGGTGGTCAACCACAAGGTCATGGCGCAGCTTCTGGTCATGGCGCTCGCCTGCAACCAGACCCGCGTCTTCAACATGAGCTTCAACCAGCCCGCATCGTCCCTCACCCGGCTGGGCAGCACCATCTCGCACCACCAGCTGACGCACGAGGAACAGATCGATCCGAAGCTCGGCTACCAGCCGGAATCCACCTTCTTCGTCGAGCGCTGCATGGAGGGTTTCGGCTATTTCGTGGGCCTGCTCGCCTCGCTCAAGGAGGGCGACGGAACCCTCCTCGACCACTGCATGGTGCTGGCCCATTCTGAGTGCAACTTCGCCAAGGAGCACACGGTCGAAGGCATCCCGGTGATGCTGGCCGGCCGCGCGGGCGGACGCATCAAGACCGGCCTGCATATCGACGGCGGCGGCACGCCGGCCACCCGGGTGGGCCTGACGATGCAGCAGATCATGGGCGTCACCGTCGACCGCTGGGGGACGGGCAGCATGGACACCAACAAGACGATCTCGGAAATCCTGGCGTGAGGCGGCCGGCCAAGCTCTGCCTTGCGTTCCTGGCGGTGGTGTCGCTGTCGGCCGCCGCCGGGCTCGCCGGCGCGGCCGAGCCGCCGGCGACCGGCTCCATCATGTTCGCCGTGGCGCCCACGGCCGATCCGGACCGCGCGCTGGCCTTCTACACCAAGGGCCTCGGCATGACCCAGATCCGGCGGACGGATCACGGCGCCTTCACGGAATCCTCGTTCACCTGGCCGGGCGAGAAATCCGGCATCATGCTCACCTATTCGAAGGCCGGCGCCGCGCCCAACCAGGCCCGCGGCATGAGCAACCGGCTGGTGCTCACGGTGCGGGATCTGAGGGCCCTGGCCGCGCGGCTGGCGGCGGCGGGATATCCCTTGCGTCAGCCCCTGCGCGAGCTGCCGGGGAACGCCATTATCGGATTTGCCGAAGATCCCGACGGCAACATGTTCGAGTTGGTGCAGCTGCCGCCGGGCTGATCCCCGGGCGCCGCTGTCAGGCTCTGGATGCAGGAGATTAGGTCGATGCGTCGTCTTGCCATCTCGCTCGCCGGCCTCCTCCTGGGAGGCGGTTGCTGGATTTACGCGGCGCATGGCGGCGGCCACGCGCCCGACCCCCAGGGGAGCTACGGCTTCGTCCTGACCGACTTCTCGACCGCGCTCTTCAAGAACAGGGACGCCATCGACTGTCCCGACGGCCCGAGCGACATCGTCAGGGACGGATATCTGGCGACCCAGACCCCGGCCGAACGCCTGCGCCTCCAACGGCCGGAGAACGCCGAGGAGTTCAACAAGAAGTACAAGGTCGACTACATCCACCGGCCCGACGGCAAGAACGTCTGCACCAATCCGGAGGTGTTCGACCACGCGCC